>DYOR01000016.1:6614-41764 GCA_020720385.1 Rubrivivax sp.
AAGACGCCTCCGCCCCGCCCCGCACGGCCAGCGCGATCGACGCGTCGGCCGCGCTGCTGGCGCTGGCGGTGGACCTGGGCAATATCGCCATCTGGCGTCACGACCTGGCCAGCGGCCGCACGCACTGCAACGAGCAGGCTTGCCGCGTGCTCGGCATACCGGCCCGGCCCGAGGGGCTGGCCGTCGAGGAAATGCGGGCATTCATCCACCCGGATGACCTGGACCAGGAACTCGCCTCTGCCAGGGCGGCCCTGGCCAGCGCGGACCCCGTCGACATGGAGGCGCGCTACCGGCGAGCGGACGGATCCTGGCGCCACGTGATGACGCGCCGCGTGGTCGAGCGCGACGATGAGGGCCGCGCGCTGGCCTTCGTTGGCGTGGCGCTCGACCTCACCGAGCGGCGACACATCGAGATGGCGCTGCGCAGCGCCAACGAGCGCGCGGCGCTGGCCGCCCGCGGCACCGGCCTGGGCACCTGGGAGCTCGACCTGCGCACGGGGGAGGCGATCTGGGACGAGCAGATGTGGTTGCTGCGCGGGCGCGCTGCCGCGCCTCGGGCCACGACCGAGGCCGAGCGGCTGGCCTGCGTGCACCCCGAGGACCTGGACCGCGTGAGGCTCTTCCTGCGCGAGCCCGAAACCGCCGGCGCGACGCTGGATCAGGAGTTCCGCGTGCTCTGGCCCGACGGCAGCGTGCGCTGGCTGGCGTCGCGCTCGCTCGAGTTGCGCGACGAGCTCAGCGGGGAGCGTCGGCGCATCGGCGTGAACTGGGACGTCACCGACCGGCGCATGGCCGAGGCCGAGCGCCAGGCCCGCGAACTCAGCCACAGCCAGAGCCTGGCCAAATCGAAGTTCCTCTCGCGCATGAGCCACGAACTGCGCACTCCCTTGAACGCGGTGCTCGGTTTCTCCCAGCTGTTGCTCGCCGAAGAGCCGCAGGACCAGGACGCGCCGGCCCACGCCCGGCGCCGTCGCCTGGAGCAGATCCGCTCGGCCGGCCAGCACCTGCTGAGCCTGATCAACGACGTGCTCGACCTCTCGCGCCTGGAGGGCGGCGAGATGAGCATCAGCTTGCAGGCCGTGCCCCTGCGCGAGCTGGTGACCGAGTCCCTGCCCATGCTGGCACCGCTGTGCGAGCGCCACCGCGTCACGCTGCGCAGCGGGGCGCTCGATGCCACTGCCATCGCCGACCCCACGCGGCTGCGCCAGGTGCTGCTCAACCTGCTCTCCAACGCCATCAAGTACAACCGGCCGGGCGGCAGCGTCGTCGTCGAGGCCCTGGACTGCGGCGCGCAGGTGCGGGTGCGCGTTTCCGACACCGGCCAGGGGCTCGACGCGCAGCAACTCGAGCACCTCTTCGAGCCCTTCAACCGCCTGGGCCGGGAAAACGAAACCAGCGAGGGCACGGGCATCGGGCTGGCCATCGTCAAGGCGCTGGTCGAGCGCATGGGCGGGACGGTCCACGTGCAAAGCGAGCCGGGCCGGGGCAGCGTCTTCGAGGTGCGGCTCGCCGCGCCCTGCGCAAGCGGTGTGGTGGCGCCGCCACCCCTGCCGGCAGGCCCGGATGCCCACGCCCCCCTGCCCGCGAACGGCCACCGCGCCAGCAGCCCCCCGGCCCCGCAGCACCGCCTGCTCTACATCGAGGACAACCCGATCAACGCGATGATCATCGGCGAGCTCGTGGCCCGGCGCAGCGACCTGCGGCTCGATGTCGCCGTCGACGGCGCGAGCGGCGTGGCGCAGGCCGCGGCGCTGCGGCCCGACCTCATCTTGCTCGACATGCAACTGCCCGACTTCGACGGTTTCGAGGTCCTGCGGCGGCTGCGCCAGACGCCGGCCACCGCGGCCATCCCGTGCATCGCGCTGAGCGCCAACGCCATGCCCGAGGACATCCAGCGCGCGCTGCAAGCGGGGATGTCCGACTACTGGACCAAGCCGCTGGACTTCAAGGCGTTCATGGCCTCCATCGAGGCCCTCTTCGGCCCGGCGCCCTAGCCTGCGCCGCCGGGCTCCACCGGCTCGAGCAGGCCGCGCTTGTGCAGCAGAGGCTGCACGCGTGGGGCGCGCCCGCGGAAGGCGGCGTACGCCGCGCCGGGGTCGACGCTGTTGCCGGCGGCGTAGACGTGGCGCTTCAGGCGCCCCGCGACTTCGGCATCGAAAGGACTTCCGGCTTCCTCGAAGGCGCCGTAGCCGTCGGCGTCGAGCACCTCCGCCCACAGGTAGACGTAGTAGCCAGCGGCATAGCCGCTGCTCGCGAAGAGGTGCTGGAAGTGCACCAGGCGGTGGTTCATGCCGACCCCATGCGGCAGGCCGGCGCGGCGCAGCCACTCTGCCTCCCAGGCACACAGGTCGGGCGGTGGCTCGGCGTCGGGCAGCGCGTGCACGGCCATGTCGACCAGGGCGCTGGCGGCGTAGCGCACGGTCTCGTAGCCCTGGTTGAAACGCCGCGCGCGCTGCAGGCGCTGCACCAGCTCGGCGGGGATCGGCTCGCCACTCTTCCAGTGGCGCGCATGGCGCTGCAGCACCTCGGGTTCGAGGATCCAGTGCTCGAATATTTGCGAGGGCAGCTCGACGAAGTCGCGCAGCACCTGCGTGCCCGACAAGCGCTCGAAGCTCACCTCCGAGAGCAGGCCGTGCAGCCCGTGGCCGAACTCGTGGAACAGCGTGCGCGCGTCGTCCAGCGAGAGCAGCGTGGGTTCGTCCCCCGGGCCCTGGCCGGCGCGGGCAAAGTTGTTGTTGTTGAGGATCACCGGCAGCTGCCGGCCGCCGCCCGCGATGTTGCGGCTCTGCCAGCGCAGTGCGCTCATCCACGCCCCGCTGCGCTTGTTCGGCCGTGCGAAGTTGTCCTGCAAGAAGATGCCCGCCACCTCGCCCGCGGCATCGCGCACCTCGTAGGCCACGACATCGGGGTGGTACACGGGGATGTCCGCCCGCGGCTCGAAGCTCAGCCCGAAAAGCCGCTGCGCGCAGTCGAAGGCCGCCTGCACCACGCGGTGCAGCGGGAAATAGGGCTTGACCTCGGCGTCGTCGATGGCGAAGCGCTGCCGGCGCACCTTTTCGGCCCAGTAGCGCCAGTCCCAGGGCTCGATCTCGCCCGTGGCGCCCGCACCCGCCATCACCTCGCGCAGCGCGGCGCGTTCGCGCTCCACCGCGGCCAGTGCCCGCGGCCAGACCTCACCCAGCAGCCGCTCGACGGCGTCGCGCGTACCCGCCATGGTGTCGCTGAGCGCGTAGTCGGCGTAGCTCTCATGTCCGTGCGCCCGCGCCTGCTCGTGGCGCAGGCGCAGGATGTCGCGCGCCACTTCGCGGTTGTCGTGCTCGCCGGCATGCTCGCCGCGGCCCACCCAGGCGCGCCAGGCCTGTTCGCGCAGGTCACGCCGCTCGGAAAACGTGAGGAAAGGCACCACCAGCGACCGCGACAGCGTGATCACGGCCCCCGTCAGGCCGCGCTCGGCCGCCGCCTGGTGCGCGGCGCCGCGCAGCGCCTCGGGCAGCCCGGCCATGTCGGCGTCGCCGTGCAGCGGCAGTTGCCAGGTGGATTCGTCGTGCAGCACGTTCTGCGCGAAGCGCGTCGTCAGGCCGGCGAGCTGCTGCATCACCTCGGCATAGCGCTGCTGCGCCGGGCCGGCCAGGCGGGCCCCGGCACGCACGAAGTCCAGGTGCACGCGCTCGAGCAGGCGCAAGGCCTCGGGCGCGAGGCCCAGCGCGGCGCGCTCGCGGTGCAGGGCGTCGATGCGCCGGAACAGCGCCGCGTCCATGACCACGGCGCTGTGGTGCGCGGCCATGGGCGCGGCCATGCGGCGCTGCACCGCCTGCAGCTCGGGGCTGGTGGCCGAGGAGGTGAGGTTGTAGAACGCCGCGGCCACGCGCGCCAGGCGCCGGCCGGCGCGATCGAAAGCCGCCAACGTGTTGTCGAAGTCCGGCGGCTGCGGGTCGGCGGCGATGAGCTCGAGCTCGGCGCGGTGCTGCTGCATCGCGGCGCGCAGCGCCGGCTCCACATGCGCGGCACGAATGCGCTCGAAAGGGGGCAGGCCGTAGGGCGTGTCCCAGTCCTGCAGCAAGGGGTTGTCGCTCATGGTGACGAGCCTACTTTCCCTGCCGGATGGCGGTTTCGTCGTCCTCGCGGTAGCGGCGGTTGTGGCAGTTGTCGACCCAGTCCTGGCGTTTCGCTTCAATGTCGCGCGAGGTCCGGTTCCACTCCTCGTTGCGCTGGTTCCATTCCTTGGCCCGCAAGTCGAGCGCCGTGGCCTTGTCGTTGTAGGCCTTCACCGCAGCCTGGCTGTCCGCCGTCAGCTTGGCCTTGGCGTCTTCCAGTTCCTTCTGTCCCTTGCCGAGTTCCTCGTGCTCGCGCTTGATCTCGGCACGCTGGCGGTCGAAGCGTGGCCCCTGGCGATCGTTGTTGTTGAACTCCTCGGACTTCGCGTTCCAGGCCTCGACCTTGGCCGAGAAGGCCTTCATGCGCGCACCCAGCTCGTCGGCCTGACGCCTGAGGTCGTCCAGCGGCGCGCGCTGCTCGCGCAGCGCCAGTTGGTCGGCGGCGATGCCTTCCTTGTCCTTGTCCAGCGGCTGGCGCTGCTCGCGCAGCGCGGCCAGCCGCGTGCGCACCGACTCCTCCTGCTTCAGGCAGGCACGCAGTTCCTCGCGCGTGAGCAAGGCGCCGGCGCCCGAACCCGACCCGTAGGAAAGGGTCTTGGCGTCGCCCGCCACGGGCGGCTCGGTCTTCACCGTCTTCGCCGGCTTCACGGTCTTCGCGGGCGTGGCCACCTTGGGCGTGGTCTGGGCCAGGACCAGCGACGACGATGCCGCGCAAACCGCGGCCAGCAGCAGTGTCTTCAGCTTCATCTACATCCTCGCACTGAGCAGCGCCGGCACACCGGCAAAAGTTCGAATGATGCCACCCCGGCAGCCCGGTGCGCCCGTGTGGCACAGTGCGCTGCCCTGCCATGACCCCTCCCAGCGCGCCCATGTCCCGCCCCACCTGCCCTGCCCCGATACCAACCAGACGTTTTCCATGGCACTGAAGTCCACCATCCACAAGGCGAGCGTGGAGATCGCCGACATGGACCGCTCCCTGTACGCCTCGCACCAGCTGACGCTGGCCTGCCATCCTTCGGAGACCGACGAGCGCCTCATGGTGCGGCTGCTCGCCTGGGCGCTGAACGTGCCGGCCGACGACCACGACGGCGCGCTGCAGTTCGCGCGCGGCTTGTCCGACAGCGACGAGCCGGCGCTGTGGCAACACAGCCTGGCCGGCGTGCTGCGCCACTGGATCGAGCTCGGCCAGCCCGACGAACGCCGCCTGGCGCGTGCCTGCGGCCGTGCCGAACGCGTCACGCTGTATGGCTACAGCGCCTCCACACCCATCTGGTGGGCGCCACTGCAGGCCAAGGTGGCCCGCCTGGCCAACCTCGCCGTGTGGCAGATTCCTGCCGCGCAGAGCCAGGCCCTGGCGGCGCTGGCGGCGCGCGCGATGACCTTGCAGGTCACCGTCCAGGAAGGCCAGGTCTGGGTCGGCGATGCCACGCGCAGCGTCGAGATCCACCCCGTTGCACTGAAAATGCCCCATCCATGAAGGCTCTCTTCGCCATCGCCGCGCTCGCCGCCGGCCTGCTGGCCCACGCTCCCGCCATGTCCCAAACCCAGGACCAAGACCCTTACCTCTGGCTCGAGGACGTGCAGGGCCAGCGCGCCCTGTCCTGGGTGCGCGAGCGCAACGCCGAGAGCGAAAAGCTGCTGCAGGCGCAGCCCGGCTTCGCCGCCGCGCGCGCCAGCATCCGCGAGGTGCTCGATGCGCGCGAGCAGATCCCCTACGTCGCGCGCCAGGGCGGCTGGTTCTACAACCTCTGGCGTGACGCCGACAACCCGCGCGGCCTGTGGCGCCGCGCCACGCTGACCGAATACCGCAAGCCCAAGCCGGCCTGGGACACGGTGATCGACCTCGACGCCCTGGCCCGTGCCGAGGGCGAGAACTGGGTCTGGGCAGGTGCCGCCTGCCTGGGGCCGGCGTACCGGCGCTGCCTGGTCTCGCTCTCGCGCGGCGGCGCCGACGCCAGCGTGGTGCGCGAGTTCGACACCGTGTCCAAGCGCTTCGTCGACGACGGCTTCAAGCTGCCCGAGGCGAAGACGCAGGTCGACTGGATCGACGCCGACCATGTCTACGTGGGCACCGATTTCGGCCCCGGCTCGCTCACCGACTCGGGCTACCCGCGCATCGTCAAGCGTTGGCAGCGCGGCCAGCCACTGGCTGCCGCGACCACGGTCTTCGAGGCCCGGCCCAAGGACGTCTACGCCTTCGTCAGCGTCGACCGCACGCCGGGTTGGGAGCGCACGGTGTTCGGTCGCGCGCCGGACTTCTACAAGTCGAGCACGTTCCTCCTCGACGGCGCGGCACTGGTCCCGATCGACAAGCCCGAGGACGCGCAGCTCAGCTTCCGCCGCGACCGTGTCTTCGTCGAACTGCGCAGCGACTGGGCGCTGCCGGGGCAAACCTGGCCGCGCGGCTCCCTGCTCGTGGCCGACGCCGCCGCCTACCTCGAGGGTGAGCGGCGCTTCACGGCACTCTTCACGCCCACCGCGACGCGCTCGCTCGCCGGCTTTTCGCTCAGCCGCGACGTGGTCCTGCTCGACGTGCTCGACAAGGTCGCCAGCCGGCTCGAGGAGTGGCGCGAGGCGGACGGCGGCTGGCAGCGGCGCGAGGTGCGCGCACCCTATCCGGGCCACCTGAGCGTGGCCGCCCTGCACGACCCGCTGCTGCCCGCGGACCCCCTGGCCGAGTCCTACCTGCTCAACGCGGCCGACTTCCTCAGCCCCGATTCGCTGCAGCTCGGCCGCACCGGCAGCGACGCGCGCGATCTGCTCAAGTCGCGCCCGACCTTCTTTGATGCCACCGGCATGCGCGTCGAGCAGCAGTTCGCCAAGAGCAAGGACGGCACGCGCATCCCGTACTTCGTCATCTGGCCCCAGGGCGCCACGGCCAACGGCGACAACCCCACGCTGCTTTACGGCTACGGCGGCTTCGAGGACGCGCAGACCCCCTGGTACTCGGGGGTGCTGGGGCGCCTGTGGACCGGCCGCGGCGGCGTCTTCGTGCTGGCCAACATCCGCGGCGGCGGAGAGTTCGGGCCGGCCTGGCATCAGGCGGCGGTGAAGGCGCACAAGCAAAGGAGCTACGACGACTTCGCCGCGGTGGCCGAGGACCTCGTCGCGCGCAGAATCACCCGCCCCGCGCGCCTGGGCATCCAGGGCGGCAGCAACGGCGGCCTGCTCGTGGGCGCGGTGATGCTGCAGCGGCCCGAGCTCTTCAACGCCGTCGTCTGCCAGGTGCCCCTGCTGGACATGCGGCGCTACCACAAGCTGCTCGCCGGTGCCTCGTGGATGGCCGAGTACGGCGACCCCGATCAACCCGAGGAGTGGGCCTACATCGGCAAGTACAGCCCCTATCAGAACGTGTTGGCCGGCGTGAAGCTGCCGCGCGTGCTCTTCACCACGTGCACGCGTGACGACCGCGTGCACCCGGGCCACGCGCGCAAGATGGCCGCACGCATGCGCGAACAAGGCCATGCGCTGCTCTACTGGGAGAACACCGAGGGCGGACACGGTGGCGCGGCCGACAACAGCCAGCGCGCGCAGATGCTGGCCCTGGAGTACAGCTTCCTGTGGCTGCAACTCGGCGCGCGTCACTAACCCGCCGCTGCCCCGCGCCACGCACCATGCTGACCTGGGTCGACGACGGCACACCGCTGCCGCCGGCGAGCAGCGCCCTGGGGCGCGACAGCGACGCACCCGGCCTCGTGGCGGCCGGCGGCAGCCTGTGGCCCGCGCGCCTCGAGGAGGCCTACGGCAAGGGCCTTTTCCCCTGGTTCAGCCCGGGCCAGCCGGTGCTGTGGTGGAGCCCCGACCCGCGCATGGTGCTGCCCACGGCGCAGTTCCGGCTCTCGCACTCGCTGCGCAAGACCTTGCGCCGGTTCCTGCGCACGCCAGGCAGCGAGGTGCGCTTCGACACTGCGTTCGCACAGGTCATCGATGCCTGCGCCCGCACGCCGCGGCGCGGGCAGGACGGCAGCTGGATCGTCCCCGCGCTGGCCCAGGCCTACAGCGCCTGGCACGCCGCAGGGCGCGTGCACAGCGTGGAGACCTGGGTCGATGGCGACCTTGTCGGCGGCCTGTACTTCGTCAACCTGGGGCGCATGTGCTTCGGCGAGTCGATGTTCGCGCGGCGCGGCGACGCCTCCAAGATCGCCCTGGCCGCCTTCGTCGCCGCCGCGCTGCAACGCGACATCCCGCTCATCGACTGCCAGCAGAACACCGCCCACCTGGCCACGTTCGGCGCGCGCGAGATCCCGCGCCGCGAGTTCCTCGCCCACCTGGCCCTTACCCATGGGGCTGCCGCGCCCGTGGAATGGACCTATGATGAATCGGCCTGGGCGCGGCTCGCGCTGTGACGGGCAGGCAGCGAGAACCGGCGCCGCGTGACACACCTCAAGGAACTCCCCCTTCGCTCGTTGCAGTTCTATGCAACGGCGCCCTATCCCTGCAGCTACCTGCCGGCGCGCCAGGCGCGCTCGCAGGTGGCCACGCCCAACCACCTCATCAACGCCGACACCTACTCCGGCCTGGTGGCGGCCGGTTTCCGCCGCAGCGGCATGTTCACCTACCGCCCCTACTGCGACGGCTGCCGCGCCTGCGTGCCGTTGCGCATCCCGGTGGCCACCTTCGAGCCCTCGCGCAGCCAGCGTCGCGCCCAGCGCGCGCACGGGCAGCTCAAGGCGCGCGTGCTGCGCCTGTGCTTCACCGCCGAGCATTACCAGCTCTACCTGCGCTACCAGTCGGGGCGCCACACCGGCGGTGGCATGGACCAGGACAGCGTCGACCAGTACACGCAGTTCCTGCTGCAGACCCGCGTCAACTCCAGGCTCGTGGAGTTCCGCGAGCCGGGCAGCGACGACGAGCCCGGCGTGCTGAAGATGGTCTCCATCCTCGACGTGCTGGGCGACGGTCTCTCGGCCGTGTACACCTTCTACGAACCAGAGCCGGCCACGAGCTACGGCACCTACAGCGTGCTCTGGCAGATCGAGCAGACGCGCCTGCTCAAGCTGCCGCACCTCTACCTGGGCTACTGGATCGAGCGCAGCGGCAAGATGGCCTACAAGTCGCAGTTCAGGCCGCACGAGTTGCTGCTCGACGGCCGCTGGCAGGCCGCGCCCGGCCGCTCCGAAGGACCTTCGCGCCACCTTGGGGGGCAGCGAACGAAGTGAGCTTGGGGGCCGTATCAGCGCGCTGACCAGTCCTGGCCGTCCAGGCGCGCCGTGCCCTCGGCCTGCAGCTTGAGCAGGTGCGCCAGGAGCGAGCGGCTGGCCATGGCGTGAAGGGCCGGCGCCACGTCGTCGTAGACCCGCGGCAGCAAGGCGCCGAGCGCGGCCGGGCCGGCTGCACGCAGGGCGGCGACGACCTTGGCCTCGCGCCGCAGGCGATGTGCAATGAGCGCACGCACCACCTCGTGCGGCCGCTCGACAAGGAAGCCGTGGCCGGGCGCGAGCCATTCCAGATCCTCGTCGAGCAGCGCGTGCAAGGTCGCGAGGTACAGCGCCATGTCGCCATCGGGCGGGTTGATGACCACGGTCGAGCCCTGCATCACGTGGTCGCCGGTGAAGAGCGTCTTCTCCTCCTCGAGCAGATAGCACAGGTGGTTGGCGGCGTGGCCCGGCGTGTGCAGCACGCGCAAGCTGACCCCGGGCGCCAGCGCCAGGCGCTCGCCGTGCTGCAGTTCGCGCTGCGGCACGAAGCCCGTGTCGTGCCACTCGGGGTGCACTGCGGCGCGACCCCACGCCGGCGCCCCCGTGGCCTGCGCCAGCGCCGCCGCGCCGGGCGAATGATCACGATGCGTGTGCGTGACGAGGATGCGCGCGATGCGCCCGGGCGCGGCCGCGCGCAGCGCCTGCAGGTGTGCCTCGCTCACCGGACCGGGGTCGATCACCGTCCAGTCGTCGCCCTGCCCGACGAGGTAGCTGTTCGTGCCCGGTCCGGTCATCGGCCCGGGGTTGGGCGCGGTGACGCGGATCACGTGTTCGGACAGGCGCACTGCGCGGCCCGGCAGCAGTTCGCAGTGCACATCACCGCGCCCCGCGGGATCGAGCCGCGCGATCTCGGCATAGGCCAGTTCGTCGGGCAGCACGGGGCGCGGGCCCTTGCTCGACAGGCCCACGCGCGGCATGGTCAGGCCGATGGCCGTGCGCGCGCGCGCCTGCGCCATGGCCTGCGCGGCGGTGGCGCTGCATGCCAGGTCCTGCAGCGTGCGCCGCGTCACCGGCAGCAGCTTGAGGCCGCGCCGCGGGTCCAGCGCGGCCTGCGGCGTGAGCCACATCAGCTCCTGCGCCTCGCCGAAGTCGGCCTGCGCCTCCTGCCCGGCCGGTGCCAGCGCGGCGAAGAAGCGCGTGTCGAAGCGCTTGGGCAGGCCCGGCGGTGTGAGCCAGTGGCTGAAGTACACCAGACCGCGCAGGTCGAGCTGCAGGCCCAGCGCGCGGCAGAACTCATCGACACCCGCCTGCCCGGCCTGGAAGCGCTCGCGCCAGGGGCGCAACGACTCGAGGTCGAACTCGCCTGCCGCGAGCAGCAGCCCGACTTCCTCGAAGGTCTCGCGCAGCGCGGCGATCATGTAGTCCAGCCCGCCCTTGCCCAGGCCGAGTCGCCGACTTGCCTGCTCGTCACTCGGGCCCAGGCAATGCGCGTGTCCGGCGCGGTCGCGCGCGTCGAGCACGCCGCCGGGGAACACCGCCACGCCGCTGCGCAGGTCGTCGTCGCGCTCGGCGCGGCGCAGCATGAGCACTTCCAGGCCCTGCGGCCCGTCGCGCAGCAGCAGCAGCGAAGCGGCCGTGCGCGCATCGGCGGGCGGGGTGTAGCCGGCGTTCACCGCGCCACCCCGGCGGCCTGCAGCGCGGCGATCTCGGCGGCCGTATAGCCGGCCTCGGCCAGCACCTCGGCGGTGTGCTGGCCGATCTCCGGCGCGGGCTGCGGCGTACCCGCGGGCGTGCGGTCGAAGTGCGGCGCCGGCGCGGGCTGCACCACGCCTTCGAGCGTGACGAAAGCCTGCCGCGCCAGGGCATGCGCGTGGCGCGGCGCCTCCTCGAAGGAGAGCACGGGAGCGAAGCAGGCATCGCTGCCCTCCAGGCGCCGGCACCACTCGTCGCGGCTGTGCTGGCACACCGCGGCGGCGATGGCCTCGCGCATCTGCGGCCACAGCTCGCGCTCGTACTGCCGCCGCACGAAGCGCTCCTCGAGGCCGAGCGCGGCGGCGAGCTGGGCGAAGAACTTGGGCTCCAGCGGCGCCAGGCTGACGAAGCGGCCGTCGGCCGTCTCATAGCTGTCGTAGAAAGGTGCGCCACCGTCGAGCAGGTTGGCACCACGCTCCTCGCCCCACAGGCCGGCGGCGTGCAGGCCGTAGAAGATCGAGGCCAGCGAGGCCGCGCCGTCGACCATCGCCGCGTCCACCACCTGGCCACGCCCGGAGCGTTGGCGCTCGAAGAGCGCGGCCATGATGCCGAACGCCAGGTAGAGGGCCCCGCCACCGTAGTCGCCCACCAGGTTCAGCGGCGGCACAGGCTTGCCGCCGGCCGGACCCAGGGCGTGCAGCGCACCGCTCAGGGCGATGTAGTTCAGGTCGTGCCCCGCGGCCGCGGCCAGCGGGCCGCTCTGGCCGAACCCCGTCATGCGCCCGTAGACCAGCCGCGGGTTGCGCGCGTGGCACTCGACCGGGCCCAGGCCCAGGCCCTCGGTGACGCCCGGGCGCAGGCCTTCGACGAGCACGTCGGCGCCGTCCACGAGCCGCAGCAGCGCCTGGCGCCCAGCGTCGCACTTGAGATTCAGCGCCACCGAACGCCGGCCGCGCGCATTCACGTCGAAGCGCCGCGCCATGGGCAAGCCCAGCCCGCTGGGCTCGAGCCGGTCCACGCGCACGACGTCGGCGCCCAGGTCGGCGAGGAGCATGCCGCACATCGGCCCCGGGCCGATGCCCGCCAGCTCGATCACGCGCAGTCCATTCAAAGGTCCCATGGACGGCAAGTGTGCCCCAGGGCCGGGGCAGGCGTTGCGCGGCGCATGCGGCGGCCATGCCGGCCGCGCCAATGCAAACAGCGCCCTCGGGCGCCGTCGATGTGCAGGTGCGTGGTGGGCGGTGCAGGTTTCGAACCTGCGACCCCGTCGGTGTGAACGACGTGCTCTACCCCTGAGCTAACCGCCCTATTTGCGGGTGTCCCCGGCCGATGCCGGAGCAGCCTTGAATTATGCCATGGCTTCAGGTGCCGACGCCGCGCGCCACACCGCCTTGCCGCCGCTGCTCTGGTCGATGTCGGCGAGCATGGCGGCATGCTCGGCCAGCTCGGCCGCGGTGGCATGCAACACGGGCAAGGCGTAGGCGCTTAGGTCGGCCCCTGCATGATGGCGCACGCCGGCGCTGGGCTCTGCGGCGTCGATGACCAGCGAGTCCTGACCGCGCGTCATGCGCAGGTAGACCTCGGCGAGCAGCCCGGCGTCGAGCAGCGCGCCGTGCAGCTCGCGCCCGCTGTTGTCCACCTCCAGACGCCGGCACAAGGCGTCGAGCGAATTGCCCTTGCCGGGGAACATCTCGCGCGCCATGAGCAGGCTGTCGGTGATGCCCGCCGTCTCCGCGACAAACCGCCCCAGGCCCGCACGCGCGAACTCGGCTTCGAGGAAGGCCAGGTCGAAGGCCGCGTTGTGGATGATCACCTCGGCGCCGGCGACGAAGGCCCGCAATTCCTCGGCGATGGTGGCGAAGAGCGGCTTGTCGGCGAGGAAGGCGTCGGTGATGCCGTGCACGCGCACCGCGTCGGGGTGGCTCGTGCGCTGCGGGTTGACGTAGTGGTGCAGCCGCCGCCCGGTGGGGCGCCGGTGGTCGAGCTCGATGCAGCCGATCTCGACGATGCGGTCGCCCGCCTCGGCGTTCAGGCCGGTGGTCTCGGTGTCGAGGAAGATCTGCCTCATGCCCGGGATCCTAGCGTCCGCACGCGCCGGCCGCACCACCACCACAGCGCCGCACCGCCGGCGATCATCGGCACGCACAGCCACTGCCCCATGCTCATGCCCAGGGCGAGCAGGCCGAGGAAGCTGTCAGGCTCGCGGAAGTACTCGGCCACGAAACGCAGCACGCCATAGCCGACGACGAAGGCCGCCGCCACCTGCCCGGCGGGGCGCTCGCGCCGCCCGTACCACCAGGTGAAGGCAAAGAGCAGCAGCCCCTCGAGCGCGAACTGGTAGAGCTGCGAGGGGTGCCGGGGAATCATGCTGCCGCTCTGCGGGAAGACCATCGCCCAGGGCAGCGAGGGGTCGGCGGCGCGGCCCCAGAGTTCGCCGTTGATGAAGTTGCCCAGCCGCCCGGCCGCCAGCCCGGTGGGCACGCAGGGCGCGACCACGTCCATCACCTCCAGGAAGGGGCGCTTGCGCGCGCGCGCGAAGCCGACCATCGCCAGCATCACCCCGAGCAGCCCGCCGTGGAAGGACATGCCGCCCTTCCAGACCATGAGGATCTGCTCCGGGTGCACCAGGTAAAGGCCGGGCTTGTAGAAGAGCACATAGCCCAGGCGGCCGCCGATGACCACGCCCAGCACGCCGTAGAAGAGCATGTCTTCCACGTCGCGCCGCGTCCAGCCCGCGCGCGCGAAGTGCGCCAGGCGCACGCGCCGCGCACCGAGCGCGACGAAGAGCAGGAACGCCGCCACGTAGGTCAGGCCGTACCAGTGGATCTGCAACGGCCCGAGGGACAGCGCCACCGGGTCGAACTGGGGATGCACGAGCATCGAAGGTCTCCTATGACTGGCCCCGATTGTCCATGCCGGGCGCGCCGGCCCGATAAACTCACGGCCAAACCACGAGGACCGCCATGGGCAGCAACCGTCGCAGCAGGAACATCACCGAGGGCGTGGCGCGCGCGCCCAACCGCAGCATGTACTACGGCATGGGCTATACCGAAGGCGACTTCGGCAAGCCGATGATCGGCGTGGCCAACGCGCACAGCACCATCACGCCTTGCAACTCGGGCCTGCAAAAGCTCGCCGACGCCGCCGTGGGGGCGCTGCGCGAGGCCGGCGCCAACCCGCAGGTCTTCGGCACGCCGACGATCAGCGACGGCATGGCCATGGGCACCGAGGGCATGAAGTACAGCCTGGTGTCGCGCGAGGTCATTGCCGACTGCGTCGAGACCTGCGTCGGCGGCCAGTGGATGGACGGCGTGCTCGTCATCGGCGGCTGCGACAAGAACATGCCCGGCGGCATGATGGGCATCCTGCGCGCCAACGTGCCCGCCGTGTACGTCTACGGCGGCACCATCCTGCCCGGGCGCTACAAGGGACAGGACCTGAACATCGTCAGCGTCTTCGAGGCCGTGGGCCAGTTCAGCGCCGGCAAGATGAGCGAGGAGGATTTCTGCCAGATCGAGCGCCACGCCATCCCCGGCAGCGGCTCGTGCGGCGGCATGTACACCGCCAACACCATGAGCAGCGCCTTCGAGGCCCTGGGCATGAGCCTGCCTTTCGCCAGCACCATGGCCAACGTCGAGGACCCCATCGTCGCCCACACCGAGGCCGCGGCCCGCGTGCTCGTCGAGGCGGTGAAGGCCGACCTCAAGCCGCGCGACATCGTCACGCGCCAGAGCATCGAGAACGCCGTGGCGGTGATCATGGCCATCGGCGGCAGCACGAACGCGGTGCTGCACTTCCTGGCCATCGCCCACGCCGCGGAGGTGCCCTGGAGCATCGACGACTTCGAGCGCGTGCGGCGCAAGGTACCGGTGCTGTGCGACCTCAAGCCCAGCGGGCAGTACCTGGCCATCGACCTGCACCGCGCCGGTGGCATCCCCGCGGTGATGAAGGTGTTGCTCGACGGCGGCCTGCTGCACGGCGAGTGCATGACCATCACCGGCAAGACGGTGGCGCAGAACCTCGCCGGGCTGCCGCCGCTGCGCGCCGACCAGGGCGTGATCCGGGCGCTCGCCAAGCCCATGTATGCCCAGGGCCACCTGGCCATCCTCAAGGGCAACCTCAGCCCCGAGGGCGCGGTGGCGAAGATCACCGGCCTGAAGAACCCGGCGATGACCGGCCCGGCGCGCGTCTTCGACGACGAGCAGAGCGCGCTGGCGGCGATCATGGCCAACCAGATCAAGCCCGGGGACGTGATGGTGCTGCGCTACCTCGGCCCCAAGGGCGGCCCGGGGATGCCCGAGATGCTCGCGCCGACCAGCGCCCTCACCGGCCAGGGGCTGGGCGAGAGCGTGGGCCTGATCACCGACGGCCGCTTCTCCGGTGGCACCTGGGGCATGGTGGTGGGCCACGTGGCGCCCGAGGCCTACGCCGGCGGGCTGATCGGCCTGGTGCACGAGGGCGACTCGATCACCATCGACGCACACCAGCTGCTGCTGCAGCTCAACGTGGACGATGCCGAGATCGCGCGCCGCCGCGCCGCCTGGATCAAACCGCAGCCGCGCTACACGCGCGGCGTGCTCGCCAAGTTCGCGCGCAACGCCAGCAGCGCCAGCACCGGCGCCGTGCTCGACGCAGACTGACGCGCGTCAGTGACGCCGGTCGCGCCGCGGCGCGTCGGCGCCGTGGGTGGCCTGCGTCGGGTCGGCGGTCTCGCCCAGGCGACGGGCGTTTTCCTTGCGCGCTTCGGAGACGTCGCGCTGCCGGCGCGAGTTCAGCCCCAGGGCATGCATGGCGTTCTCGCGGCGCTCGGCCTTGCGCGCTTCCATCTTCTCCATCACGCGGCGCCGCGTCCAGCCGCTGGAATCGGCGAACTCCCACCACAGCACGGCCACGGCAAACGGCGCCAGCACGATCCACCACGACCAGTGGGCAAACGGCCCCCACTCGGCCAGCTTGGCCACGAGCAGCAGCACTCCGATGACGACCATGGGCATGATGCGTTCTCCTGCGGCCACTGTAGCGCAAGCGATGCGCTGGCGCGCTGCAGGCCAGGCCGCAGCCCGCGCCGCCCCTCGCGGCAGGGCAGCGGCCCCCTCGACCAGGGTCGTGCGCGCGCTCAGTGGGTCTGGCCCAACTGCTCGAGGATGGCGGGGTTCTCCAGCGTCGAGGTGTCCTGGGTGATCGCCTCGCCCCTGGCGATGCTGCGCAGCAGCCGGCGCATGATCTTGCCGCTGCGCGTCTTGGGCAGGTTCTCGCCAAAGCGGATGTCCTTGGGCTTGGCGATGGGGCCGATCTCCTTGGCCACCCACTCGCGCAGCTCGGCGGCGATCTTCTTCGCCTCCTCGCCCGTGGGCCGGCTGCGCTTGAGCACGACGAAGGCGCAGATGGCCTCGCCGGTGGTGTCGTCCGGGCGCCCGACCACCGCGGCCTCGGCCACCAGCTCGGTGCAACTCACCAGGGCCGACTCGATCTCCATCGTGCCCATGCGGTGGCCGCTGACGTTGAGCACGTCGTCGATGCGCCCGGTGATGGTGAAGTAGCCCGTCCTGGCGTCGCGTATGGAGCCGTCGCCGGCGAGGTAGTAGCCGCGCAGCTCGGGCGGGTAGTAGCTCTTGGTGAAGCGCTCGGGGTCGCCCCAGATGGTGCGGATCATGCTCGGCCAGGGCTTCTTGATGACGAGGATGCCGGCTTGCCCGTTGGGCACGTCGGCGCCGGTCTCGTCGACGATGGCCGCGTCCATGCCCGGGAAGGGCAGCGTGCACGAGCCCGGCACCATCGGCGTGGCGCCCGGCAGCGGGGTGATGACGTGGCCGCCGGTCTCGGTCTGCCAGAAGGTGTCGACGATGGGGCAGCGCCCGCCGCCCACGTGCTTGTAGTACCACTCCCAGGCGGCCGGGTTGATGGGCTCGCCCACCGTGCCCAGGATGCGCAGGCTGGACAAGTCGCTGCGCGCCGGGTGCACCGCCGGGTTGCCCTCGGCGGCCTTGATGAGCGAGCGGATTGCCGTGGGCGCGGTGTAGAAGATGCTGACCTTGTGCTTCTCGATCGTCTTCCAGAAACGCGCCGCGTCGGGGTAGGTGGGCACACCCTCGAAGACCACCTCGGTGCCGCCCAGGGCCAGCGGGCCGTAGGCGATGTAGCTGTGGCCGGTGACCCAGCCGATGTCGGCTGTGCACCAGAAGACGTCGTCGTCCTTGAGATCGAAGGTCCAGGCCGTGGTCAGCGCCGCGTGCAGCAAGTAGCCGCCGGTGCTGTGCTGCACGCCCTTGGGCTTGCCCGTCGAGCCACTGGTGTAGAGCAGGAAAAGCGGGTGCTCCGCGCCCACCCACTCGGGCTCGCACACCGTGCCCTGGCGCGCCAGTTCCTCGTGCAGCCAGCGGTCGCGCGCCGGGTTCCAGGCGATGGCACCGCCGGTGCGCTTGTAGACGATGACGTTCCTGATCGTGTCGCAGCCGCCCAGCGCCAGCGCTTCGTCGACGATGGCCTTGAGCGGCAGCGCCTTGCCGCCGCGCGCCTGTTCGTCGGCGGTGATCACCATCACCGCACCGGCGTCCTCGATGCGGTCGCGCAGGCTCTGCGCCGAGAAGCCGCCGAAGACCACCGAGTGCGTGGCGCCGATGCGCGCGCAGGCCTGCATCGCCGCCACGCCCTCGACGCTCATGCCCATGTAGATGACGACGCGGTCGCCCTTGCCCACGCCGCGCGCCTTGAGCAGGTTGGCGAACTGACACACCTTGGCCAGAAGCTGGCTGTAGCTGACCTTCGTCACCGCGCCGTCGTCGGCCTCGAAGACGATGGCCGTCTTCTCGCCCAGCCCGCGCTCGACGTTGCGGTCCAGGCAGTTGTAGCTCACGTTGAGCGTGCCGTCCTCGAACCACTTGAAGAACGGCGCCTGGCTCGTGTCCAGCACCCGCGTGAAGGGGGCCTTCCAGGTGAGGAACTCGCGCGCCAGGCGCGCCCAGTAGCCTTCGTAGTCGCGCGCCGCCTCGTCCACCAGCGCCTGGTAGGCGGCCATGCCCGAGACGCGGGCGGCCGCCACGAGGGACGGCGGCGGCAAGTGGGTCTTGAGTTCGGTGGGCTCGTGGGACATGCGTGTCTCCTGGCGAATGAACGGGGATCCGTGGCCGGACGAAAGCTAAGGGGCGGCTCTGACGGACCCCTTACGAGGCCGCGTGGCCGCGCCACCGGGGAAACTACAATTTCAGCCTGGGGATTACCCCTGAACCCACCAAGGCTCCCCCCGATGTCCCAACCCGAAAGCACCGCCCGCGCCCCGCTGCGCCCCCTGCCGCGCCTCGTCTTCGCCTCGCGCTGGCTGCAGTTGCCGCTCTACCTGGGACTGATCGTGGCGCAGTGCGTCTACGTCTACCACTTCTGGGTCGAGCTCACGCACCTCATCGCCGCGGCTTTCGGCGACGCGCACGCGCTGCAGTTGCTGGTCACGAGCATCGGCTACCGCGGCGATGCGAGCTGGGTGCCCAAGCTCGACGAGACGGTGATCATGCTGGTGGTGCTGGGCCTCATCGACGTGGTCATGATCAGCAACCTGCTCATCATGGTCATCGTCGGCGGTTACGAGACCTTCGTCTCGCGCATGTACCTCGAAGACCACCCCGACCAGCCCGAATGGTTGAGCCATGTCAACGCCTCGGTGTTGAAGGTCAAGCTGGCCACGGCCATCATCGGCATCAGCTCGATCCATCTGCTCAAGACCTTCATCAACGCCGAGAACTACCAGGACAAGGTGCTGCTCTGGCAGACCCTCATCCACATCGCCTTCCTCCTCTCCGCGCTGGCCATCGCCCTGGTCGACCGCCTGATGACACCGAGCGCGCCCCACGACTGAACCGAGACCCCGCCATGAGCATCACCACGATCCGCGCCAACGACCTCGCCGAATCCGTCGCCGCTGCGCTGCAGTACATCAGCTACTACCACCCGGCCGACTTCATCAGCCACCTGGCACGCGCCTACGAGAAAGAGGCCTCGCCGGCGGCCAAGGACGCGATCGCGCAGATCCTCACCAACTCGAAGATGTGCGCCGAAGGCCACCGGCCGATCTGCCAGGACACCGGCATCGTCAACGTCTTCCTGAAGATCGGCATGGACGTGCGCTTCGAGGGCTTCCCCGAGGGCATCGAGGCGGTGGTCAACGAAGGCGTGCGCCGCGGCTACCTGAACGCCGACAACAAGCTGCGCGCCTCGGTGCTTTCCGATCCCATCTTCGAGCGCAAGAACACCCGGGACAACACGCCGGCGGTGATCCACATGAGCCTGGTGCCGGGCAACAAGCTCGACGTCACCGTGGCGGCCAAGGGCGGCGGCAGCGAGAACAAGAGCAAGTTCATCATGATGAACCCGAGCGACAACCTGGTGGACTGGGTGATGAAGACCGTGCCCACGATGGGCGCGGGCTGGTGCCCGCCGGGGATCCTGGGCATCGGCGTGGGCGGCACGGCGGAGAAGGCCATGTTGCTGGCCAAGGAAGTGCTGATGGAACCGATCGACATGTTCGACCTGCTCGCGCGCGGCCCGAAGGACAAGCTCGAGGAGCTGCGCATCGAACTCTACGAAAAGGTCAACGCCCTGGGCATAGGCGCTCAGGGTCTGGGCGGCCTGACCACGGTGCTCGACGTGAAGATCGCCACCTTCCCCACGCATGCGGCGAGCAAGCCGGTGGCGATGATCCCGAACTGCGCCGCCACGCGCCACGCCCACGTCGTGCTCGACGGCTCCGGCCCGGCCTACATGACCCCGCCCGACCTGAGCCTGTGGCCCGACGTGAAATGGGCCCCCGACTACAACAAGAGCAAGCGCGTCGACCTGAATGCACTCACCCGTGCCGAGGTGGCGACCTGGAAGCCCGGAGACACCCTGCTCCTCAACGGCAAGATGCTCACCGGGCGAGACGCCGCGCACAAGCGCATCCAGGACATGCTCGCCAAGGGCGAGAAGCTGCCCGTGGACTTCAGCAACCGCGTCATCTACTACGTCGGCCCGGTCGATCCGGTGCGCGACGAGGTGATGGGCCCGGCCGGCCCGACCACGGCCACGCGCATGGACAAGTTCACCGAGATGATGCTCGCGCAGACCGGCCTCATCGCCATGATCGGCAAGGCCGAGCGCGGCCCGGTGGCCATCGAGGCGATCAAGAAGCACAAGAGCGCCTACCTCATGGCCGTGGGCGGTGCGGCCTACCTCGTGGCCAAGGCCATCAAGAGCGCTCCCGTGGTGGGCTTTGCCGACCTGGGGATGGAGGCCATCTACGAGTTCGAGGTGGTGGACATGCCGGTCACCGTGGCCGTGGATGCGCAGGGCACGAGCGTGCACAACACCGGCCCGAAAGAGTGGCAGGCGCGCATCGGCAAGATCCCGGTCACCGTGGTCTGAGCCCCGACCGCAGGCACAGTGTCGCAGCTCTTCGAGGTCCACCCGCAGAACCCGCAGCCGCGGCTGCTCAAGCAGGCCGCGCAGATCCTGCAGGACGGCGGCGTGGCCGCCGTCCCCACCGACAGCAGCTATGCCCTGGTGTGCCGGCTCGACGACAAGGCGGCGGCCGAGAACATGCGCCGCATCCGCCAGGTGGACGACAAGCACCACCTCACGCTGCTGTGCCGCGACCTGAGCGAACTGGCGAGCTACGCCAAGGTGGACGACCGCCAGTACCGCATGCTCAAGCTGGGCACGCCGGGGCCCTACACCTTCATCCTCGATGCGACCAAGGAAGTGCCGCGGCGGCTCTCGCACCCCAGCCGGCGCACCGTCGGCCTGCGCGTGCCCGACCACAAGGTGACGCAGGCCCTGCTGGCGATGTTCGGCGAACCGCTCGCCGCCACCACGCTCATTGCGCCGGGCGAGACCGAGCCCTTGAACGACGCCGCGGCGATCCGCTCGCGCTTCCAGAAGCTGCTGCAAGCCGTGGTCGACGCCGGCGCCTGCCCGATGCAGCCCACCACCGTGCTCGACCTCAGCGGCGAGGAACCGGTGCTCGTCCGCCAGGGCCGCGGCGAGTTGTCGCGGCTGGGGCTGTGAGCCCACACCCGCGGCCGCCCCGGCGCCGCGTGCCCGGCGGCGCCGTCAGAGCGCCGCCGTCACCACCATCTCCACGCGCCACTCGGGCTTGGCCAGGTTCGCCTGCACGGTGGCGCGCGGGGGCGCGGCGCCGGCCGGCAGCCAGGCCTCCCACACCGCATTCATGGCCGTGAAGTCGGCCAGGTCCCGGATGAAGATCTGGCACATGAGCAACTTGCTCTTGTCGCTGCCGGCACGCGCCAGCAGCGCGTCGATGGCGGCGAGCACCTGCCGCGTCTGGCCCGTGATGTCCTGCGCGCCATCGGCCGCGACCTGGCCAGCCAGGTAGCACACGCCGTTGTGCACCGCCATCTCGGACAGGCGCGCTCCGACGTCGAATCTCTGGACCATATCAGTACCGCCCGGCCGTTCCGAAGGACCTTCGCGTCCCCTCAGGGGGCAGCGAACGAAGTGAGCTTGGGGGTTTCATCTCAGTGGTGCCCCTTCCTGGGCTTGTGATGGGCTGCGTGGTGTGCGTGCGCCTTGCCTGGCGCATGCAGTGCGCCTTGCGGCCCGGCCTTCTGCCCGATCTTGCTTTCCGTTCCCGCGAGCAGCTTGCGGATGTTGCCCTCGTGGCGCCAGATGAGGACCAGACTCATCGGCACGATGGCCAGCAGCGCGGGCTCGACGCCCCAGATCAGGGCCTGGTAGAACGGTGCGAAAAGCGCCGCCACCAGCGACGCCAGCGACGAGTAGCGGAAGAACGCCGCAATGATGAGCCAGGTGAGCAGCGTCGCCGCCCCCAGCCAGGGGTTGATGGCCAGCAGAGCGCCGGCGGCGGTGGCCACGCCCTTGCCGCCCTGGAAGCGGAAGAACACCGGCCAGACATGGCCGGCGAAGGCCGCCAGCCCGACAAACGCCGCCGTCGTCTCGCCCAGGCCGAAGCGCGCTCCGTAGACCAGCACCAGCAGCACCGGCACATAGCCCTTGAGCGCGTCCAGCGACAGCGTGAGGATGGCCGCGGCCCGACTTCCGGAACGCAGCACGTTGGTGGCGCCCGGGTTGCCCGAGCCGTAGGTGCGCGGGTCGGACAAACCCATCGCGCGGCTGACGATGACGGCGAACGACAACGAGCCGACGAGGTAGGCCGCGACGATGGCGAGGAGGGAATTCAGGCCTTGCATGGGGTGGGGAGTTTACGCGGCGGCTGCGGGCGCCGGCCGCCTGAAGCCGCCCCTGGCACGCGCCTTGGCCGTCACCGGTGGATGGGGCCCGGCGCCACTTCGGGGTAACTCCTCATGGACGCCGATTGTTAACAATCTGATGATTTACTTATGACCCCTGCATCCTCCGAAGTCACCGGCATCGTCTGCCTCGTGCAGGCCCATGCCGGCCAGGTCGTGGCCGAAGGCGACACCCTCGTCGTCGTCGAGTCCATGAAGATGGAAATCCCCGTCTGCGCGCCATGCGCCGGCACGGTGCGCGAGCTCCTCGTGGCCGTGGGCGAGGCCGTGGCCGAGGGCGACACCGTGGCCGTGTTGGGCTGAGCCCATGCGCGCCATCGACGCCGACCCCGCGCTCTTCTCCCGTTGGGAGGGCGCGGTGGCGTTTCGCCTCTTCGCCGACGAGCCCGTGCCCACGCTCACCGTGCCCGAGCAGATCGCTGCCCAGGTGGGCGAGCGCATCCTCGACGGCCGGCTCGCGCCCGGCGTGCGCATCGGCGAGCGGGAACTGGCCGACGAATTCCAGGTCAGCCGTGGCCCCGTGCGCGAGGCCATCCGCATCCTCGAGCGCGAGGGCCTGGCCACGATCCTGGCGCGGCGCGGCGCCATCGTCACGGAACTCTCGGCCGATGAACTGCGCGAGATCTTCGAGCTGCGCGCGGGCCTCTTCGACATCGTGGCGCGCAAGGTGGCGGCGGCGCCGCCTGCGGAGCTCGTGGCCGTGCTGCGTTCGGGCCTGCTGCGCCTGGAGACGCTGGCCGAGGCGCCCGAAGGCGGCAGCGACTATGCCGAGACCACCTACCGGCTGCTCCTCATCACCGCACGCTTCTGCGACAACCGGCGCGTGCAACGGCTGCTCGCGGCACTCTCGCTGCAGACATTGCGCTACAGCAAGCTCGGCCTGGCCACCGTGGAGCGCCGCCGACGCTCGGTGAAGCTGTGGCGCCAGGCGATGACGGCGCTGGAGCGTGGCGACGCCGAGCGCCTGATGGCCTTGACGCGCCAACGCATTCACGAGTCGGGCGACGAAGCTGCGCGCCGGCTCGAACCCCGGGGCACCCACACATGAACGAACGCAGCACGAGAGGCCCGCTCGCCGGGCTCACCGTGATCGAGATCGGCAACACCATCGCCGGCCCGGCCTGTGCGCGGCTGCTGGCGGACTTTGGCGCCGACGTCATCAAGATCGAGCCGCCCGAGGGCGACCCGGTGCGCCAGATGGGAAGGCATGTCGCCACCGAGTCGGGCGACGCCTCCCTCTATGCCGCGTCGATCCTGCGCGGCAAGCGCTCGGTGGTCCTCGACCTCAAGTCGACCGAGGGCCGCGCCGCCGCGCATGCGCTGATCGAGCGCGCCGACATCCTGGTGGAGAACAACCGCCCCGGGGTGATGGAGCGCCTGGGCTTCGGCTATGACGTGCTCGCGCAGCGCAACCCCGGCCTGGTGATGGTGCGCATCAGCGGCTTCGGTCAGGACGGTCCTTACGCCGGCCGCCCCGGCTACGGCGCCATCTGCGAGGCGGTGGGCGGCGTGCGCCACCTCACCGGCGACCCCGACCGGCCGCCCGCGCGCGTGGCCCTGGCCACCACCGACTACCTGACTTCGGTGTACGCGGCCTTCGGCGCCATGGCGGCGATTCACGAGCGCCAGCGCTCGGGGCGCGGACAGGTGGTGGACGCCGCGCTGTACGAGGCCGCCTTCACGCAGCTCGAGCCGATCGTCCCGGCCTACGAGAAGCTGGGCGAAGTGCCGATGCGCGAAGGCCCCAACCTGCCTTCGATGGCCCCCAACAGCTCGTACCCGACGCGCGACGGCGGCTACGTGCTCATCGCCGCCAACAGCCAGCCCACCTGGCTGCGCCTGGTGGCCGCCATGGCGCAGCCCGAGCTGGCGCGCGACGAACGCTTTGCCACCATCCGCAGCCGCGGCCGGCCCGAGCACATGAAGGCGCTGGACGCGATCATCGCGGCGTGGACCGTGCGCTTCGATGGCCCGGCGCTGGAGGCGCTGCTGCAGGCCGCCGACGTGCCCAATACGCGCGTCTACACCATCGCCGACATCTACGCCGACGCGCAGTTCACCGCGCGCGGCATGCTGCTGCAGGTGCCCCACCCCACGCTGGGCCACACCACGCAGGCGGGCATCGTGCCGCGCCTGTCGGCCACCCCGGGGTGCGTGCGCCACACCGGCCCGGAACTCGGCGCGGACACCGCCGCCGTGCTCGAACAGATCCGTTCATACAAGGAGCCCACGCCATGAACCACCCCAACCGCCGCGATGCGCTGGCCTGCCTGGCCGGACTGGCCACGGGCTCCATCCCGCTGGGCACCGCAGCGCAAGCCCCTGGCTGGCAGCCCACCGAGCGCATCACCTACCTCATCGGCGTGGCTCCCGGCGGCACGGTGGACCTCTACGCCCGCGGCATCCGGGACACGCTGGAGACGCTCAAGCTCGTCAACGGCCAGACGATCGTCCCCGAGAACAAGGTCGGTGCGGGCGGCGCACTGGCCCTGCAGGCGCTGGCGGCACAGGCCGGCAACGGCCACTACCTGGCCACCTTCCACACCGGCGCCATTGCCGGTGCGGTGACCGGCCTCATCCGCGCGGACGTGCGCCAGTTTCCCCCGGTGTCGATGATGGTCGAGGAAACCTCGCTGGTGGCCGTGCGCGCCGATTCGCCGCTGAAGAGCGCGTCGGACCTGGTGGCCGCGCTCAAGGCCGACCCGATGGGGCTGCGCATCGCCGTGGCACCGGCGTTGGGGCAGAACACGCACATGGCCATCGCCAAGCCGCTGAAGGTGGCCGGCGTGGCCATCGACAGGCTCACCATCGCGCCCTTCCGTTCCTCGGGCGAGTCGGTGACGGCCCTGCTCGGTGGGCATGTGGACGTCGTCTCGGCCACCGCGCCGGTGGTGGTGGCGCATGTCGCGGCGGGCAAGCTGCGCCTCATCGCCAGCGCCGCGGCCGAGCGCGGCAGCGGCCCGCTGGCCGAGGTGAAGACCTGGCGCGAGCAGGGCGTGGCCGCGGACTACGTGAGCTACAACGGCGTGCTGTTGGCTCCGAAGGCCACACCCGAACAGTTCCAATTCTGGGAGGTGGCGCTGCGCAAGGTGGCGCAGCACCCGGCCTGGATCGCCATGGTCGAGCGCTCGGGCAACAAGGCGATCTTCCGCGGCCACGAGGAGTCGATGCGCTACCTGGACACCGAATGGAAGGCGGCGAGCGCGCTGGCCGCCGAGCTCGGGCTGGCCGGCAAATGACCCGGCGCGATTTCGAGCCCGCCGGCGAGTGGGCCGCCGAGCTCGCCGAGCTGCAGGCCCGGCGTGCCCAGGCCGCGGCCATGGGCGGGCCCGAGGCGCTGGCCAAGTTCGCCTCCAGTGGCCGGCTGAATGCGCGCGAGCGCATCGCTGTGCTGTGCGACGAAGGCAGCTTCTTCGAGATGGGTCGCATTGCCGGCAAGGGCCACGACGAGGTCGATGGCAGCTTCAAGCGGCTCGACCCGACGAATGCCATCGTCGGCACCGGCCGCATCGACGGGCGCAAGGTGGCGCTGCACGCCGACGACTTCACCATCCGCGCGGGTTCCTCCGAAGCCACCATCGCCGACAAGTGGATCTACATCGAACGCCTGGCGCAGCAGCTGCGCATGCCACTGGTGCGGCTGGTGGATTCGGCCGGCGGCAGCGTCAAGCTGCTGATGCAGATCGGCGGCACGAAGATCCCCGAGTACCCGAGCTGGCCGGCGCAGGAACTGCTGCGCACGGTGCCGGTGGTGGGCGTGGCGCTGGGCGCCTGCGCCGGCCAGGGCGCGATCAAGGTGCTCTCGTCGCACTTCTCGGTGATGGTGCGCGGCCAGGCCCAGGTGATGGCCGCCGGGCCGCACGTGGTGCGCCAGGCCTATGGCGTGGAGATCGACAAGAACGAGCTCGGCGGCCACGCCGTGCACCGCAAGAGCGCCCTGGTGCACAACGAGGCCGTGGACGAGCGCGATGCACTGGCACAGGTGCGGCGCTTCCTCTCGTACCTGCCGGCGAGCGTGTTCGACATCGCCCCGGTGCTGCCGCGCAGCGACGACCCCGGTCGCGCCGAGGACTCGCTCAAGGACGCCATCCCGCGCGAGCGGCGCAAGATCTACGAGCCGCGCAAGATCCTCGAAGCGGTGTTCGACCTGGGCTCGATCTTCGAGATCGGACGCTGGCAGGCGGGATCGGTGGTCACCGCGCTGGCGCGCCTGGACGGTATCCCGGTGGGCGTGATCGCCAACGACCCCAAGGTGCAGGGCGGCGCGATGAACGCTGCGGCGGCCTACAAGATGGAGCGCCACGTCGAGCTGTGCAGCCTCTTCGGCCTGCCGGTGGTGAACTTCGTCGACCAGCCCGGCAACGCCACCGGCCTTGAGGCCGAGCTCGCCGGCACGCTGCTCGGCGCCACGCGCCTGGGCCGGGCGCTGCACGAGAGCCGCTCGCCCTGGGTGAGCATCCTCGTGCGCCGTTGCTTCGGCATGGCCGGTGCGCTGCACGGCCCCAAGGGTGGGGAGCGGCTCAACCACCGCTTCGCCTGGCCCTCGGCGCGCTGGGGGTCGATCCCCATCGAAGGCGGCGTGATGGCCGCGCACAAGGCCGAGATCGACGCCGCGCCCGACCCCGCGGCCAAGCGCGCCGAGCTCGAGGCGCACTATCTGAACATGACCTCGCCGTTTCGCACGGCGGAGAAGTTCGGCGTGCTCGACATCATCGACCCGCGCGAGACGCGACCCATCCTGTGCGACTGGGTGCAGGACGCCTGGCGCGTGGCCTGCCACCGCGGTGCGCCGCGGTAGATCGGCCGCACGCATCGCCAACGGTCCGGCACTACAGCGCGCAGTTCACGGCGCGCGCGCCCAGCACCGCCACGAGCACCGCCGGCGCGATGCCCACCAGGTAGCCGCGCCGCCCGCCGTTGATGTAGATGCGCGGCAGTTCGAGCACGCTGGCCTGCACGAACACCGGCACGTCCTTCCTGAAGCCGAAGGGCGAGGTGCCGCCGACGAGGTAGCCACTGTGGCGCTGCGCCACCTCGGGCTTGCACGGCTCGACCGCTTTCACGCCGATCTCGCGCGCCAGGTTCTTCGTGCTCACCTGGCAGTCGCCGTGCATGAGCACGACGAGCGGCTGCGCCTTCTCGTCCTGCATCACCAGCGTCTTCACGACGCTGTGTTCGTCCACACCCAGCTGCCTGGCCGACTCGGCCGTGCCGCCGTGTTCGACGTAGTCGTAGGGGTGCTCCGTGAACCCGATGCCATGCCCGCGCAGCCACTGCGTGGCGGGCGTCTCGCTGACGTGCTTGGCCTTTTTCGCCATGCCGGAGTCATTCCCCCTCGACCCACTCGATCTGCGCACCCAGCGCGCGGATGTTCTCGGCGAAATGCGGGTGCGCCCGGCGCACCGGCGTGGCGTTGCGGATGGTCGACTTGCCGGGGATGCTCGCCGCGAGCATGAGCAGCGCGATGGCCACGCGGATGATGTAGGGGCTCTCCACCTCGGCGGCGGCGAGCGGTTTGCCGCCGAAGGTGATGATGCGGTGCGGGTCGGCCATGAAAGCATGGGCGCCGAACTTGCTCAGCTCGCTGGTCCAGCCCATCGCCCCTTCGTAGACCTTGTTCCAGTACATCACGCTGCCCTCGGCGCGCACGCCCAGGGCGACGAAGATGGGCAACAGGTCCACCGGCAGGTAGGGCCAGGGTGCGGCCTCGATCTTCTGCAGGATGTTCCTGGTGAAGGGCTCGCGCACCTTCAGCGGGCCGTCGACCACCGTGTGGCTCCAGCCGCCCTCGTGCACCACCTGCACGCCGAACTTGGCGAAGGTGCGGTCGATGAGCGGGAACTGCTCCGGGGCACTGTTCTTCACCGTGATGCAGCCGCCGGTGATGGCGCCCAGCGCCATGAAGGTCACGGCTTCATGGAAGTCCTCGGCGAACCTGAACTCGCCGCCACCGAGGCGGCGCACGCCGTGCACGGTGAGCTTGCTCGTGCCTATGCCCTCGATCTGCGCGCCGAGCAGCGCCATGAAGTGGCAGAACTCCTGCACGTGCGGCTCGCTGGCGGCGTTCATCAGCGTGCTCGTGCCGTGGGCCAGGGCAGCGCACAGGACAAAGTTCTCGGTCGTGGTGACGCTGGCGTAGTCGAGCCAGTGGTGGCTCGCCTTGAGGCCGCCGTCTGCATGGATGATGAGGGCCTCGGGCCGGCGCTCGACGCGGCAGCCGAAGCGCTCCATCAGTTCCACATGCGGGTCGATCTCGCGCACGCCCAGGGTGCAGCCCTGCACGTCGTTCTCGATGCGCGCGGCGCCGAAGCGCGCCAGCAGCGGCGGCACGAGCATGATCGACGAGCGCATCTCCTCGGGCAGGTGGTGCTCGGCGGGGTCGAAGCGCGTGTCGCGGTGGTGCAGGTCGAGGGTGCCCGCGGCGTAGTCCACGCTCACCTGGCTACCGAGCGCGCGGAAGATCTCGAGGATCTTGCGCACGTCGGTGATCTCCGGGATGCCGACGAGCCGCACCGGCTCGGCCGAGAGCAGCGTGGCGCAGAGGATGGGCAGCACGGCGTTCTTGTTCGCCGAGGGGACGATGCGGCCGGTCAGCGGCGTGCCGCCATGGACGATGAGGTTGGCCATGAAGGGTCTTCTGTGAGTCGGATGGCTGCGATTGTCGCGCCCGGCGCAGCGCCGCCGCGCCGGCGTGCACTCGGTTACTACGCCGGGTCGCGCAGGCGCCAGCGGATGGCGTCGATCTCGGCCAGCAGTTCGGTCGGCAGCCGGGTGCCCCAGGCGGCGAGGTTCTCGTCGAGCTGGGCCAGGCTGGTCACGCCGATGATGGTGCTGGCCACGCGCCAGTTGCCGTAGCAGAAGGCCAGCGCCATCTGCGTCGGCGTGAGCCCATGCCGGCGCGCCAGCGCGTTGTACTCGCGCGCCGCGGCCAGGGCCTCGGGCCGCGCCCAGCGCTGCTGGCGCATGGCGGCGAACTCGGCGATGCGGCCGAGCTCGGGCTGCTGGGCATCGAACCCGGGCTCGTCGTACTTGCCGGTGAGCGTGCCGAAGCCCAGCGGCGAGTAGGCGAGCAGACCCACGCCGGTGCGGTGCAGCGTCTCGTCGAGGCCGTCGTCCAGCGCCCGGTTCAGCAGCGCATAGGGGTTCTGCACGCTGACGATGCGCGGCAGGCCGTGTTCGGCCGCCACGCGCACGAACTCGCACACGCCCGCCCACGTCGGGCCGCTATGCTCGCGGCCCATGGCCGAACGCTTCCATCGCCGCGGGCCGCGGACCGGTCCTGCAGCGCTGGTGCTGGCCTTGCACCTGCTGGCCGCGGCGCTGTGGCCGCAGCTGGGCGCGTGGCGCGACCGTCACCCCGCGGCACCGGCGCAGCCTCCCCTGGTGGTGGTGCTGCTGCCGCCGTCGGCGCCACCACCGCGGGTGCTCACCCCGCCCCGGTCCGCGGCCACGCACCGGCCGCCGCGCCCACCCGCCGCGGTCGCCCCAGACGCCCAACCGCGCCGGCCCGACGCGGCCGCCGTGCTCACCCCCGGCGGCATCGAACCCCAGGCGGTCCCCGTGCCGTCACCGGCAGCCGCCGCGGCGGCAACGGCACGCCACAGCGGCCCCGGCGCAGCATTGAACCTGGCCCTGCCGCGCGCGGCTTCGGCCCCCTGGCGCAGGCGCAACCCGGCGCTCGACGACCCGCGCAGCAACACCGCCCCCTCGAGCCTGGAACAGCGCCTGGCCGATGCCATGGGCGGGGACGGCGCGTGGGTCGAAGAAGCCATCGATGCGGACCACCGGCGCCTGCGCCGCGGCAACACCTGCGTCTACCTGCAGCGCCCGCGTGCCGCGCAGATCGACCCCTTCACGCCCGGCAACCGCGCCCTGCCCTGGCAGGCCGGTGCGCCGGTGACCTGCCGCTGAGGCCGGCCCTTCAGCGCGTGCCTGCCGCCCGCTCCTGTTCGCGCAGCCGCAGCACGCGCCGCTGCAGCTTGCCCGTGGTGGTCATCGGCAACTCGTCGATGAACTCGATCTCCTTGGGGTACTCGTAGGGGGCGAGCCGGGCGCGCACATGCGCCTGCAAGGCCTGCACCAGGGCCGCGTCGCCGAGATGGCCCGCCGCGAGCACGACATAGGCCTTGACCAGCGCACCGCGCTCGGGGTCGGGCTTGGGCACCACGGCGGCATTGGCCACGGCGGGGTGCTTGACCAGGCAGTTCTCGATCTCGCTCGGCCCGATGCGATACCCCGCGGACTTGAAGACGTCGTCGCTGCGGCCCTGGTACCAGAGGTAGCCGTCGTCGTCCATCAGCGCCGTGTCGCCGGTGCGGCACCAGCTGTCGCTCGGCTCGCCGGTGAACTTGGCGCGCGTGGCCGTCTCGTTGCCCCAGTAGCCGAGGAAGAACACCGGGTCGGGGTCGCCGTGCACGTCGAGCCGGTGCACGGCCACGTCGCCCGGGGTGCCACGCGGGCACTCGCGCCCTTCCTCGTCGATCACCGCCACGCGGTGGCCAGGGTAGGCACGGCCCATGCTGCCCGGCCGCGCCGGCCAGGCCGGGTGACGGCGGCCAGCGGCATCGACATAGCTGGCGCCGTTGCCGACGATGTAGTTCATCTCGGTCTGGCCGAACATCTCGTTGACGCGCACGCCCAGCGCCTGGGCGCACCAGTGGAAGACCGCGTCGCCCACCGCCTCGCCGGCGCTCATCAGCGCGCGCAACTTCAGTGCAAAGTGCCGCCGCGGCTCGGGCACCGTCTTCATCATCGCCTTGAGCGCGGTGGGGAAGAGGAAGGTGTGCGTCACCGCGTGGCGCTGCATGAGTGCGAAGGCACGCTCGGGCACGAAGCGCCCCTGGTAGGCGACGATGCGCCGGCCGAAGTACAGCGTGGGCAGCAGCGCGTCCATGAGGCCGCCCGTCCAGGCCCAGTCGGCCGGGCTCCAGAAGACCTCGCCCGCCTCGCTGCCGAACCAGTTCTGGCTGCACACGAAGCCGCTCAGGTTGCCGATGAGCGCGCGGTGCGGGATCAACGCGCCCTTGGGCGGGCCGGTGGTGCCGCTGGTGTAGATGAGCAGTGCCGCGTCCTCGGCCCGCGTGTCCACCGCGGCAAAAGGCAGGGCGTTCGCCGCCAGGGCGGCGATCCAGTCCTCGGCACCCGCCGCGCCACCGCCCAGCGCCAAGACGCCGCGCAGCGCCGGGCATTCGGCGCGCACCGCGAGCAGCGCTGCGGCGCTGGGCTCGTCGGCCAGGGCGAGCACGGCGCCGCTGTCCTGCAGCCGGTAGGCCAGCGCCTCGGGCCCGAAGAGCACGGACAAGGGCACGGCCACCGCGCCCATCTGGTAGATCGCCATGTGCGCCACCGCCACCTCGGGCCGCTGCGGCATGACGATGGCGACGCGGTCGCCGCGCTGCACACCACGGCGCACCAGGGCGTGGCTGAGGCGGTCGGCCTGGTCCTGCAGGCCCGCGTAGCTGAGCTCGCCGCTGCGGCCGTCCTCGTGTTCCCAGGCCACGGCCACAACGCGCGCCGAGCCGGTGCCCCGTGCCCAGCGCGTGCAACAGGCCTGGGCGATGTTGAACTGCGCCGGCACCTGCCAGCGAAAGCCGCCGTGCAAGGCGTCGTAGGCGTCCGGTCGGTGCTTGGGTCTGGCCATGCCCGAGCTTAAGCCCGCCACGCCCATCGGCAAGCCCGCACCCTGGCGCCGGCCGGGTGGGTCAAGTTCGGCGCCGCCATGCCGAATAACGCTCATCGCCTTGCGGCCTTCCGACTGCACCTGCATCATGCACTTCGCTGAACTGTCCACCGTCAAGCACCGCGTCCGCCTCGGTGCCCCGCTGCCGTTCAACGTGCGCGACGCCGACGCCTCCCTGCTCCTTGCGCGGGGGCAGCAGATCGAATCCACCGAGCAACTCGTCGCCCTCTTCGAACGCGGGGCGCTGGTCGACGTGGCGGAGCTGCAGACGGCGCGCGAGGAAATCCTCAAGGCGCCACGTGAACAACTGCCGCGGCTGTGGGCGCGCAACCTGGAACGCATCTCGATGGTGCTGCAAAGCCACCCCGGCGAGAGCTTCAGTGTCGCGCTGGACGAAGCCAGCGCGCCGGCGCAGGCCCTCATCGAGCGCGACCCAGACCTGGCCATCTTCCAGGTGCTGCGCCAGGGGGGCAACGAAGACCTCAGCTACGGCGCGCGCCGCTCGCTGCAGACCGCCACCACCGCCTTTCTCGTCGCCCAGCGCCTGGGCTGGGACGGCGCGCAATGCGAGCGCGTGTTCAAGGTGGCGCTGACGATGAACCTGTCGATGCTCGAGCTGCAGGGCGAGCTGGCGCGCCAGAGCACGCGGCCCACGCCGCAGCAGCGCGAAGAACTACAGTCGCACCCGCTGCGCAGCGTGCACATCCTGGAGCTCGCCGGCGTCGCCGACCCCGCCTGGCTGCAGGCGGTGCTCAAGCACCACGAGCACGAGGACGGCAGCGGCTACCCCAGCGGCACCACCGAAGTGGGCGAACTCGCCTCGCTGGCGCGCCGCGCCGACGTCTACACCTCCAAGCTGGCCTCGCGCGCCTCGCGCGACGCCCTGGCGGCGGACATCGCCGGCCGGCAGATGTTCATGCAGGACCCCGGCCACCCCATGACCGCCGCACTGGTGAAGGAATTCGGCATCTACCCGCCAGGCTGCCACGTGCGCCTGGCCTCGGGCGAGCTGGCCATCGTCGTGGCGCGCGGGGACCTCATCACCACGCCGGTGGTGGCCTGCCTGACCAACGAACGCGGCGCACCCCTGGCCACGCCGCTGCGCCGCGAGACCGCCACCCGGCAGCACGCCGTGCTCGGCGTGGTGGGCGAAGGCAGCCTGCCCTCGCGCCTGTCGGCCGAGCACCTGGCCACGCTCGTGGCGGGTTGATTCAGGACGGCGCAAACGCCGCCAGCGCCCCGCCGGCAAGGCGGCAGATGCGCCAGTCGGGCATCACCGTGGCGCCCATCTTCTCGTAGAAGCGGATGGCGTTCTCGTTCCAGTCGAGCACGCTCCATTCAAAGCGGCCGCAGCCGCGTTCCAGCGCCAAGGCGCCCAGGTGCTGCAGCAGCGCCTTGCCCAGGCCCACGCCGCGGTGCTCGGGCTGCACGTAGAGGTCCTCCAGGTACAGCCCCGGCTGCCCGAGGAAGGTGGAGAAGTTGGTGAAGAACAGGGCGAAGGCGACGACGCGGCCCTGCACCTCGCCCACCACCGCCTCGGCCACCGGCCGCGGGCCGAAGAGGTGCGGCTGCAGCGATTCGGGCGTCACCACCACGAGGTGGGCCAGGTTCTCGAACTCCGCCAGCTCGCGGATCAGTCCGACGATGGCGCTCAGGTCGTCCGGCGTGGCCGGGCGCAGGGTGTGGGTGCTCATGTTCATGCGCTGATTGTCGCGGCGCGCCGATGGCGCTGTTCGTTTCGCCAGTAGCTCGCAATTTGAGCCACCCCGCCCGGCAGAATGGTTGCATGGCGCCCTCGAACCTTCACCCAGAGCCGGCGGACAAGCAGGCCATTTGGTCCGCGCCGCTCTACTGGGGCAAGGCACGGCCAGACGCCCGCGCGCACTCCACGGCCCGCTGGCATCTGCTGCCTCAACACTGCATCGACGTGGCCTCCGTGGGAGTTGCTGCCCTCGATCGCCTGCCTGCGCTGCGCTCGATGCTGGCGCGACGCCTTGGGCTGCCAGAGGCGCAGCTGAAGCGCTGGGTCGCCTTCTGGCTTGCCTTGCACGACCTTGGCAAGTTCGCCGAATCCTTCCAGAGCCAGTGCCCGGATGTCTTTCAAGCCCTGCGCCGGCGTGCACCGCACCCCGCCAAACCCTACACCCTGCGCCACGACAGCCTGGGCATGTTGTTCTGGATGGAAGTACTGCGCGAGCGCGTCATCGACGAGGCCTGGTTCGGCGACAGCTCGGTCGATCTGGCCGACGGGCTGGACTTCTGGGCCCGCGCCTGTACCGGGCACCACGGCCAGCCGCCGACCGAAGGCGACCACTGGGGCCAGCACTTCGACACCCTCGAGGACGGCGCCGCCGCGCTGGCCTTCGTGGCCAATGTGCGTGGCCTGTTCATCGACGCCGGGCTGGCCAGCGCCATTGGCGCCATGGACCCCGTCGCCTTCCTGGAAGCCAGCCAGGACCTGTCGTGGTGGCTGGCGGGGCTGGCGGTGCTGGCCGACTGGCTGGGTTCGAACACGGCTTTCTTCGCGTATCACGACCAGCCGGTGGAATTGGCCGACTACTGGCAACAGGCGCAAAGGCAAGCCGCCATCGCGCTGGACGCCAGCGGAGTCGTGCCGCCGGCCAGTGCGTCAGCCATGTCCTTCGGCGCCCTCTTTCCGGCCATAGCCACCGCGTCGCCCTTGCAGCAGTGGGCCGAAGGCGTACCTCTGCCGTCCAGGCCGCAGTTGCACCTTCTGGAAGATGTGACCGGCGCCGGCAAAACGGAGGCCGCGCTGCTGCTCACGCACCGGCTGATGGCGGGCGGCCAGGCTGGCGGCTTCTTCATCGCCCTGCCCACCATGGCCACGGCCAATGCCATGTACGGGCGCATTGCCCAGGCCTATGCACGCCTGTTCGCCGACCCCGCCAGCCTGGTGCTGGCGCACGGCCAGCGCGCCCTGGTCGACGATTTCGCAGCGACCGTGCTCGTGGATGACTTCGCCGCCGCCGTGTTGCCGGCCAGCACCGAGGAACACGACCCTCGCCAGCGCGATGAAACCGCTTCGGCCCGTTGCACGGCCTGGCTGGCGGACCACAACAAGCGCGCACTGCTTTCGCCGGCCGGCGTGGGCACCATCGACCAGGCCCTGCTGGCCGTGCTGCACAGCAAGCACCAATCGCTGCGGCTGCTGGGCCTGCTGCGCAAGGTGCTGGTGGTGGACGAGGTGCACGCCTGCGATGCCTACATGCAGGGTCTGCTCGAGGTCCTGCTGGAATTCCACGCGCGTGCGGGCGGCAGCGCCGTCCTGCTG
>DYOR01000122.1 GCA_020720385.1 Rubrivivax sp.
CATCCAGCCATGCCTCCAGCCGCTTCCCTGGCTTCAGCCGCCCCGAGTTCCCTCGCGTCGCCCTCCCCTGCACGCGACGCTTGCATGTGCTTCGGCGCCATTCCGATCACCGAGGTGGCGTCCTTCCCGCCGCCACCCGGCCCCGAGTGCTGGATCTATCTCACGCTCAATGCAGAGATCGCACTGTCCCTGCCTGAGAGCCCGACCCTGCAGAAGCTGGCGCGCTCTCCGCGCGCGCGCATCAGCGTCGACGGGCAGTGGCTGTGGTGGGCGCTGCGGCGCAAGTACCCGGGGCGCGACGTGCGCAAGCTCTCGGGATCGGACCTCATCCACGTGCTCGCCGGCCATTGCGCCGCCGATGGCTGTCGGCTGCTCCTGCTCGGGAGCTCCGCCGAGCTCAACGCGCAGGCGGTGCGGCAGTTGCAGAGCCGCTGGCCTTCGCTGGCCGTGGCGGGCCATGCGCCCGCCCACTGCGGCCAGGGCGAGGCCGGCGAGCGCGAGATGCACCGCAAGGCAATGGAAGTGATCGCTGCACTTCGCCCGGACTACGTCGTGCTCGGTCTCGGCGCGGCCAAGGAGCAGCGCTTCGCCTGGCAATGCGCCGGCGCATTGGACGGCAAGGTGCGCGGCCTGCTGTGCTTCGGCGGGGCCATCGACATGGCCAGTGGCGTGGTGCGCCGCGCACCGGCGCTGATCCAGCGCGTGGGGCTGGAAGGGCTGTACAGGGTGTGGCAGCAGCCGGCGCGGCTGGGCCGCCTGCTGCGCGTTCTGCGCGTGCTGCCCATGCTCGCGCGCGGCGCCTACTGAGCGCCCCAGGGCCGGCCAGAGCCGGCCCCCTCCTCGCGGCGACCGCGGTCAAGCACGAGTCCAAGCGCTTCTGGATCCCCATGGCGGTCCTGGGCGACGGAAGCCGGGCTGGCGCACGGATCAGGCAAACCACTTCCTGATGTCCACCGTCGATTGGCGCCCCACAGCGGCGAAATGCTCGGCAAGCCATGTGCCGGCTCGGGCTTGACCCTGCTCGCGGAGCCGCTCGAGGAACAGGGGGTGAGCCAGCAACTTGGTGTCGGTGCGCTGCAGGCTGGCCAGTTGGCTGGAATCGATCATGTGGAAGCGCAACTTCTGCAGGCGTCGCTCCAGCCGGCCCATGGTGAGGAACCCAGGACTCGCGTGGTCGATGGCATGCAAGAACATCCGCATCTCGCGCATGAAATGCGCACTGAAAGCCAGTTCGACGATGCGGGCCTCGATCTCGTCGACGGTGCGCGGCGTGTCGTCGCGTTGCAGGGGGCTCAGCAGCACCAGCAGCACGTCGCTCGAATCGCAGTCGTAGAAGAGGGGGAAGACCGCGGGATTGGCCGAGTAGCCGCCGTCCCAGTAGGGCTCGCTGTCGATCTCCACGGCACGATGGACCTTGGGCAGACAGGCGGAGGCAAGCAGCATGTCCAACGTGAGCTCGCTTTCGCGGAACACGCGCAGCTTGCCGGTGTTGGCCTGGGTGGCGCCGACAAACAGCTTGAACGGGCAGGCCGAGCGCAACTGCTCGAAGTCGACCTGGCAGGCGATCAGGTCGCGCAGCGGATTGAGGTCAAAGGGGTTGAGCTGCGACGGCGAAAAGTACGCGGCCCAGTTCGCCAGCAGTTTGCTCGCCGGTGACAGGCTGATCGCGTCGCTCTCGCCCTGGGTCACCATGCCCATCGGCATCTGCTTGCCGACAGCAGTCCAGAAGTCGGCCAAGGCCTGGCGAGCACCGTCGCGCCCGCCCTTGATCCAGCCGTTCGCCAGGATCACAGCGTTCATCGCGCCGGCACTGCTGCCGCTGAGTCCTTCGAATTGAACCCGCGGATCCGCAAGCAATGCGTCGAGGACGCCCCAAGTGAACGCCCCATGGGCGCCACCGCCTTGCAGCGCCAGGCTGATGCGGCGCGACGGCACACGCAGTCTTCTCCACCAGTCGGTGATCGCGCGGGGCGCAGGATGGGACGGCCCTGCGCGCGGTGCGCGTGCCATCGTCGTCGTCAGCGACGACCGCCCCTGCGGTGCGAGGTCACAGGTCTCTGGATGGCTGAAGGCGAGCAAACGCATGAGCCCTTCCGAAGCGGACAAAGTCCACGATGCTCCGATCAGTATAGGGTTTACCCGCAAGACGGCATGATGACATGGGCTCGCCAACAAGCGGGCGCAGCCCACGGGAGACCTTCGCTCCGGCGGCAGCACCGGCCGCTCATGTCTGCGGCGGATGCATCGGTCAGCAGCAACCCCGTCTCGGGCGGCGCGACCTCGCGGCGTCAATCCAGCGGAACGTAGGCTCGGACCACACTGAAGTCAGGATAGTGGTCCAGCGTCAGCTGCACGCGCTGACCCGTCCGAACGGTGTCCAGGCCGGGCCCCTCCATGCTCCCGGTGATCGTCCACGTCGTCTGGTGATCGTCAATCAGAAAGGCCAGACCGAACTTGGGCAGAACTTCATGCGCAGTCGCCGTAAGGTGGGATCGGTCCGATCGAGCTGTTGACATGGCTTGCTCCACATTGCGCAGGCCTCGATAGTAGCGAAGCGGAAGATCGATCTTCGTAACGACTTTCGCCCTCGTGGCCCCCTACTCCCACTCTATTGTCAACAGGCGGGCGACGCTCATAGGCAAATCGGGCGCTTTGGAGACCCGAAAGGAGCCCGATACCGACATGCTTACCGTCGCCTCTCTTGCCGTCGCTGGGCCCCATCTCGCCGATATCGGATGGCATGGCCGGTCCGGGCGGAGCGTTTGGGATCGAAGCCGGCGACATTGACGGTATCGATCGACTGGTTCCGCGACCCCATGACGGTAGTCGCGCTCCAAGTGACGGTATCACGACTTCGGCCGCCCTCCCCTCGCAAAAACGCAGTGGCGCGCGTCAGTCGTAGTCGTCTTCGAGCTGGTGGCGCACGGCGAGAACGGCGACGTTGGTCTCGTCCTCAACCTCGAACAACGCGACGTAGCCCGATCGACCGAATGGAACGATCAGTTCCCGCAGGAACGGGCTCTGCCCGGCCTTGCGGCACGTGAACGGCGACGTCTTCAGCGTCGCGATGCCGGACCGCAAGGCCGCGATGGCTTGCGTCGGCAAGGTGAGGTCGCCGCCATCGCGGCAAAGCTCACGCTCCAGCAGGAAGTCGAAGAGCCGATCCAGGTCCGCCTCGGCGTCCCGGGTCAGCCGAACCTCGAACGTCACCTGCCCTTCTTCGCCAGGCGCGTGCGCGCGGCGTCGAGCTTGCGTTGCAGGCCATCGATGACCACGTCGGCACCGACGTAGTCACCCGTGCGCCGAGCCTCGTCGCGCGAGCGTAGCCCGCGCGCGAGGAACTCGGCTTGCACGCGGCGGCGGTCGACACTGGCACGCACTGAGGCCTCGACGAATTGGGAGAGCGTCTCGCCGTCGGCCAGCACTGCCTCCACCTCGGCGCGGAAGTCGGGCTCAACGCGGATTGACGGGATGGTGGTCGTCTTCATCATCCCAGTGTATTGCAATTGCGCCACATCACGCAGGGGCCTGCGGTATCGGGTCACGGGAGACGGCGGAGTTCCCGCCACACGAACTCGTGCACCTGGCCCCGGGACAGCCTTCTGAATCGGCTTCGTCACAAGCGAACGTCAGCTGACGGTGCGTCGAGCGTGTACCCGGATGCGGCCAGTTCCAGGCATCAATGACCGGCGGCTCCTGAGCCGGCTGCTGGTGCAGCCAGAAGCCGTATCGGGGCTGGTCGTCAGTGGAAATCCTCTTCGCGCTGATGGCGCGCGCCGATGACGAGGACTAACTCAGGCGTGCGTATGTCGAAGCGAAGGACGTACCCGGTGGAGCCGAACGGGACGATGAGTTCACGCAGTGTTGGGCGTCGACCGACCTTGCGGTAGCTGTAGGGTGTGGTCGCGAGATGACTGTTGGCAGCAATGCGAATGGCCTCTACAGCCTCGTAGGCAAGCATGGCTTCTTGGACAGTCAGGGCGCGATCCAGCAGGAACTCGAACAGGCGATCCAGATCGGCATCGGCCTCTGGCGTGAACTCGACCTTAAAAGTCATTTGCGAAGCTGCTTCACCCGTGCGGCGACCTTCGCCTCCAGCCTCGACAAGACAACGTCTGACGGGATGGCAATCCCGGTGCGCTCGTACGCTGCCAACGAGGCGTCGCAGCGCTCGGCGAAGTCCGTTTGCACGCGACGGAATTCGACCGCGCGACGCACCGAAGCCTCAACAAATTCGGTCAGTGTCTCGCCGGGTAGGAGCACCGAATCAAGATCAGCGCGCAACTCTGGCTCGACTCGGACTTGGGGAATGACGGCGGTTTTCATGTTCACCAGTGTAGTGCATTCGCACTACACGCTCAAGCGGTCTGCTGGATCTCAGACAGCATCTTCTTCGCACCAGCGCGACCGTCAGGAATCCAGCCAGCCCGTTCGCTGAGCCTACGACTGCTGAGGGTCGAGTCCGGCAGTAGGCCCCTTGCAAGGGCAGTCGTTCAATGTGCCGCCGAGCCGAGCGCCCTGCCGTGCTGCCAACATTGCGGCGCACCAAGCGACGGCCGCGGTTTCGCGCGATGCCGCTGTCGGTCAAGCGGGCGTTCAAAGCTCGGGCCACCGCGTCGCGACAAACACCGCGTGGTGAAGTCGTCGACGCTCGTTGACGATTCGGATACGTCGTTAACGAGAGCTGTAAGTCGTTGTTTTAAACGATCTTTTGACCAACGCCGTCACTCCCACTCGATCGTCGCCGGCGGCTTGCTGCTGACGTCGTAGGTGACGCGATTGATGCCGCGCACCTCGTTGATGATGCGGCTGGAGACCTTCTTCAGCAGCGCGTAGGGCAGCTCGGCCCAGTCGGCGGTCATGAAGTCGCTCGTCTGCACCGCGCGCAGCGCCACCACCCAGTCGTAGGTGCGGCCGTCGCCCATCACGCCGACGCTCTTGACGGGCAGGAACACGGCGAAGGCCTGCGAGGTCTTGTCGTACCAGCTGCGCCCGTCGGCGGGGTCGACGGTGCGGCGCAACTCGTCGATGAAGATGGCGTCGGCGCGGCGCAGCAGGTCGGCGAACTCCGGCCTCACTTCGCCGAGGATGCGCACGCCCAGCCCGGGGCCGGGGAAGGGGTGGCGGTAGACCATTTCCGGCGGCAGGCCCAGGGCCACGCCGAGCTCGCGCACCTCGTCCTTGAAGAGGTCGCGCAGCGGTTCGAGCAGTTTCAGCCCCAGCGTTTCTGGCAGGCCGCCGACGTTATGGTGGCTCTTGATCGAGGTCGCCTTCTTCGTCTTCGCGCCACCGGACTCGATCACGTCCGGGTAGATCGTGCCCTGGGCCAGCCAGCGGGCGTTCTTCAGCTTGGCGGCCTCGCGCTGGAAGACCTCGACGAATTCGCGGCCGATGATCTTGCGCTTGGCCTCGGGGTCGGACACGCCCTTGAGGTGGCCGAGGAATTGCGCGCTGGCATCCACGTGCACCACCTTGGCGTGCAGCCGGCCGACGAACATGTCCATGACCATCTTGCCTTCGTCCAGGCGCAGCAGGCCGTGGTCGACGAAGACGCAGGTGAGTTGCTCGCCGATGGCGCGGTGAATGAGCGCGGCGGCGACGCTCGAATCGACCCCGCCCGACAGGCCCAGGATGACTTCTTCGCTGCCCACCTGCTCGCGGATGCGCGCCACGGCTTCGGCCACGTGGTCGCGCATCACCCAGTCGGGCCGGGCAGCGGCGATGTGCAGCACGAAGCGCTCCAGCAGCGCCCTGCCCTGCACGGTGTGCGTGACCTCGGGGTGGAATTGCACGCCGTAGTAGCCGCGCGCCTCGTCGGCCATGCCGGCGATGGGGCAGCTCGGCGTGCTCGCCATGAGCTTGAAGCCCGGCGGCAGCGCGGTGACCTTGTCGCCGTGGCTCATCCACACCTTGAGCATGCCGTGGCCCTCGGCGGTGGCGAAGTCCTCGATGCCCTGCAGCAGCTTGGTGTGGCCGTGCGCGCGCACCTCGGCGTAGCCGAACTCGCGCTGCGCGCTGGCCTCGACCTGCCCGCCCTGCTGCACGACCATGGTGAACATGCCGTAGCAGATGCCCAGCACCGGCACGCCCAGGTCCCACACCGCCTGCGGCGCGCGCAGGTCGTGCTCCTCGTAGGTGCTGGCGTGGCTGCCCGAGAGGATGATGCCCTTGGGCGCGAACGCACGGATGAACGCCTCGCTCACGTCGTTGGGGTGGATCTCGCAGTAGACATGCGCCTCGCGCACGCGCCGCGCGATGAGTTGCGTGACCTGCGAGCCGAAGTCGAGGATGAGGATCTTGTCGTGCATGGTTTAGGCAGCCGGCGCGGCAGCGCGCCCGCGCCGCGACCTGCTGAAGTGGGTGATGGCCAGGAGCAAGGCCAGGGCCTGCAGCACAGCGCAGGAGAACATGGGCAGGCCGACACGCCAGTCACTGCCCGGGAAGTGCGAAACCGCGGCCAGCAGCGGCGCGGCCAGCATGGGGGCGAGCACCGCCATGAGGCTGTTGAGCGCGCTCACCGCACCCATGGTGCGGCCCTGGTTGCTGCCGTCCGCCGCGCCCGAGACCAGGCTTTGCAGCGACGCCGCCACGGTGCTGCCGAGCAGGTTGGCCGCGACGATGGCGTAGACCATCCAGCCCTGCGTGGCCAGGCCGAAGGCGACGAAGGCCAGGCTCGACGAGAGCAGGCCCAGCACGGCCAGCCGCCGCGCCGAGAAGCGCTTGAGCAGCCGCCCGAGCAGGACCCCCTGCACGAGCGCCGAGACCAGCCCCACGGCGAAGAGCGCCCAGCCGTTCTCGCTCGGCCCCCACTGGAAACGCTGCGTGAAGTACAGCACCCAGACGATGTAGAGCGTGAACTGCGCCAGCGCCGAGCACGCCATCACCGCCGCGAGCAGGCCCACGCCCTTGAGCTCGGTCAGCTCGCGCAGCGACTTGAAGGGGTTCAGGCTGGCCCATTGCAGCGCCCGCCGCTGCCCGGCGGGCAGGGACTCGGGCAGGACGAAGATGCCGTAGGCCAGGTTGAGCAGTGCCAGGCCGCCGGCGACGAAGAACGGCAGGTGGATCTCGATGCCCCCGAGGATGCCGCCGACGACGGGGCCGAGGATGAAGCCGATGCCGAACATCGCCCCGAGCATGCCGAAGCGCCGCGCGCGCTGCTCGGGCGGCGTGATGTCGGCGACGTAGGCATTGGCCACCGCCGCGTTGGCCTGCATGCCGCCGCCGAACAGGCGCGACACCACCAGCATCCAGAAGGCGCTGGCCAGTGCCGTCATGAAGAAGTTGATGGCGATGCCGCAGAAGCCCACGAGCAGGATCGGCCGGCGCCCGAAACGGTCCGACAGCGCACCGAGGATGGGCGCGCCGACGAAGCTGGCCACCGCGAACGAAAACGTCACCACACCGTAGCCGCGGGCCTGATCGGCCGCGTCGGCGCTGAAGGTGCCGACGAGTGCCGGCAGCACGGGGATGACGAGACCCACGGCGAGCATGTCGATGAGCACCGCCAGCATGATGAAGCGCATCGCGGCCGCACGGCCGGCAGCGCCCGCTGCGGGGGGTGGAGTCGCGCCAGCCGTCATTCCATGCGGTAGTTCGGCGCTTCTTTGGTGATCTGCACGTCGTGCACGTGGCTTTCGCGGATGCCCGCGGCGCTGATCTCGACGAACTCGGCACGCTCGTGCATCTCGGCGATGCTCGCGCAGCCGCAGTAGTGCATCGAGGCGCGCAGGCCACCGGCCATCTGGAAGACGATGGCCACCACCGAGCCCTTGTAGGGCACCTGGCCCTCGATGCCCTCGGGCACGAGCTTGGCGGTGTTCGGGTTGTTGGCGTTGTCTTCCTGGAAATAGCGGTCCGCGCTGCCCTGCTGCATGGCGCCCAGCGAGCCCATGCCGCGGTAGCTCTTGTAGGTGCGGCCCTGGTAGAGGATGGTCTCGCCCGGCGCCTCTTCGGTGCCGGCGAACATGCCGCCCATCATCACGCTGCTGGCCCCGGCGGCGATGGCCTTGGCCAGGTCGCCCGAGTAGCGCACGCCACCATCGGCGATGAGCGGCACGCCGCTGCCGCGCAGCGCCTGGGCGACGTTGACGATGGCGGTGATCTGCGGCACGCCGACGCCGGCGATGATGCGCGTGGTGCAGATCGAGCCCGGGCCGATGCCCACCTTCACGGCGTCGGCACCGGCCTGCACCAGCGCCAGCGCGGCCGCGCCGGTGGCGATGTTGCCGCCGATCACATCCACATGCGGGTAGTGGCGCTTGACCCAGCGCACGCGGTCGACGACGCCGGCGCTGTGGCCGTGCGCGGTGTCCACCACCAGCGCGTCGACCCCGGCCTTGACGAGCAGCTCGACGCGCTCCTCGGTGCCCTCGCCGACACCCACCGCGGCACCCACGCGCAGCTTGCCCTGCGCGTCGCGCGCGGCGTTGGGGAAATCGGTCTGCTTGGTGATGTCCTTCACCGTCATCAGGCCGCGCAGCTCGAAGTCCTCGGAGACCACCAGCACGCGCTCCAGGCGGTGCTTGTGCATGAGCGCCTTGCCTTCTTCGAGCGAGGCACCTTCGCGCACCCAGATGAGCCGCTCGCGCGGCGTCATGATCTCGCGCACGGGGACGTCGAGCCGGGTCTCGAAGCGCAGGTCGCGGTTGGTGACGATGCCCACCACCGTCTTGCCCTGCACCACCGGGAAGCCCGACACGCCGTGCTGGCGCGACAGGGCGATGACCTCGCGCACGCTGGCCTCGGGCGCCACGGTGATGGGATCGCGCAGCAGCCCCGACTCGTAGCGCTTCACGCGCGCCACCTCGGCGGCCTGCTGGCGTGGCGTGAGGTTCTTGTGCACGAAGCCGATGCCGCCCTCCTGGGCGATGGCGATGGCCAGGCGCGCTTCGGTCACGGTGTCCATGGCGGCGGACACCAGGGGGACGTTGAGCGTGATGTTGCGCGAGAGCGGGGAGGTGAGCTTGGTGTCGCGAGGCAACACCTGGGAGAACGCCGGCACCAACAACACGTCATCGAAGGTGAGCGCTTTGCCGAGTAGGCGCATGCAATGGCTCCAGACGCAAAAGGAGATTATAGAGAGGCGCGCATTCGCTCACGCCACGCTCACGCCCTG
>DYOR01000123.1 GCA_020720385.1 Rubrivivax sp.
CCGTTCAGCGCTGACTGAGATCGACGAAAGCGTCCATCAGCAACTGCGGCTGGGCCAGCAGCCGCTCCTTCCAGGCGCCGAGATGGCGGCGCGTCTGGATCAGGCCGCGGATGGCGCCCACGGGGTTGGCGTGGCCGATGGTGATGGCGCCCACGAGCCGGTCACTGTCGAAACACAGGCGCGTGTAGAGGAAGTGGTCTTCGTCGACTACCTCGGCCGTGTCGCCGCCCGCCACGCCCTGCCACAGACCGAAGGTGTACGAGATCAGGCCCAGGGTGTCGAGCGCGTTCATGCTCAGGCTGCCGCGGTAGGCGACGTCCTTGCCCGCCATGTTCAGCGCCGCGATGCGGCCATGTTCGGTGGCCGTGGGCTGCAGCGCGTGCACCACCCATTCGCCGGTGGAGAAGTCGCGCCCCTGCGCCACGTCGCCCGCGGCGTAGATGCCCGGCACGCTGGTGCGCATGTGCTCGTCGATGACCACGCCGCTGCGCATCTCGGCGCCCGTGCCTTCGAGGAAGGACACGTTGGGGTGCACACCGGTGGCCAGGATGACGAGGTCGGCGTCCAGGCTGCGCGTGTCCATCACCAGACGCGGGCCGGCCTCGATGCGCAGGCTGCGGCCGCTGGTGATGACCTCCACGCCGCGGCTCTCCAGCCAGCGCTGCAGCATGCGGCTGCCCAGCGGCGTCATCATCGAGCGCAGGATCTGCCCCGAGCGCCCGGCCACCACCGCCAGCCGCGCGCCGCTGGCCACCAGCGACTTCATGCACACGCCGGCGACGAAGCCCGCGCCGAGCATCACCACGCGCTTGCCGGGGCCCAGGCGGGTGGCGATCTGGCGCGCGTCGTCCAGCGTCCAACAGGCGAGGGCGCCGGGGACGTCGGTGCCTGGAATGGGCGGCGGCGTGGGCGACGAGCCGGTGGCGACGAGCAGGCGGTCGTAGGGCAGACGCGGGCCTGCGTCGAGCTCGACCTCGCCGCCGCTGGGGCCGGCGTGGACGCGCACGGCACGCCGGTTCAGGTAGTGGATGCCCAGGGACTCCAGGTGCTGGTGTCCGCGCCGCTGGCGCGCGCCACCCTCGTCGATGGCGCCGCTGAGGATGTAGGGGATGGCCATGCGCGCATACGGCTCGCCGGGCTCGCCGCTGATCAGGGTGATGTGGGCCTGGGGGGCGTGCTCGTGCAGGGTTTCGGCGGCGCGCACTCCCGCGGGTCCGGCACCGATGATGACGAAGTTCATGGGCAATCTCCGGGTCAGCCTGGTCAGCCTGGAATGGTAGTCGCCTTGCCCGCCGGGCGGGCGGCCGTGGGGCCGCGCCGCGGTGCAACGCCGCCGCGCCGCGTGCGGCAGTGCGAAGTTGCCCTGCAACGGCGCGCTGCGGCGCCGCACCGGCGCGGCGCTACAAGCGCGCCAGCAGCGCCTCGAACCCGGGGTAGTCGGCGCGCGCCAGCGCGAACTTGCGCGCGTGCGCGCTGCACGAGCGCCCCGCGCGCAGCGCGGCGACGAAACCGCTCGGCTCGGTGACCCAGCTGCCGCCGAGCAGGGTGACGCCGCGCGCGAAGAGCGCGTCGGGCAGGCAGCCGACACTCGGGCCGATGAGCGCGAAGTGGTGCGCGCCGCGGCAGTGCGCGAGCATGGGCTCGAGGGTGTCGTTGAGCAGCAGCGTGCCGGTGGCCAGCACCTGCGTGCAGGAGGCCAGGTCCCGAGCGTCGTTGGTGACGCGCCAGCCTTCGTGCTCGCCGGTCAGATCGGCCCGCAGCTCGACCACCGTGAGGCGCACGCCGCTGGCCAGCAGGCGCGCGACGAGCGGCCTGAACAGACCGATCATGCCGATGTGCTCGCCCGGCTGCGGGTCGACCAGGCCGAGCGAATCGCGACTCGCGGGCGGGGCGAAGCCGGCGCGGTCGAAGAGGCAGCGCGTGAGCGCATTGGCCGCGGCCAGGCCCAGGGCGCGCTCGGCGCCGGTGGCGCTGGCGTAGTGCCGCGCCAGCGCCAGCGCGTCGGCACCGGCCGGATCGGGGAGGCGGTGCAGCGCGGCCAGGGTGTCGTCGAGCAGCACGTAGGACAGGCCGACCGAGCCGTCGGCCAGCTCGAGCGCGCAGAACTCGCCGCGTTCGTCGCCGCGCGGCGGCGGCGGCAGGTGCAGGGCGCGCACGCGCGGCAGCGGCGAGCACGCGGCGAAGCGCTCGAGTTGCCCCAGGTATTCGGCGGCGAAGCTCATGGCGGCGCGCGGTGGCGCGCGGCGCGGCCGGACAGGGCGTTGGGGAAGTACAGCGCCGTCAGGCTCTTGCTGTGCACCGGCGAAAAGCCCAGGCCCTCGCCGCCCACGGCCTGCGCGGCGTAGCGGCGCCAATCGCGCACCCAGTGGATGTCGTCGCAGACCTCGAGCATGCCCAGGGTCTCGCGGTCGCCGACGAGCACGCCCTGCACGCGCAGGCCCAAGGCCTCGCGCGCCGCGTCGAGCAGGGCGAGCGTGGCGGGCATGCAACCGAACTCGCCGTCGCTGACGAGCAGCAGGTCGGCGCTGCGCCAGCGCGCCTGGTGCACCAGTTCCACCGCGCGGCGGATCGGCGTCTGGAGGTCGGTGCCGCCGTCGAAGCCCTGGCCCATCAGCGCGAGCAGCGCGGCCAGGCCCTCGCCGCCCACGCCGAGCTCGCGCTCGACCAGCTCGTCGGGCCCGCCGAAGGCGATCAGCGTGCAGCCGCGGCGCTCGGCGTGCGCCGTGCGCAGCGCCGCGATCACCGCCGCCTTGGCGATGTTCTCCGGTGCGCCGCGCATCGAACCCGAGGTGTCGAGGCAGACGATGATGGGCCCGCGCTCCAGCGCCTCGGGCGGCGCCTGCGCGGCGGCCTCGCGCGGAGGTGCGTGCGCGTCGGCGCGCCAGTCCACGAGCTGGGCCTCGGTGTCATGGCTGAGCAGCCGCGCCTCGGCGTGGCGCGCGCGCCAGAGCTTGCGCAGCACCGGGTGGCGCAGCATCACCGCCTCGCTGCCGAGCATGCGTTCGGGGCGGCCCGAAAAGCACACGCCGGTGACCTCGCCCGGCGCGCCGGGCAGCCGCGTGTGCACGGCGCGCAAGCCATGCGGCGGCGTCGTGCCGGGCCGCGGCGCGGCGGGCGGCGTGGCGCGGGCCTGCACGCTGCGCTCGGCGCGGCCCAGTCGGCGGATGAGCTCGGCCAGCGCCGGCAGGCGCGCCAGCCAGTCGGCGGCGCGCCGCGCCGCCTGCCAGTCGCGGCTGTCGAGCCGGCCACACAAGTCGTCCCAGCGCAGCTGGCCGAGATCACCGAGCCCGCGCAGCAGCGCCAGGCGCTCTTCGAGCCCGGCCGCTTGCAGCGTCCACTCGGCCATGAACTCCTGCGCCACCTGCGCGATGGCCTGCGCACGCGAGAGCCGCGGCTGCAGGTCATTGATGCGATCCAGGTGCCAGAACAGCGTGCGCAGCACCTGCTCGGCCAGCGCGGGCGTGCCACGGCACAGCGCGGCCAAGCCCAGCGTGCCCGCCGCCTGGCGCAGCGGCGGCGTGGCGGCGGGGTCACCGAAGTCGGCCGCGGCGGGCGGCAACGCGCCGGCAAGCAGCGCGCCCAGCCAGAGTGCGGTGTCGGTGAGGCGCTGGCCGCGTTCGCCGGCACCGGTGACCACGCTGCCGCGCCACAACGGCCGCGGCAACGCCTGCAGGCGCTCGTAGGGGACGTCCAGCGCGCTCGTCATGCCGGCGCGCCGGCGAGGTCCAGCGCCGGCGGCGCGAGGGCCGGCAACTGCTCGTCCACGGGCAGCGCGGCAAAGCCCGCGCGGCATTCGCCCAGGCGCTGCAGCAAGGCGCGCAGCGTGGCCAGGGTCTGGGCATGCGCGCCGTTCAGGCGCTGCGCCAGCCCCGGTGGCAGCCACAGCCGGCCATGCAGCGCCGCAGCCAGGCGCGCCGCGGCCGCGGCGGCCTCCATCTCGCCCTGGCGCGCGGTGGCCGCCACTTCGTCGACCTGCGCCAGCCGCGCCGCCAGATGCACCGGGCTGTAGTGCCGGCGCTGGGCTGCCTCGAGCTGATCGGAGACCAGGCGCAGCAGCGGGTCGCTGGTGTCGCTGCGGTCGCCGCCGCCGATGGCGCGCGCCAGCGCCAGCTTGCCGGCGGCGTCATCGCTCGCCGCCCCGGCCTGGGCGTTGCGCTCGATCTCGAGCTGCTGCTCGAAGGCCTCGACGGCGTGCGTCAGCCAGCGCGCCGGCTGCGGCACGGCGCCCAGCAGTTCGGCCTCGAACCAATGGGCCAGCGGCGCCACGTCCTCGGGCTGCGCGGCCATCACGTAGGGCACGAGCCAGAGGTCGAGCACGTCGAGCCGGGCGCGGCCCTCGCTGGCCGCGGCGGTGCCCATGAGGCCGAGCCAGCGGCGCCAGCGGCGGTCGGAGACCGCGATGTGCCGTTCGGCGAGGTGGCGCCGCAGCGCCTGGCAGGCGGCCAGGGCCTCGTCGCTCAGCGCGACGCGCGCCGCGGCGGCGGCGATGGCCTGGCGCTGTGCGCTGTCGATGGGCGTGGGGGCCAGCGCATGCGTGCGCAGCGGCAGGCGCAGCAGCGCCTCGAAGGCGCCGTCGCTCACCGGTGCCACCGGTACGCGCAGCAAGAAGCGGTCGTGAAAGGCCTGCAGCGCGGTGTCGCCGGGCGGCTCGTTGGTGGCGGCCACGACGCTGATCAGCGGCACGGGCACGCGGCCACTGCCGTTGTCGAACTCGCGCTCGTTGAGCAGGGTGAGCAGGGCGTTGAGGATGGCCGAATTGGCGTTGAAGACCTCGTCGAGGAAGGCGATGCCGGCGGTGGGCAGGAAGCCGTCGGTGAGGCGCTCGTAGCGGTCGCACTCGAGCGCCCTGAGCGACAGCGGGCCGAACAGCTCTTCCGGGGTGGAAAAGCGCGTCAGCAGGCGCTCGAAGTAGCGCGCCCCGGCGAAGACGCCGTGCAGGCGGCGCGCGAGCTCGCTCTTGGCGGTGCCCGGCGGCCCGATGAGCAGCACGTGCTCGCCGGCCAGCGCCGCCAGCAGCACCAGGCGCACGGCGGCCGCGCGTTCGAGCAGGCCCGATTCCAGCGCCGCGATGTGCGCGGCCAGCAGTGCCGCCGGGGGCGGCGAGGGCGTCGGCGTCATGGCCGGATTGTGTCGCCGAAATGGCGGCCAGCGGCGAGCCCGGCGCCCGCGCAGGGCGTTGTGGCCACGCGGCGGGCGGCGCCGGCGGGCCTACGGCAGTTCCTGCGCGTGCGCCAGGTCGCGCCAGCCGACGACGCGGCAACCTTCGCGTTCGAAGCTCGTCCGGCCGCCGTAGACGATGATCGGCGGCAGCGCGTCGGAGCCGGCCATTGCAGCCCAACGCTGCGGCGAGCGCAGCCAATCGGCGGCGAAGGTGGTGCCCGACTTGATTTCCACCGGCTGCAACTTCGAACCCACGGGCAGCAGCAGGTCGACCTCGTGGCCGATGCTGTCGCGCCAGAACCAGAGCTCGGTGCGCCGGCCGCGGTTGAACTCGTGTTTGACGATCTCGCCGAGCACCCAGGTCTCGAACAGGGCGCCGCGCATCGCATGCGTGGCCAGCGTGGCGGCATCCCGCACCCCCACCAGCCAGGCCGCCAACGCCGTATCGAGGAAGTACAGCTTGGGCGTCTTCACGAGGCGCTTGCCGTAGTTGACGTGGTACGGCGGCAGCAGCCGCACGAGGTAGCTCGCTTCGAGCACGGTCAGCCATTCGCGCGCCGTGACGTGCGTGATGCCGCAGTCGGCCGCCAGCGAAGACAGGTTGAGCAGCTGCCCGCTGCGCGCGGCGCACATCGCGACGAAGCGCTGGAACTGCGAGAGGTTGCGCACCGCGAGCAATTGACGCGCGTCGCGCTCGACGTAGGTCGCCACGTAGTTGGGCAACCAGTCACCCGGCTGCGGCCCGTCGCCGTAGAGCGCCGGGTAGCCCCCGCGCCAGAGCAGGCTGTCGATGCCCGCGGGCGCCAGGCCAGCGCCGTCCAGCTCGGCCAACGACAGCGGCAGCAGCTGCAGCAGGCCGACCCGTCCGGCCAGTGACTGGCCGATGCGCGACATCAGCCCGAACTGCTGCGAGCCGGTGAGCACGAACTCGCCCACGCGGCCGCGCGCATCGACCACACCTTGAAGGTAGGAGAACAGATCGGGGCAGCGCTGCGCCTCGTCGATCACCGCGCCGCTGTCCAGACGGGCCAGGAAAGCGCGCGGGTCGGCGTCGGCCCGCGCTCGCTCGTCGGGGTCTTCCAGCGTCAGGTAGGGCTTGCCGGCGAAGACGGCGCGCGCCAGCGTGGTCTTGCCCGACTGGCGCGGCCCGGTGATCGCCACCACCGGGAACCCCGCCCCCAGACGGCGTGCGGCGGTGGTGGCTTCTCGCGCGATCATCTTCATGAGATCTTGCAGATTGAAGTATCAAATTTCAATGTGCATGATAAGTGCTCGACGATCGGACGTCCATGTCCGCGCGGGCCCTCGACCTCTCGCGTTCCCGGGCGCTCAGGAATTGGCGCGCACTTCCTCGATCGTGGTGACGCCGGCGAGCACCTTTTCGATGCCGTCCTGGCGCAGCGTGCGCATGCCTTCGCCGATGGCGTGGCGCTGCAGCTCGTCGGCACGGGTGCCGGTCTGGATGAGGTGGCGCAGGCCGCGCGTGACCATCATCAGCTCGTGGATGCCGGCGCGTCCGCGCAGGCCGGTCTGCGCGCAGTGCTCGCAACCCACGGCGTGGTAGCGCATCAGCGGCCCGCCGGGGACGCCTTCTCCGCCGAAGCGCTGGCGCCAGTCGGCGCGCACCTCGTCGACGCCGGGCGCCTGCGCCACGCCGGCGAGGGACTGCATGTAGTCGTGCAGCAGCTCTTCCTCTTCCTGCGCGCTGGCCTCGCGTGCCACGCGGCACTTCGGGCACAGCCGGCGCACCAGGCGCTGCGCCAGGACACCGAGCAGGGCGTCGGCGAAGTTGAACGGGTCCATGCCCATGTCCAGGAGCCGCGTCACCGTCTCCGGGGCGCTGTTGGTGTGCAGCGTGGACAGCACCAGGTGGCCGGTGAGCGAGGCCTCGATGGCCACCTGCGCGGTTTCCTCGTCGCGGATCTCGCCGACCATGATCACGTCCGGGTCGGCGCGCAGGAAGGCGCGCAGCGCCTTGGCAAAAGTCCATTCGATGCGCGGGTTGACCTGCACCTGGCGCAGTCCGGCCTGGGTGATCTCGATCGGGTCCTCGGCGGTCCAGATCTTGCGCTCGGGGGTGTTGATGCAACCCAGCACCGAGTGCAGCGTGGTCGTCTTGCCCGAGCCCGTGGGGCCCACGCACAGCAGCATGCCGTAGGGGCGTTGCGCGGCGGCCATGAAGGGCGCCAGGTTGCGCGGCGCCAGGCCCAGGCTGTCCAGCGGCAGCGGCTTGGTCGAGGCCAGCAGCCGCAGCACCGCGTCCTCGAGGTTGTTCTGCGTCGGGATGGTGGCCACGCGCAGCTCCAGGCGCACGCCCGGCACGAACTTGGCGAAGTTGATCTTGCCGTCCTGCGGCTTGCGCCGCTCGGAGATGTCGAGCTCGCACATGATCTTCAGGCGCGCGATGATGGCCTTGCGGAAGCTCGTGGGCAGCTCGAGGTAGGGGTGCAGCTGGCCGTCCCTGCGGAAGCGGACGCGCACTTTCTCGCGCCCGGGCGGGCACTCGATGTGGATGTCGGAGACGCCTTGCGCGTGCGCCTCCTGGATCATCGAGTTGATGAGCCGCACGAGCGTGTTGTCGCTCTGCTCGGCGGCGTTGTCGTCGTCTTCCTCGATGTGCGCCTCGACGCGCTCCATCGATGCCAGCAGCTTGCTCGCATCGTCGGGCTCGAACTCGAACGCCGCGGCGCCGTCCTCGCGCGCACGGCTGGCAAACGTGGCCGCGCCCACCTTCTCGTAGGCGCGGTCGATGGCGCCGAGCAGCACGCCGGCACGCGCCAGCACCGGCACCACCTTGCACTGGGCGGCGAACTCGAGCTCCTCGACGTGGCCGCGGTGCGTGGGGTCCTCCAGCGCCAGCACCAGGCGGCCGTTGCACACCAGCAGCGGCAGCGCGGGGACGCGCGCCGCCACCGCGTAGGGCAGGCGCCCCACGGCCTCGGCGTCGGCCGGGTACTGCAGCACGTCGACGAGCGGGTAGCCCATCTTGCGCGCCAGGGCCGTCTGCAGGTCGGTGCGCGAGACCATGCCGTTGCGCACCAGCAGCTCGCCCAGCGGCACGGTGCGGTCGGCGCGCTGCTGCTCCAGCGCCTGTTCGAGCTGAAGCTCGGTGATGAAGCCCAGCGCGGTGAGGGCCTCGCCGACGCGCACCATGGGCATGCGTGACTGCTGCTCGACGGCCTGGGTCAACTCATCGGGGGTGATGATCTGGCGCACCACCAGCATGTCGCCGAGCTTGCGTGCGCGCAGCGCGCTCTGCTCGGCCAGCGCGAGGCGGATCTGCTCGGGCGTGGCCGAGTGCTGCGCCACCAGCGCGTCGCCCAGGCGCAGGCCGATCTCGGCCTGGGTGTAGGCCGCGCGCGGCACGAACCAGCGCCGCACGCTGCCGTGCGGATCCAGCGGCTCGAAGAGGAACAGGCCCCAGGGCCGCTCCAGGTGGCCGATGGTCTCGCCCTCCCACACCGGGGTGTTGTTCAGTTCGATGCGGAAGGGCAGGCGGGGCAGCGCCGTCATCGGGTCGTCGCGGCCTTCGGCGGGCCGGCTCGCGGCCAGCGGCTCGACCAGGCGCAGGCGGCGGAACTGGTCCAGCCGCAGCGGCAGGGGCTTCCTCTGCGTGTGGATGCGCAGCTGCATCACGCCGCGTTCAGGGTCGAACTGGCGCAGCTCGCCGGTGAGCGTGTGGCCGTTGCTGCCCTCGACCTCGCACACCAGCGCCTGCGCGGCGGGGGTCGGGGCCGGGTAGGCAGGCAGGTCGGGCGTGGGCCAGGCAAAGCCCGTCCCGGCCACGGGCAGGTGGGTCAGCGGCGGTTCGGACAGGTTGGACATGGCGCTTCCTGGCGCCAGGCAGGGACCCTGGCAGGGGCATCGTAGGC
>DYOR01000124.1 GCA_020720385.1 Rubrivivax sp.
CCACCATCTCGGTGGAGATGAAGGTCGCCATCGAGCAGATGCGCGAGCAGGTGCAAAACTTGGAGTAGTCCCACAGCGTCTCAGGCTGTCCACCTGCCGGGCCAAGCCATCGGGTCAGCAGCTCGGCAATGGCATGACAGATTTCCTTACCGAGATGTGGTGTAAGGAACTCGTCGATGCGAAAGGGGCGCGATCATGTTCGCCGCGCTCACCAGCAAGGGACAACTCACCCTGCCCAAGGATAGCCGCGCAGTCCGAGCTGATCACCCCGGTGCCGCACGCCACGCCTGGTCGCCGGCGCCAACGCCTGGCACATCCGGACTCCGCAGCCCGGTGCCCAGCGCCTTCTCGGGCCCTGCTGAGGGTCTTTGAACCGTTGCAGCGCCTGCGTGCGCCGACGCGCAGTGACGCGCGGCTTGGCGGAGCGATGACGTGACGCTGCGGCTTGTGCAAGCCGGGCGGAATCGGCATCAGTCGGCGTCGCTGTAACGAATGCCCTCGCTTCAACGAAGTGGCTGAACACGCCAGCCAGAACGGGTTCGAGTTCGGCCTGAAGCCGCTCTGGCTGCGTGCGCAGACGGGCGACGAGGTGGAGGACTTGGTGCGGGAAACGCCGCTCGCGTTGCACACGCAGCGCGGCACCTGCGACCCGATCGATGACGCGGACGAGTCGCTGCCGGCAGGCGACGCTCATGAGGGTTCGGCACATGGTGATCTCAATCAGTTGCTTCAGACCCTGCCCAGGCCCAGCGCGTGGCTCGGGCCCCGCGTCCTGCGCTGGTAAGCGGACCGGTTGCTCGCACACCGTGACCAATCGGTGAGGACTGGCGAGCCTTCCGGCGGCAGCATGCGGCCCATGCCGACGCCGCCACCCCATCTGCTGGTGATCGAAGACGAGCAGGACATCGCTGCGCTGCTGCACCTGCACCTGAGCGACCTGCCCGCCACGGTCAAGGTGATCCCGGATGGCCGGTCGGGCCTGGCCGCGGCCCTGGGCGAGCCGTTCGATGCCATCGTGCTCGACCTCCGGCTGCCGGGGCTGTCCGGCCTGGACATCTGCCGCGAGCTCCGCGCACGTGGGCACCGAGTGCCGCTGCTGATGCTGACCGCACGCGCCGCCGAGTTGGACCGCGTGCTCGGCCTGGAACTCGGTGCCGACGACTACGTGACCAAGCCGTTCTCCGTGCTCGAGCTGAAGGCCCGTGTGCGTGCGCTGCTGCGCCGCGCAGCACCTCCGGTCGCGCCTATCGATGCACCCTCGCAGCTGGCCTGCGCCGAGCTGAACATCGACCGCGCCCGACGGCGCGCGTGGCTCGGGACGCAGGAACTCGTGTTGACGCCGCGAGAGTTCGACCTGCTCTGGCACTTCATGGGCCACCCGGGGCGCGCGTTCACCCGCGCCGAGTTGCTGGAGCAGGTCTGGGGCTATGGTCATGATGGCTACGACCACACGGTGAACAGCCACATCAACCGCCTGCGCGCCAAGCTCGGCGACGACCGCAGCGAGTCGCGGTTCATCCACACCGTGTGGGGCATCGGATATCGATTCGAGTGGGTCGAGGCCCCGTGAGCACGACCACCGCTTGGTACCGCCGGCTGCACGTGCGCCTCACCGGCGCGACGCTGCTGGTGTTGGCGCTGCTCGCCGCAGCGCTGCTCGCCGCGGCCCGCCGTCAGGCAGCGTTCGACGCGCTCGAAGCGACCCAGCGGCTGCAGCTCGGTCTGGCGGCAACGATCGCCGCCCAGCAGCCGCGGCGGCTGATCGGTGCCGATGGCCGGCCCGACCGCGCGCTGCTCGCCGCACTGGCGATGCACGCGATGGCGCTGAACCCCGCGCTCGAGGTCTACCTGCTCGCCCCCGACGGCCGCGTGATCGGTCACGCGCTCGACGGCCCCGGACCGCTCGCCGACCGCGTGGACCTCTCGGTGGTCCGGCCGCTGGCCGGTCGAGCGCAAGTGCCACCTTCCCTGCCGCTGCTCGGCGACGATCCGCGCCGCCCGGGCGCACGCAACGTCGTCTCGGTCGAAGGCCTGTCCTACGAGGGGAGCATGAGCGGCTACCTCTACGTCGTGTTGCAGGGGCAAACGCAGCAGGCCGTGGCCGCCGCGGTGGCCCAGTCCGGTGCGTGGCGCGGGCTGCTGCTCGCTGCGCTGGCGGTCACGGCGGGCGCCGCGCTGCTGCTCGTGCTGGCGATGAGCATGCTGACCCGCCCGCTACGCCGGTTGACCGACGAGGTGCGGGCCTTCCACGCCGATGCAGCGGCTCCCGCGGGCCTGGTCGGGGTGTCCGGCGACGAAGTGGACGCGCTGCGCGAGGCGACCCGCGCGATGCAACAGCGCATCGCGCAACAACTGCGCCACCTGCAAGACAACGATCAGCTGCGCCGCGAACTGGTGAGCAACATTTCGCACGACCTGCACACGCCGCTGGCCAACGTGCAAGGTTATGTCGAGACACTGTTGCTGGCCGGCGACCAGCTCGACGCCGTGGCACGCCGCCAGCACCTCGAGACCGCACTGCGCCACCTGCGGCGCCTGCACCGGCGCATTGCCGACCTGTTCGAACTCTCCAAGCTCGACGCCGGGGGCGTGGCGCCGCGCCTCGAGCCCTTCCGGCTCGGCGAGCTGCTGCAGGACGTGGTGCAGGACGGGCAGCTCGCCGCGCGCGAGCGCGGCGTCGTCCTGTCGCTGGCGGCGGGCGCCGAGCTTCAAGCCAGCGTGCTTGCCGACATCGGCCTGATCGAGCGCGTGCTCCAGAACCTGGTGGACAACGCGCTCGCGCACACGCCACGCGGCGGCGCGGTGACGCTGGCCGTCGAGCGCGAAGGGCCGGGCGCCTTGCGCGTCGCGGTGATCGACACCGGCAGCGGCATCGCGCGCGAGCATCTGGCGCACATCTTCGAGCGCTACTGGCGCGCCGACGACACGCCCGATTCGCCCGGCCACGGCGCGGGCGCCGGCCTGGGTCTGGCGATCGTCAAGCGCATTCTCGACCTGCACGACAGCCTGGTGTGCGTGGACAGCGACCCCGCGCGCGGCACGCGCTTCGCGTTCACTCTGCCGCAAGCCGCCTGATGGCGCCGACAAACCGTCATCAAGTCTCCACCGATCGGTGAGGATTTCGTGAGGCATCGGGCACGCGTCGCTGCTCCACTGGAGCCCCGCCGCAAGGTTCGATCGAAGGAGCAATGCATGACAACCCACTTCCAATCCCTGACCCGCCGCTGGGTGCTGGCCAGCCTGGCCGCCGCCGCCTTCGGCGTGCAGGCCGACGAGGGGCGCTGGACCTACGAGGTCACGGTCACCAACCTCACCTACAACCAGCGCTTCACCCCGCTGCTGCTGGCCACGCACCGGCCGGCCGTCCGCTTCTTCACGCTCGGCGAGCCGGCACTGCCGCAGCTCGCCGCGTTGGCCGAGGAAGGAAACGGGGCGCCGCTGCGCACGCTGCTGGACGCCAGCCCGCATGTGCGTGCCACCGAGGCCGGCAACGCGCTTCTCGAGCCCGGCAAGTCGGTCAGCTTGCGCATCCAGGGCAACCCCTGGCGCGACCGCCTCAGCCTCGCCGCAATGCTCATCCCGACCAACGACGGCTTCGTGGCGCTGGATGCGGTGCAGTTGCCGTACCCCGGCTGGCCGGTGCAGACCTACACGGCGGTCGCCTACGACGCCGGCAGCGAAGTCAACGACGAGTTGTGCAGCTCGATCCCCGGCCCCTTCTTCGCCGAATGCAGCGGCTCCGGCGGCGGAGGCCGCGTGGGCGGCGGCGAGGGATTCGTCCACGTGCATCGCGGCATGCACGGCGTGGGCGACTTCAAATCGATCGCGCGGGACTGGCGCAACCCGGTGGCCGCAGTGAGGGTGCGTCTGGTGCGTTGAGTGCGGCCACCGAGACCCAACCGACCTCGACAGTGAAGCGGCGCCCCAAGAAGCGCCGTTTCACATTGAGGGGGACGAGGCACTCCAGCCGACGCGGGGCAGCTCGGCCTCGGCACAGCGCGGCACGCGCGGCGGCGAGAGCACGGGCAACAGCTTTCAAGTCGGCCTGGATGCAAGCTGGGAGTTGGTCGTCTTCGGCGCCAACCGCAACGCGCTGGCCACCAGCGAGGCCACCGGCGAGGCCACGGCGCGTGCCAGCGCGGCCAGCCTGGGCGACGTGCAGGTGTCCATTGCCGCCGAGGCGGCGCTGAACGACATCGCCGTCACCGCCCACCCTGCGCGTGGTGGAAAATCCGCCCATGGAAACACCCGGCAACCTGTTCTGCGTCGCCGCGCCCAGCGGCGCCGGCAAGTCGAGCCTCGTCAAGGCGGTGCTCGAACTCGACTCGCGGCTGGCGGTGTCGGTCTCGCACACCACGCGCGCGCCGCGCGGGCAGGAGGTCGACGGCCGCGAATACTGGTTCGTCGAGGAGGGTGAGTTCCGCGCCATGGTCGAGCGCGGCGAGTTCTTCGAGTGGGCGCAGGTGCACGGCCACCTCTATGGCACCTCGCGCAAGGCGATCGAGGCGCGGCTGGCGCGCGGCGAGGACGTGGTGCTGGAGATCGACTGGCAGGGCGCGCTGCAGATCAAGCAAATCTTCGCGCACGCCGTGCTCGTGTTCATCCTGCCGCCGAGCTGGGACGAACTGGCACAGCGCCTGAACCGCCGCGGCGAGGACAGTCCCGAGGTCATCGCCACGCGCCTGGCCAACGCCCGAGCCGAGGTGGCGCAGGCCCGGCACTTCGACTTCGTTATAATCAACGCCTTGTTCGAGACGGCGCTTTTCGACCTGAAGACGGTCGTTCACTCCCAGCGCCTGAAGTACGCCGCCCAGTTGCGCAACCGCTCGCAGGTCTTTGCCGCGCTGGGTCTGGACTGAAACGGCATTCACACTCAAGGCACCCATGGCCCGCATCACCGTCGAAGACTGCCTCGTCAAGATCCCCAACCGCTTCCAGCTCGTGCTCGCCGCGACCTACCGTGCGCGCATGCTCAGCCAGGGTCACGCGCCAAAGATCGAGACCAAGAACAAGCCCGGCGTGACCGCGCTGCGCGAGATCGCCGCCGGCGAAGTCGGCGTGGAGATGCTGCGCAAGGTGCCGATCTGACGCCACCGCGGCCATCCGCCCCACGGGCGCCCTGTCACTGACGGGCGCCCGTTTGCATTTGGGCCCCGCCCGGCCCGTGCGCGCAATCCGCGCTAAATTCCGGGCATGAGCCTGCGCTCCCTCGCCGCCGAACTGCTCCCTGCCGCCCTGCACGGGTTGCAGCGCGCGCCGCTGCTGCAAGTGGAGGGCACGCCGAGCACCGAGGCGTCTTCCTTCGCCGCGCTGGAGGAAAAGCTCTCCTATCTGGCCAAGGCCGACCTGAAACAGGTGCGCGAGGCCTACAAGTTCGCCGACGTGGCGCACCTGGGCCAGTTCCGCGCCAGCGGCCTGCCCTACATCACCCACCCGATTGCCGTGGCCGGCCTGTGCGCCGACTGGAAGCTCGACGCCCAGGCCATCATGGCCGCGCTGATGCACGACACGATCGAGGACCAGGGCATCCAGAAGTCCGAGCTCATCGAGAAGTTCGGCACCGCCACGGCCGAGCTCGTGGACGGGCTGACCAAGCTCGACCGGCTGCACTTCAGCACGCGCGAGGAGAGCCAGGCCGAGAGCTTCCGCAAGATGCTGCTGGCGATGGCGCGCGACGTGCGCGTGATCCTCATCAAGCTCGCCGACCGGCTGCACAACATGCGCACGATGCAGGCGGTGGTGCCCAACAAGCGCCAGCGCATCGCGCGCGAGACGCTCGACATCTACGCCCCCATCGCCCACCGGCTGGGCCTGAACCAGACCTACCGCGAGCTGCAGGAGCTGTGCTTCGCCCTGCTCTACCCGTGGCGCCACGCCGCGCTGTCCAAGGCGGTGACGCGCGCCCGCGGCCACCGGCGCGACATCGTCGAGCGCGTGCAGAAGGACGTCGAGCGTGCCTTCGGGCTGCAGAAGATGAAGGTCCAGGTCTCGGGCCGCGAGAAGACCATCTACGCCATCTACCGCAAGATGCACGAGAAGCACGCCGGCTTCGCGCAGGTGAGCGACATCTTCGGTTTTCGCGTCGTCGTGCCCACGCTCACCGACTGCTACATCGCCCTGGGGGTGCTGCACCAGCTCTACAAGCCCGTGCCCGGCCGCTTCAAGGACTACATCGCCATCCCCAAGGCCAACGGCTACCAGAGCCTGCACACCACGCTGGTGAGCCCGCTGGGCACGGCGGTGGAGTTCCAGGTGCGCACCGAGGTCATGCACGCGGTGGCCGAGAAGGGCATCGCCGCGCACTGGCTGTACAAGGTGGGCGACAAGACCAGTGCCACCGCCGACGCCCAGCGCCTGTCGACGATCTGGCTGCAGAGCCTGCTCGACATCCAGGACGAGACGCGCGACGCCGCGGAGTTCCTGGAGCATGTGAAGATCGACCTCTACCCCGATGCGGTCTACGTCTTCACGCCGCGCAGCAAGATCCTCGCCTTGCCCCGCGGGGCCACGGCGGTGGACTTCGCCTACGCCATCCACTCCGACGTGGGCCAGCACGCCGTGGCCGCCAAGGTCAACGGCGAGGCCGTGGCCCTGCGCACGGTGCTCAAGAGCGGCGACGTGGTGGAGATCATCACCGCGCCCGGCGCGGGCCCCAACCCGGGCTGGCTGAGCATGGTGCAGACCGGGCGCGCGCGTTCGAAGATCCGCCAGCACCTGAAGAACATGGAGGCCGACGAGTCGCGCGCCCTGGGCGAGAAGATGCTCACGCAGGCGCTGCGGGCCGAGGGCCTGGCACCCCCCAGCACCGACCCCGGCGACGCGCAAGGCGCCGCGCTGTGGCAGCAGCTGGCGCGCTGGAGCGGCAACCGCCACCGCGGCGAGCTGCTCGTGGACATCGGGCTGGGCCGCAAGATCGCCACCATCGTGGCCAAGCGGCTGACGCAGATGATGGGCGAGCGCGGCATCAAGCCCGACGCCGTGATGCTCACCATGGGCCGCTACGCCAAGGACGACAACGCGCTGTCGCAGGGCGTGGTCTTCGTCGACGGCAGCGAGGGCGCCTCGATCTCCTTTGCCCGCTGCTGCCGCCCCATCCCCGGCGACCAGATCGTCGGCTACCTCGGCCGCGGCGAGGGCCTGCTCGTGCACACCGCCGAGTGCCCCACCGGCAAGCGCCTGTTCGAACGCGACAGCGAGCGCTGGATGCAGGTGGAGTGGGCCGACGAGATCGTGCGCGTCTTCGAGACCAGCCTGCACGTGCTGGTGAAGAACGGCAAGGGCGTGCTCGCGCAGGTGGCCTCGGCCATCAGCGCGGCCGAGGCCGACATCACGCACATCGACATGGACCCCGAGCCGGTGGAGGAAAGCACCGAGCTGCGCCTGCTGGTGAGCGTGCGCGACCGCCTGCACCTGGCCGACGTGCTGCGCACGCTGCGGCGCTCGCCGGTGGTGCTGCGCGTGTCGCGCTACCGCATGAGCTGAGTGCGCGGCGGCCCGTGGCCCCGCGTCAGCCTGGCGCCGGGTAGCGCACGCGCACGATTTCGATCCTCTCCATGCCGCCGGGCGTGAGGAGCTGCACCTCGTCGCCCTCGCGCGCCTTGAGCAGCGCACGCGCCACCGGCGAGACCCAACTCACCTCGCCACGCAGGCTGTCGGCCTCGTCGATGCCCTTGATGGTGATGGTGCGCTCCTCGCCGCGTGCCGTGGCGTAGGTCACCGTGGCACCGAAGAAGACCTGGTCGCGGCCGTGATGCGCCGAGGGGTCGGCGACCTCGGCGATGTCCAGCCGCTTGCTCAGGAAGCGGATGCGGCGGTCGATCTCGCGCAGGCGCTTCTTGCCGTAGATGTAGTCGCCGTTCTCCGACCGGTCGCCGTTCTTCGCTGCCCACGAAACAGCCTCGACCACCTTGGGCCGCTCCTCGTCGAGCAGCGACATCAGCTCCTCGCGCAGCCGCCGGTAACCCGCAGGGGTGATGTAGTTGCGCGCGCCGGCGGGCAACGCCGGCAGGCTGGCCGCGGTGTCGTCGTCTTCGTCGTCGCCGGCCTCTTTCACGAAGGCTTTGCTCATGGCCCGGTGATTGTGGCAGTGAGCATCGAAGAAGACGCCAGAATGCAGGCCCGATGACACACCCCCATGCGCCGCTGGCCGGCATCGTCAACACCCACCCGCACTCCGACCACTGCGGCGGCAACGCCACGCTGGCGCGCGAGGTTGTCGGCGAGTTCGCCGGCAGCGGCGCGCTGGCCCTGCGCGACGGCCGGGTGTGCAACCCCTGAGCCGCGCCGCCGCGCGGCGGCGGCCCGCTCGTCAAGGGCCGGGCTGCGGCGGCACCACGGCGGGCAAGTAGGCCTGGCAGAACTCGGCGGGCATGCGCCGCGCGCGCCCGCTGCTGATCTCGATGCACACCAGCGCCCACGCGCCGCGCAGCACGGTGGCCTGGTCACGCTCGCGCACCACCTGGAAGCGCCGCTGCAGGCTCAGCCTGCAGTCGCTCCCCACCAGCCAGGTGGCGACCATGAGCGGCTCGTGCAGGGTGGTCGGCAGAGGATAGTCGTACTCGCCGCGACGGATGGCCATCGCGCGGTCCAGGCGCCGGTAGTCGTCGAGACGCAGACCCAGGGCACGCGAGTGGGCCCAAGCGACGCGCTCGCACCACTGCACGTAGACGGCATTGTTGGTGTGGCTCAGGCCGTCGATCTCGTCGCCCTGCGGCGCGACCTGAAGCGTGTGCGGATGCGCGAAGTCCCAGGCCATCGACGTGGCGGATCCGCGATCAGGCAGGCAGCGCCTGCGGCAGCAGAATCCTGGGGGGCTGATGGGATACGAAACGGCAACCTAAGCTGTTGGTCTCATTGAGAAAACTTCCGGGAGAAATCGAACTGTTCCCCCG
>DYOR01000017.1 GCA_020720385.1 Rubrivivax sp.
CCCTCATGCCCGCACCGGCGGTGCACTGGTGCGGTGTTCCATGCTGTGCGGCACTTAAGAAAACCGATGGATTTGTCGTCCTGGCCAGGCGCAAACCACAGCGGTGCCGCGTGGCATCGCGAGGATTTGCAACGACGCCAGGGCGGCAAAGACGCGGTTTTATGTGCCGCATAGCGTGGAACACTGCACTAGCATCGCCGCATGTCGCGTGCCGAGTTCATGGGGCTGCTGCTGGCCTTCATCGCCCGCCTCATCACGGGCGCGCAAGGCCATTGGAAGGGCTGCCCGCCCAAGGCCGAGCAGCGCATCTATTTCGCCAACCACCAGAGCCACCTCGACTGGGTGCTCATCTGGGCGGCGCTGCCGCGCGAGCTGCGTGCCGTCACGAGGCCCATCGCGGCGCGTGACTACTGGACCTCCTCGCGCTTCAAGGAGTGGCTCACCACCGAGGTCTTCCACGCGGTCTACGTGAGCCGCGAGCGCAGCGACGACCAGGACCCGCTCGAGCCGCTGGCGCAGGCGCTGGCCAGCGGCGATTCGCTGGTCATCTTCCCCGAAGGCACGCGCAGCAGCAAGGGCCAGCCGCAGGCCTTCAAGAGCGGCCTGTATCACCTGGCGGCGCAGTTCCCCGAGGTGCAGCTCGTCCCGGCGTGGATCGCCAACGTGCAGCGCGTCATGCCCAAGGGTGAAGTGGTGCCCGTGCCGGTGCTGTGCACGGTGACCTTCGGCGCGCCCGTCCAACTTCGTGCGCACGAAGACAAGGGCGAATTCCTGGCGCGTGCACGCGAGGCGGTGCTCGAACTGCGACCGGTGGGCTCATGATCCAGTGGCGCAGCCTGGCCGTCGAGCAGCACGTGGCGATGCTCTTCGTGTTGCTCTTCGTCGTGCTCTCGCTGGCCACCATCTCCGTGACCTGGGTCGTGCGCCGCGAGCTCGAGTCCAGCGAGCGCCGGGCGCGCCTGGCGCGCGGCCTGCGTGCGGTGTGGATCGGCGCCGGCGTGTTCTGGCTGGCCTGGGTCGCCGGCCCGCTGGGTGCGTCGCTCACCTGCGCCGTGCTCTCGTTCCTGGCGCTGCGCGAGTTCATCACCCTGGCGCCCACGCGCCGCGGCGACCACCGCAGCCTGATGCTCGCCTTCTTCGTCGTGCTGCCGCTGCAGTACGTCGTCGCCGGGGGGCGCCATTTCGACCTCTTGACGGTGCTCATCCCGGTCTACGTCTTCCTTGCCATCCCCGTGCTCAGCGCGCTGTCGGGCGACCCGGAGCGATTTCTCGAACGCAATGCCGCGATCCAGTGGGGCATCATGGTCTGCGTCTACGGCCTGAGCCATGCGCCGGCACTGCTCTTGCTGGACGTGCGCGGCACGCACGGGCGCGGCGCCTTCCTCGTCTTCTTCCTCGTCGTCGTGGTGACGGTGGCGCAGGTGGCCCAGGAAGCCGCCAGCCGGCGGCTGCGCCGCCGGCCCGTGGCGCGGCAGATCGACCGTGCCTTTTCATGGCGCGCATGGCTGCTGGGGGCCCTGGCGGCGGCCCTGGCCGGCACGCTGCTGTACTGGGTCACGCCCTTCGTCGCCCCGCAGGCCCTGGCGATGGCCTTCATCGCCGGCGGCGCCGGGACCCTGGGCGAGTTCGTGATGAAGGCGCTGAAGAAGGATGCCGGCGTGCGCCATTGGGGCAATGCCCCCAGCGTCACCGGGGCGGTCGGCCTGCTCGACCGCGTGGCGCCGCTGTGCTTTGCCGCGCCGGTGTTCTTTCATTCCGTGCGCTGGTACTTCCACGCCTGAAGGACGACGGCAGCACATGCGCATCCTCGGCATCGACCCCGGCCTGCAGCGCACCGGCTTCGGCGTCATCGACTGCCAGGGCGCGGCGCTGGCCTACGTGGCCAGCGGCACCATCAGCACCACGGAAGTGCCGCGCGGCGACCTGCCGCTGCGACTGAAGATCATCTTCGAAGGCGTGCAGGAGGTGGTGCAGCGCTACACGCCGGACTGCGCTTGCGCCGAGATTGTCTTCGTCAACGTCAACCCGCAGAGCACGCTGCTGCTGGGCCAGGCGCGCGGGGCGGCGCTGGCGGCACTCGTCAGCGGCGGCCTCACGGTGGCCGAATACACGGCGCTGCAGATGAAGAAGGCCATCGTCGGCCACGGCCTGGCCAGCAAGGGCCAGGTGCAGGAGATGGTGCGCCGCCTGCTCGAGCTGCCCGGGCTGCCGGGCAAGGATGCGGCCGACGCGCTCGGCCTGGCGATCTCGCATGCGCATGCCGGCGCCTCGCTCGCCGCCCTGGCGCTGACCTCGCCGCTGCAGCGCCGCCAGCATGCGCAGTACCGCAAGGGCCGGGCGTACTGAGTTTGCGCCGCAGGGCGAAAAAAATGGCCCCGGGTGACCGGGGCCAAGGTCTCGATGTGGCGAGACGGAGGAGTGGACGGATGAGGCAAGCCGCGCGTGCGTGGGGCGGCTCTCAGGCCTGCGTGCTGTGCGCTTGCGCCAGTTGCGGGGCGGCCGCTTCGATGCTCGCCAGCGCGTTGATGGCGCTGAGCGTGGCCAGGGTGAAGACCGCGGCCAGCGAGAGCGTGGCCAGGCGGGCGCTGAGGGGGGCGCTGAGGGGGGTGGCGAAGGCGGCAGTGGTGGTCATGTGGGGCTCCGGCGGGTGGGGGGCAATGAACTCGATGGCTGCACTTTAGGCAGCGCCGCATCACGCCGCGAGCCCCGTGCGACGGCCGGCCACCCGCCGGCGACGAAGTGCCGCGGGCGCCGACGAATGGCGCCTTGGGGGCGGTGTGCCAACGCCCGCTGGCACCAGAATGCGGTCATGTGGCCGATCTTCGTGAAGTACCTGACCGGCATCGTCCTGGCGCTGCCCCTGGCGGCCTGGGCCGCGCCGCCAGCGGTGCTGCCTGAGCTCGCTGCGCCGGCGCCCACCCGCCCCCGCGTCGGCCTCGTGCTCGGCGGTGGCGGGGCGCGCGGCGCGGCGCACATCGGCGTGCTCGAGGTGCTCGAGCAGCTGCGCGTGCCGGTGGACTGCGTCGCCGGCACGAGCATGGGCGCGCTGGTGGCCGGTGCGTGGGCGGCGGGGCTGTCGCCGGCGGACATGCGCCGCGAGCTGGCCCAGGCCGACTGGGCCGACATGTTCCAGGACAACCCCGGCTACGCCGACCTCAACTTCCGCAACAAGCGCCTCTCGCAGCGCTTCCTGCCGGGCAGCGAGACGGGCATGACCGCCGAGGGTGCGGTGACGCCGCCGGGCGTCGTCTCGGGACAGAAGATCAAGCTCTTCTTCAACCACCTGGTGCGTGCCGACGCCGGCGAGCGCGAGCTGCAGCGGCTGCCGCTGCCGGTGAGCATCGTCGCCACCGACATCGGCAACGGCGAGCGCGTGGTGCTGCGCGAGGGCAGCCTGACGCAGGCCATGCGCGCGAGCATGTCGGTGCCGGGCCTGATGGCGCCGCTGGTGTACCGCGGCCACAAGCTCGTCGATGGCGGGCTGGTGGACAACCTGCCGGTGCGCGAGGTGCGCAGCCGCTGCGCTGCGCAGGTGGTGATCGCCGTCAACGTGGGCTCGCCCCTGCTCGCGCCGGAGCAGGTCAGCGGCCTGCTCAGCGTCACGGCGCAGATGGTGGCCCTGCTCACCGAGCAGAACGTGAGCGCCTCGCTCGCCGCGCTGCAGCCGCAGGACGTCTACATCCGGCCCGAGATGGGCGACATCAGCGCGACCGACTTCGACCGCAGCGCCGCCGCGGCCGATCGCGGCCGTGCCGCCGCGCAGGCCTTCGCCGCCAGGCTGACCGAGCTGGCGCTGGACGCGCCGCACTATGCGCAGTGGCGGCACAGCGTGGCCGTGGGCGAGCGCGACGTGCCGCGCATCGACGCGGTGGAAATTGCCGGGCTTGCGCGCGCGAACCCCGCGGTGGTGCGCCGCTACATCGAGCAGGGCGAGGGTGCGGCGCTGGACACGGCGGCGCTCAACCGCGACCTGCTGCGCGCCTACGGCGACGGCTACTACGAAGGCGTGGACTACGAGGTCCTCACCCAGCAGGGCCGGCATGTGCTGCGGCTGTTGCCGGTGGAAAAGAGCTGGGGCCCGGACTACCTGCGCATGGCCATGCGGCTCGACTCCAACCTCAGCCAGGGGTCGACCTACCTGCTGCGCGTGGGTTACCAGAAGACCTGGCTCAACGCGCTCGGCGGCGAGTTGCTCCTCATCGGCGAGCTCGGCAGCCGCACGGGCGCGGGTATCGAGCTGTACCAGCCGCTGGACGCCGCGCAGCGCTTCTTCGGTCAGGCCCAGGCCGGCTACCAGCGCGAGCGCAGCGGCTACTTCGAGCGCGAGCAGCGCGTGGCCGAGTACGTCAGCGCGCGCTCGCAGGCCGAGCTCAGCCTGGGGGTGAACTTCAACCTCGTCGGCCAGCTGCGCCTGGGCTGGCGCGAGAGCCGCGTGAGCAGCTCGCTCGAGACCGGCCTGGAGATCGCCGCGCTGGCGCCCGAGCGCACCAGCGGCGGCTGGCTGCTCGCCCTGGACATGGACCAGCTCGACGGCCTGTACTTCCCGCGCCGGGGTTGGGCCACGCAGGCAGCCTACTACAGCTCCTCGCGCAGCGACTATGCGCGCGCGTCGCTGGACACGCGCCTGGCCTGGTCCTGGCGCAGCTGGGTGCTCGGGGCGCGCGCCAGCTGGGTGGGCTCACCCACCGGCCAGTTGCCGCTGAACGACGCCGGCAAGCTCGGCGGCTTCCTCAACCTCACCGGCTTCGCCAACGGGCAGCTCATCGGCGACGACGTGGCCTACGCCCACGTGCGCGCCGAACGCATCATCGGCCGCGCCCCGCCGGGCCTGCGCGGCGACCTGCGCCTGGGCCTGGCGCTGGAGGCCGGCAAGGTGGCCTTGCCTTTCACGGCGCAGCAGCGCCAGGGCTGGCTCAACTCGGTGGCCGTGTACCTCGGTGGTGAGACGCCGGTGGGACCGGCCTTCCTGGGCATAGGCCGCGGCAGCGGGGGCTCGGTCAACGCCTACCTGGTCATCGGCGCGCCCTGAGCGGGCGCGGTGCTGCGGCCTGGCTCAGGCGCCGGCCAGGCCGGCCAGGGCCTGGCGTGCCGCATCCACGCCCTGCTCCACGATGCGCTGCTTCCACTCGGGCGTGTCGGTATAGAAGGCGTCGCGCATGCGTTGCCGGGCGGCGGCACGCTGTGCGGGCGGCACCTCGGGGTGGTTCTCGCACCACTGGTCCTGGCGCAGGGCGTCGGTGATCTCGGGCATGGGCTCGGTGCCGTACTCCAGCGCCAGGCCGGTGTACTGCGCCTGCGCGCACTCCTCGTAGGCGGCGTTCCACATCAGCCCGGTGAGCAGGGCGGAGGTGGACGAGCCGTCGTAGATCGACGTCACCTGCGGCCCCCACCAGGCGCGCGCGCGGGCCAGTGCCGCGGCGTCGTCGCGGCAGGCAAAGATGCGCTCGCCGTGACCGCGGGGGCCCAGCCCGGTGTGCAAGTCGATCCAGCCCAGGCGCTGGCAGCGCGTGCCGTGCTCCTGCAGCACGTGGCGCAGGGTGCGGTGGCTCCAGGTCGGCGTGTGGCCGCCGAAGAACAGGCCTTGCGGGTGCGAGTACTGGCCGGCGCTCAAGGCGGTCTGCAGACCGCGCATCCCGTGCGCGGCGACGTAGGCGGCCAGCGCGGCTTCGACCTGCGGCCCGGGCGGCCAGTGCGGCGGCACGAGCAGGTGGGCGATCTCGTCGTAGGCGGCGTTCTGCGGCAGCGGCCGCGAGAAGTCCTGCCAGTTGCGGTTCAGGTCGACGTTCTCGTGCGTGGTGCGCCGCCACCAGGAAAAACCGTAGGGGTTGAGCGCGTGCACGTAGAGCACGGCCACGCCGGCGCGGCGCGCCGCGTCGTGGAAGGCGGCGTCGGCGAGCAGCGCGTTCTGCACGCCCGAGCCGCAGAAGCCCTCCACGCCGTGGCAGGCGCTGCTCAGCAGCAGCAGCGCCTGGGCGTCGGCGGGCCCGAAGCGCGCCACGTCCATGGCCAGCACTTCGCCATCCTGCCCGAGCATGGGGTGGCGGTGCGAGTGCACGTCCAGGCCCGCGGCGTCCGCCGCGGCGAGGAACTTCTCGCGCGCCTGGCCATAGGTCTGCGCGAAGTGTGACGAGGCGTCGGTCATGGTGTCCTCTCGAGAAAATGCCGGGCCGCCCCAAGTATTCTTGCGCCCCCACGGGGGGCCGGGCCGGGCTTGCCCGGCCCTTGGGGGTTCAGAGCTTGGCCGGCGTGTTCAGCCATTCCTCGGCCAGGCGCACCCACACCGTGGCACCCACCGGGATGAGCTCGTCGTTGAAGTCGTAGCTCGGGTTGTGCAGCATGCACGGGCCCATGCCGTGGCCGCCCTCGCGGTGGCCGCCGTCGCCGTTGCCGAGCGCGAAATAGCAGCCGGCCTTGGCCTGGAGGAAGAAGCTGAAGTCCTCGGCGCCCATGGTGGGCTCGAAGGACACCACCCGGTCGGGCCCGAGCACGCCGCTGAGCACGCGGCGCACGAATTCGGTCTCGCTGGCGTGGTTCACGGTGGGCGGGTAGTTGCGCGTGAACTCGAACTCGCATTGCGCGCCGAAGGCCGCGCAGGTGTGCTCGGCCACCTGCTTCATGCGCGCTTCGATGAGGTCCAGCGTCTCGAAGGAGAAGGTGCGCACGGTGCCGCGGATCTCGGCCGAGTCGGGCACCACGTTGGTGGCCTCGCCGGCATGCACCATGGTCACCGAGATCACGCCCGGGTCGATGGGCTTGCGGTTGCGCGTGATGATGGTCTGCAAGGCCATCACCATCTGGCAGGCCACCGGCACCGGGTCGATGCCCAGGTGCGGCAGCGCGGCGTGGCTGCCCTTGCCGGTGATGACGACGCGGAACTCGTTGCTGCTGGCGAGCATGGCGCCGGGGTTCACGCCCACCGTGCCCACGGGCATGCCGGGCCAGTTGTGGGCGCCGAAGATGGCTTCCATCGGGAAACGCTCGAAGATGCCGTCCTTGATCATCTCGCGCGCGCCGCCGCCGCCTTCCTCGGCCGGCTGGAACACCAGGTAGACCGTGCCATCGAAGTTGCGGTGCTTGGCGAGGTGCTTGGCCGCGGCGAGCAGCATGGCGGTGTGGCCGTCGTGCCCGCAGGCGTGCATCTTGCCCGGGTGCTGGCTGGCGTGGGCGAAGTGGTTGTGCTCGGTCATGGGCAGGGCGTCGATGTCGGCGCGCAGGCCCACCGCGCGCGCACTCGTGCCGTTCTTGACGATGCCGACGACGCCGGTCTTGCCCATGCCGCGGTGGATCGGGATGCCCCAGTCGGTGAGCGCCTTGGCGATGACGTCGGCGGTGCGCTGTTCCTCGAAGCACAGCTCGGGGTGGGCGTGGATGTCGCGGCGGATGGCGGCGATGGCCGCGGCGTCGGCGAGGATGGGTTCGATGAGGTTCATGGCGGTTTGCGGGTGGCAGCAGGTCGGTCGGCGCATCTTAGCCGCACGCGTCCCGTCACATGGGCTACAGGGGCGCCATGAAGTAGCGCTTCAACCCGGCCAGGATCATCTCCACGGCGATGGCGGTGAGCACCAGCCCCATGAGCTTTTCGATCGCCGAAACCACCGAGTCGCCCACCAGGCGGCGGATGCGTTCGCACAGCAGCAGCACCGCGCCGGACACCGCCATTGCGCACACCAGTGCACCCACCCAGGAGAGCATGCGCTCGGGCTGGCGCGAGGCCAGCAGCAGCGCGCTGGCCATGGCCGAGGGCCCGGCGAGCAGCGGCACGGCGAGCGGAAAGATCATCGGCTCGCGGCCCTCGGGCAGGCCGTACACGCCGCCCTCGTGGCTGAAGATCATGCGGATCGCCACCATGAGCAGGATCACCCCGCCGGCGACCTCGAGCGAGCGCTCGGAGAGCCGCATCACCTGCAGGAACGCGTCGCCCAGGAACATGAACGCGACGAGCACGGCGAAGGCGATGCCCACTTCGCGCAGCGCCACCCGCGTGCGGCGCGCCGGCGGCACGTCGCGCATGATGGGGATGAAGATGGGCAGACTGCCCAGCGGGTCGAGCACCAGCAGCAGGAGGATGAAGGCGGAGAGGAAGCTGTGGTCCATGCGCGGCGATTGTGTGGCAGCGGCGCCTGGCGCAGGCGCGGGCCGCGGCCGCAGCCGCGTTCGGGTCCCGCGCTGCCGAACGAACAGCCCGAGCACCATCGGGCAAGGCCGCTCAAGGCCGGTTCCGTGATGCGAGCGATGACCTCTGCGGGCCGACGCCGTCCATGGTGCTTCGCTCATCGATGGGTTCGGCTTGGTAAGCTCGGCCCTGCCGAAACAACTTGGAGCCATCGGGTTCCAACGCCGCGGCAGACACTGCCCCGAATGTCCCTTCTGTCCTGGAGCACCCTCATGACCCACCCTCAAGGCCCTGTCCTCGCTGCCGATCGCCGCGGTTTTCTGCTCGCCTCGGCCGGCCTGGCCGCCGGCGTCGCCCTCGGTGGCCTGCCGCGCCGTGCGCAGGCCGCGCCGCTGGCGCTGCCGCCGCTGCCCTTTGCCGACAACGCGCTCGCGCCGGTGATCAGCGCCAACACCCTGGGCTTCCACTACGGCAAGCACCACATGGGCTATCTCACCAACCTCAACAAGCTCATCGCCGGCACCGAGCTCGCCGAGCTGCCGCTGGAGAAGATCGTTGCCGCCGTCGCCGGCAAGGCCGACAAGGTGGGCATCTTCAACAACGCCGCGCAGACCTGGAACCACAGCTTCTACTGGAAGAGCCTGAAGCCCCAGGGTGGCGGCGAACCGCCGGCCGCGCTCAAGCAGATGATGGAGGCGTCGTTCGGCAGCGTCGAGGCCTGCAAGAAGGAGCTTGCGGCCACCGCCGTGGGGCAGTTCGCAAGCGGCTGGGGCTGGCTGGTCGCCGACGGCGGCAAGTTGAAGGTGGTGAAGACCGGCAACGCCGACACGCCGCTGACGAGCAGCATGAAGCCGCTGCTGACGATCGACGTCTGGGAGCATGCCTACTACCTGGACTACCAGAACCGTCGCGCCGACTACGTCAATGCCGTGATCGACAAGTTGATCAACTGGGAATTCGCCCTGCACAACCTGGGCTGATCGGCCCGTGGGTGACATGTCCGTGGTCGACTCCGCCGCGCCGCGCGTGGTGCGCGGCGCCTGCCCGCACGACTGCCCCGACACCTGCGCCTTGCACGTCACCGTGCAGGGCGGCCGCGTGCTGCGCGTGCAGGGTGACCCCGATCACCCGCCCACGCATGGCGCGCTGTGCACCAAGGTGAGCCGCTATGCCGAGCGCCTGTACCACCCCGAGCGCGTGCTGACGCCGCTGCGGCGGGTCGGCGCCAAGGGTGCGGGGAGCTTCGAGCCCATAGGCTGGGACGAGGCGCTGGACACGGTCGCCGCGCGCCTGAAGGCCGTCGCCGCGCGTGACCCGCAGGCGGTGCTGCCCTACAGCTACGCCGGCACCATGGGCCTGGTGCAGGGCGACGGCATGGCCGCGCGCTTCTTCCACCGCCTGGGCGCCTCGCTGCTCGACCGCACCATCTGCAGCAGTGCCGGCGGCGAGGCTCTCGCCGCCACCTATGGCCGGCCGGTGGGCATGCACCTGGAGTGGTTCGCCGAGAGCCGGCTGATCCTCATCTGGGGCAGCAACTCGATCGCCTCGAACCTGCACTTCTGGACTTTCGCGCAGCAGGCCAAGCGCGCCGGCGCCCGGCTCGTGTGCATCGACCCGCGGCGCACCGAGACGGCGGAGAAATGCCACCAGCACATCGCCCTGCTGCCTGGGACCGACGGCGCGCTGGCGCTGGCGCTGATGCACGAGTTGATCGCCCATGACTGGCTGGACCACGACTACCTGGAGAAGCACGTGGAAGGGTGGCCGGCGCTGCGCGAGCGCGCGCTGCACTGGCCGGCCGAGCGCGCGGCCGCGGTGTGCGGCATCAGCGCCGAGGAGGTGCGCGCCCTGGCACGTGACTACGGCACGACCCGGCCTGCGGCGATCCGCCTGAACTACGGCATGCAGCGCGTGCACGGTGGCGGCAATGCCGTGCGCCTGATCGCGCTGCTGCCCTGCCTGGTGGGCGCATGGCGCCAGCGCGCCGGCGGGCTGCTGCTGTCGAGCTCGGGCTGGTTCAGGCCGCACCTGCGCACCGCCTGGCTGCAGCGGAGCGACCTGCTCGCCGGGCGCACGCCGCGCACGATCAACATGAGCACCCTCGGCGACGATCTGAACCGCGAGGCTTCGGCGGCCTTCGGGCCGAAGATCGAAGCCCTGGTGGTCTACAACAGCAACCCCGTGGCGGTGGCGCCCGAGAGTGCGAAGGTCGTGCGCGGCTTCGCCCGCGAGGACCTCTTCACCGTGGTGCTGGAGCATTTCCTCACCGACACCGCCGACCACGCCGACATCGTGCTGCCGGCGACGATGCAGCCCGAGCACTGGGACGCGCACCGCGCCTACGGCCACACCTACGCCATGCTCAACGAGCCGGCCGTCGCGCCGGCCGGCCAGGCGCGCTCCAACGCCGCCATCTTCCGCGCCCTGGCCGCACGCATGGGCTTCACCGACGAGTGCTTCGCCGACAGCGACGAGGCCATGGCGCGCGCCGCCTTCGACCCCGAAGCGGTGGACGCGCAGGCGCTGGCTGCGCAGGGCTGGGCCAAGCTGCGCGTGGCCGACGCGCCCTTCGCCGAGGGCGGCTTCCCCACGCCCGGCGGCAAGGTCATCGTCGACGCACCGGGCCTGGGCGTGCCCGACCACGTGCCGAACTACGAAAGCGCGCAGTCGTCGCCGGCGCTGGCCGCGCGCTACCCGCTGGCGATGATCTCGCCGCCGGCGCGCCACTTCCTCAACTCCAGCTTCGCCAACGTCGCGAGCCTGCGTGCCGCCGAGCGCGAGCCCCTGCTCGAGATGCACGCCGCGGACGCCGCCGCGCGCGGCATCGCCAGCGGCGACACGGTGCGCGTGTTCAACGACCGTGGCGAGTACGTCTGCAAGGCCGAGGTGAGCGCGCGCGCGCGGCCCGGCGTGGTCAACGGCCTGGGTGTGTGGTGGCGCAAGCAGGGCCTGGCCGGCACCAACGTCAACCAACTCACCCACCAGCGGCTCACCGACATCGGCCGCGCACCGTCGTTCTACGACTGCCTGGTCGAGGTCCGTGCGCTTTGAAGCCGTGCGCAGGCGGGGCTGGCTGATGGCTGGCGGGGGGCTGCTCGGCGCGGCGCTGCTGGCGGGTGCGGCGCTGTGCTTCACCGGCGGCTGCAGCTCGCTGGGCTATTACGCGCAGGCCGTGGGTGGGCACCTGGAGGTGATGCGCCTTGCGCGCCCGGTGGCCGACGTGTTCATCGCCAGCGACACGCCCGAGCCGCTGCGCCAGCGCCTGCTGCTCAGCCAGCGCATGCGCGACTTCGCCGCAAGCGAGCTCGAGCTGCCCGACAACCGCAGCTACCGCCGCTTCGCCGACCTGAAGCGCGACTGGGTGGTGTGGAACGTGGTCGCCGCGCCGGCGCTGTCGCTCACGCTGAAGACCTGGTGCGTGCCGGTGGCCGGCTGCGTGGTCTACCGCGGCTACTTCGCGCGCGAAGGCGCCGAGGCGTTGGCCGCCGAGCTGCGGGCCCAGGGCTGGGAGGTGATGGTCTACGGCGTGCCGGCGTATTCCACGCTGGGCTGGAGCAACTGGCTGGGCGGCGACCCGCTGCTCAACACCTTCATCGGATGGCCCGAGGGCCAGCTCGCCGGGCTCATGTTCCACGAGCTCGCGCACCAGGTCGTCTACGCCCAGGACGACACCACCTTCAACGAGTCCTTCGCCACCACGGTGGAGCACATCGGCGCGCGGCGCTGGCTCGCCGGCCAGGCCACGCCCGCGGCGCGCGAGGCCTTCGAGGCACAGGACCGGCGACGCGGGGAATTCCGCGCTTTCACGCTGCGTTGGCGCGGCGAGCTCGAGCGCCTGTATGCCGGCACCCTGGACGACGCTGCCAAGCGCGAGCGCAAGGTGGCGCTGATGATGGCCATGCGCGCCGAGTACGAGGCCGTGAAGGCCAGCCGCTGGGGCGGCTGGGCGGGCTACGACGGCTGGTTCGCGCAGGCCAACAACGCCTCCTTCGGCGTGCTCGCCGCCTACCATGAGCTGGTGCCCGGATTCGAGCGCCTGTTCGAGCGCAGCGGCGGCGACTTCAAGCGTTTCTATGCCGAAGTGAAGCGCCTGGCTGCCCTGCCCAAGGACGAGCGCCGCGCCGCGCTCGCCGACACCCCCTGACCAGGACCCCTGCCGTGGCCGAGATCCGCATCCACCGTGAACACCACCTTGGCCTGGCCCGCGCGCGCCAGATCGCCTGGACCTGGGCCGAGCATGTCGAGCAGCGCTTCGACATGGAGTGCACGGTGATCGAAGGCCAGCACAGCGACAGCGTGGAGTTCACGCGCAGCGGCGTGAGCGGCACGCTGGTGGTAGCGGCCGACCACTTCGAACTGGAGGCCAGGCTGGGCTTCCTGCTCGGTGTCTTCAGCCAGACCATCGAGTCCGAGATCACCAAGGAGCTCGATACCCTGCTCAGCGCGGAACCGGGGGGCAAGGCGCCGGCGAAGAAGTCGCGCCGACAAAAAAGTCAGTAAATACTTAAGTCACCTGTCAATATTCTTTAGTTGTTCTTATTGATTGGTGCTCGTAGAGTGCCCCTCAACACAGGCCAACCCAGGATGACAGCATGGACCAGTCGAACCGCTACGCCGACCTCAGCCTGAACGAGGCCGAACTCATCCAGGGTGGGCGCCACATCCTGGTGGCCTACAAGATGAAGCCCAAGGCGGGCTACGGCTACCTGGAGGCCGCGGCGCACTTCGCCGCCGAGTCCTCCACCGGCACCAACGTCGAGGTCTCCACCACCGACGAGTTCACCAAGGGCGTGGACGCTCTGGTCTACCTCATCGACGAGGCCACCGAGGAGATGCGCATCGCCTATCCGCTGGACCTCTTCGACCGCAACATCACCGACGGCCGCATGATGATGGTGAGCTTCCTCACCCTGGCCATCGGCAACAACCAGGGCATGGGCGACATCCAGCACGCCAAGATCTACGACTTCTGGATGCCGCCGCGCGCCATCCAGCTTTTCGACGGCCCGAGCAAGGACATCAGCGACATGTGGCGCGTGCTCGGCCGCCCGGTGGTCAACGGCGGCTACATCGCCGGCACCATCATCAAGCCCAAGCTCGGCCTGCGCCCGGAGCCCTTTGCCGCGGCGGCCTACCAGTTCTGGCTCGGCGGCGACTTCATCAAGAACGACGAGCCGCAGGGCAACCAGACCTTCGCGCCGATGCGCAAGACGATCCCCTTGGTCTACGACGCGATGAAGCGCGCCATGGACGAGACCGGCGAGGCCAAGCTCTTCTCCGCCAACATCACCGCCGACGACCACTACGAGATGCTGGCGCGCGGCGAGTTCATCCTGCGCGAGTTCGGACCCGATGCCGACAAGGTGGCCTTCCTCGTCGACGGCTACGTCGGCGGCCCGGGCATGATCACCACGGCGCGGCGCGCCTTCCCCAACCAGTACCTGCACTACCACCGCGCCGGCCACGGCGCCGTCACCAGCCCGAGCGCCAAGCGCGGCTACACCGCCTATGTGCTGGCCAAGATGAGCCGCCTGCAGGGCGCCAGCGGCATCCACGTGGGCACCATGGGCTACGGCAAGATGGAAGGCGAGAAGGACGACCGCGCCATCGCCTACATCATCGAGCGCGACAGCTACACCGGCCCGGCCTACCACCAGGAGTGGTACGGCATGAAGCCCACCACGCCGATCATCAGCGGTGGCATGAACGCGCTGCGCCTGCCCGGCTTCTTCGAGAACCTGGGCCACGGCAACGTCATCAACACCGCCGGCGGCGGTTCCTACGGCCACATCGATTCACCGGCCGCAGGGGCCAGGAGCCTGCGCCAGGCCTACGACTGCTGGAAGGCCAAGGCCGACCCGATCGAATGGGCCAGGGAGCACCGCGAATTTGCGCGCGCCTTCGACTCGTTCCCGAAAGACGCCGACGCGATCTTCCCGGGCTGGCGCGACAAGCTCGCCGGCGCGCATCGCTGAGAACGGAGATGGCGGCACTCGACGACTGGCGCGTCACCCGCGAGCCCTACTACGCGCCGCAGGGCGACGAGGTGGCGCTGTTCGAGGCCGCCTACGCCGCGCGTCTGCCGGTGATGGTCAAGGGCCCCACCGGGTGCGGCAAGAGCCGCTTCGTCGAGCACATGGCCTGGCGCCTGGGCCGGCCGCTGGTCACCGTGGCCTGCAACGAGGACATGACCGCGGCCGACCTGGTCGGCCGCTTCCTGCTCGAGCCCGGCGGCACGCGCTGGCAGGATGGACCGCTCACCCTGGCCGCGCGCCACGGCGCCATCTGCTACCTCGACGAAGTGGTCGAGGCGCGCCAGGACACCACCGTCGTCATCCACCCGCTCACCGACCACCGGCGCACGCTGCCGCTGGACAAGAAGGGCGAGCTGGTGCGCGCGCACGCCGATTTCCAGCTCGTCATCTCCTACAACCCGGGCTACCAAAGCCTGATGAAGGACTTGAAGACCTCGACCCGGCAGCGCTTCGCCGCCCTGGACTTCGACTACCCGGCCGCCGCGCTGGAGGCGCAGATCGTCGCCACCGAGACCGGCCTGCCGGTCGAACAGACCGCGGCGCTGGTGCAGGTGGCCGCGGCCGCGCGCCGCCTCAAGGGCCACGGCCTGGACGAAGGCATCTCGACGCGGCTGCTGGTGTATGCGGCCACGCTCATCCGCGGCGGCATTGCCCCGCGCGAGGCCTGCCGCATGGCCATGGTGCGGCCGATCACCGACGACGCCGACATCCGCGAGACGCTGGACCACGCGATCGACGCCATCCTTGCCTAGGGCCTGTTCACACTACGGGAAGGGATCGCGTTGACAGCCAGAAAAGCCGCAGGCAAGGCGCAAACCGCAGCCGGGTTGGACACCCGGCGAGGATTTGCAACGCCACGTGCGGCTTTTCTGGCTGCAACCCTGCGGGAAGGCCCGCCGAAACGGGCCACTCGTCGTGGCAGCGCTTGCCCGCACGCCAGTGCGGGCGGCGCGCTGCGCCTGGATTGGCCCGTTTCGGCGGGCCTTCGCGACCCTTCCCGCAGTGTGAACAGGCCCTAGCGCCGCGCCCGCAGCCTGGGCGAGCAGCTGAGCATGGCCGGCACCTTCTCCTCCTACGGCACGCGGCCGTCGACCGACGCGGCCGCACGGCCGCCGTCGCGCCACGCGGCGCTGCGCGAGCGGCTGGATTGCCGCTTCCCGGCGGTCGACGAGGTCTTCGACGCGTGCGTCGACGAGGCCGCGCGCGCCCTCGGCCCGCAGGCGCTGGAGGCGTTCATCGACCAGGCGCGCTGGTTCGGCAAGCTCGGCCGCGGCGCCGAGCCGCTGCTGCAGTTCCTCGAGGCCTGGCCCGGCGTGTCGCGCCTGGCCGGTGAAGCCTGTCTCGCGCCGCTGATGCAGGCGGCGCAGGCCTTCCAGAAGTCGCCCAACGGCCCGGCCATCGCGCCGCTGCTGCAAAGCCTGCCCGCGGTGGCGCGGCGGCTGCGTTCGCCCGAGCTCATGGCGCAATACCTGGCGCTGGCGGTGGAGCTGATGCAACGCACCAGCCTGTCCATCCACGGCCGGCATGCCACCGAGCCCAGCCCCAGCCTGCCCACGTTCCTGCAGCAGGCCCCGGCGCTGGTGGGCCTGGTGCCGCTGGAGGGCCTGCGCCGCTGGGTGATGGAAGGCATCCGCCTGCACGGCGCGCATCCGCAGCGGCAGCTCGACTTCTTCGGCCTGGTCACCGCCGACGCGCGCGCGCTGCTGCAACGCGAGCGCCATGGCACCTTGCTCGTGGACGTGGAGCGCAGGCTCGAGCTCACGCTGCGCGGCCTGTGGGGCGAAGATCTGCCGCTGGTGCCCTACCCGGTGGGCGCTGCCGACGACGCGGCCGGCGCCGTGACCCAGCCCTACCTGCAAAGCGACGGCCTGCGCCTGCCCGAGGTGCTGGACGATCGCGCCGGTGTCACGGCCATGCAGTGCTACCGCGCCATGCTCGCCCACCTCGCCGGCCACCGGCACTGGAGCCGGCCGCAGGTGGCCGACAACCTGAGCCCGCTGCAGCGCCTGGCGGTGGAATGCTTCGAGGACGCGCGCATCGACCACCTCGTGCTGCGGCGCTATCCCGGCATGGCGCGCACGCTGCACGCGCTGCACCCGGCGCCCGACGAGGACGCCTGCGACCCGGTGCGCGAGTCTTGCCTGCGCCACCGCCTGGCCTGTTTGTCGCGCGCGCTGCTCGATGCGCGCCACGCCTACAGCGACTCCACCCTGATCGAGTTCGTCCGTCGCTTTCACGAACACCTGCAGGGCTGCGCATCGTCCACGGCCGCGATGGCCCGGCTGGCGCTGGAATGGGCCGCGCGCACGCGCCGCCAGAGCGACCAGCAGGCCCTGGTGCGCTTTGCCGACACGCGGGTGGAGTGGCGCGATGACAACCGCCACCTGTGGACCTTCATCGAGGTCGGCGACGAGGAAGACACCGCGCCCGACCCGACGCCGCGCCGCGCGCCCGACGACGGCGGCCTGCCGCCGCGTCACTACCCCGAGTGGGATGAGGCCACCCACGCCCACCGCCCCGACTGGGTCAGCGTCTACGACACCCTGCAGCCTGCCGGTGCCGCGGCCGATATCGATGCGCTGCTGGCACGCCACGCCGCCGAGGCGCGCCACCTCGAGCGCCTGCTCGACCTGCTCAAGCCGCAGGAGCGCACGCGCCTGCGCTACCAGGAGGAGGGCACCGAGCTCGACCTGGACGTGGCGCTGCGTGCGCTCATCGACTGGCGCGCCGGCGCCCAGCCCGATGCGCGCATCCACATTGACACGCGCAGCGACGGGCGCGACATCGCCGTGCTGCTGCTGCTGGACCTGTCGCAGTCGGTCAACGACCCGGTGGGCGGCACGGGCGCCGGGGCCGCAGCGGGTGCGACGGGTGAAACCGTGCTCTCGCTCAGCCGCGCCGCCGTCGCGCTGCTCGCCGGCGCCATCGCCGCGCTCGGCGACCAGCTCGCCATCGCCGGTTTCCACTCCAACACGCGGCACGAGCTGCGCTACCTGCACATCAAGGGCTTTGCCGAGCCCTGGGGCGACGAGTCCAAGGCGCGGCTGGCCGGTGCGCAAGGCATGTTTTCCACCCGCATGGGCGCCGCGCTGCGCCATGCCGGCCACCTGCTCTCGGGCCGCCAGGCCGACAAGCGCCTGCTGCTGGTGCTTACCGACGGCGAGCCGGCGGACGTGGACGTGAGCGACCCGCAGCACCTCATCGGCGATGCCGCCCAGGCCGTGCGCGAGCTCGACCGCCTGGGCCTGTACACGCACTGCATCAGCCTGGACCCCCGCGCCGACGCCTACGTCGGCCGCATCTTCGGCGGGCGCTGGACGGTGATCGACCGCGTGGCGCAGCTGCCGCGCCGGCTGCCCGAGGTGTTCCTGGCGCTGACGCGCTGAGTGGGTACGTCAGCGGCCTGCGCCGCACCGGGCAACCCGCAGGAAGGATGATCTCGATCAATGAGGGTTTACCCCGCGCTCCGAGAATGGCCCTCGTTGCAGTCAGGCGGCGGTGGCCGTCACAGGGGGCGCCGGGCCCGAAGGGGCGGCGCCGTCTGCGGCCAGGGCACCGCGCCCCTGCCCGAGTTCCCAACCCTGGAGTGACACGATGCGCTTCTTGAACAAACCCCTGTCCATCGCCCTGCTGGTATCGGCCTCCCTGCTCGTGGGCGGCTGCGCGATCGCGCAGAAGGCGCCGGCGCCGACCTACCCCGACAGCGTCAAGGCCTATGTCGGTGCGGCCAAGAAGCAGATCAAGACGATCAAGCTCGACGAGTTCCGCGCCCTGCTCGACCAGGGCAAGGCGGGTCTGATCGTCGACGTGCGCGAGGAAGACGAATTCGCCGACGGCTATGTGCCCGGTGCCGTCAATATTCCGCGCGGGCTGATCGAATTCCGCATCTGGGGCGAGGTCGGTTTCCCCAACGCCACCGACATGAACAAGCAGATGTCGATCTACTGCAAGACGGGCGGGCGCTGCGCGCTGGCCACCAAGTCACTGCAGGAGTTGGGCTTCACCAACGTCACCGCCGTGGACATGCTTTTCGACGCGTGGGTCAAGGGCGGCAACCCGGTCGTCAAGCCCAAGTAGGCCAGGGATCTCTTGTCGGATTGAAGGCGGTTGCGCAAGCCTCCGCCTTCTCTTTTGCCTGGCCCCTGCGGCGGCGTCTGAAACACCGGCAAGCCGACGGCGGTAATCACAGCCGGCTGCTACCACCGTTGGCCGCGCGCTCCGAAGAATGGCCGGGGGCGGATCCGCGGGGATTCGCACCGCCCGAACCCATCCGAAGGAGACTCTCATGTCACGCAAGATCCTCATGCTCTGCGGCGACTACGCCGAAGACTACGAAACCATGGTGCCTTTCCAGGCGCTGCTGGCGGTGGGCCACACCGTGCACGCCGTGGCGCCCGAGAAGAAGGCCGGCGACTGGATCCACACCGCGATCCACGACTTCGAGGGCGCGCAGACCTACAGCGAGAAACCGGGCCACCGTTTCGCGCTGAACGCGACCTTCGCCGACGTCAAGCCCGAGGCCTACGACGCGCTCGTCGTCCCCGGTGGCAGGGCGCCGGAATACCTGCGCATGAACGCCCGCGTGGTGGAGATGGCGCGCCACTTCCTCGCCGCCGACAAACCCGTGGCGGCGATCTGCCACGGCGCGCAACTGCTCGCCGCCACCGGGCTGCTCAAGGGCCGCAAGGTGTGCGCCTATCCGGCCTGCCAGGTCGAGGTGGAACTCGCCGGCGCCGAGTGGATGGGCATCGCCATCGACCAGGCGGTGACCGACGGCAAGCTCGTCACCGCCCCGGCCTGGCCGGCGCACCCGGCGTGGATCGCCCAGTTCCTCGAGGTGCTGGGCACGCGCATCGAGACCTGAGTGCCGCCCCGACAGGGCTAGAGTTCGACCTTCGGCCACCGCCGCGGGAGACGCCCATGTGCGAAGTCTTCATCAGTGCCGACCCGCAGAGCTACGACAGCCGCACGCGCTCGGTGCGGCTGCACGGCGTGGTCACCAGCATCCGGCTCGAGAACCTCTTCTGGCTGGTGCTCGAGGAGATCGCGCGGCGCGACGGCATGGGCGTGGTCCAGCTCATCGAGAAGCTCTACGACGAACTCGTCGCCGCGCGCGGCGAGGTCGGCAACTTCGCCTCCTTCCTGCGCGTCAGCGCGCTGCGCTACGAGGCCATGCTGGCGCAGGGGCGCATCCCGGTGGACACCGCGGTGGCGATCCGCTCGCTCGACGCGCGGGCCGTGCTGCACCAGCTGCCGCAGGGTTGGGGGCGGCCGGCGCGAGAGGCGCTGCCGGAGATCAAGGCAGGGCGAGCACCGCGGGTCCGCTGCTGACCTGGAACTCGCGCTGGTAGCGCTCCAGGCTGCCCACCGAGCCGCAGACGAAGAGGGCGTCGTCGGCAAGGACCACGAAGTCGTCGTCGAATTCGACGAGCACCTCGTTGTCGCGTTCCACCGCCACCACCTTGGCTCCCGTGCGGTCCAGCGCTTCGCTGCGCCAGGGGTGCAGGCCGGCGAGCGCGCCGGCAGCGAAGCGCGAGAACTTGATCTGGGTGTCGATCGCCGCCTCCTGTTCGTCGGGCAGGTGATAGGCCAGGATCTGCCCGGCCACCTGCCCCACCGAGATGGCGAAGTCCGCGCCCGAGCGGTACAGGCGCGCCGTGTTCGCCGAGCGCAGCACGCGCACGATGAGCGGCGCTTCGGGGGCGTAGTCGCGCACCTGCGCCTGGTCGAGGGTGGCGCGCTCGAGCACGCAGCCCACGACATCGACCCCGGGCGCGGCCGCCGCGCCATTGCCCGATGACGGACACGCCGTGCGTGGCGCGCAGGCGCAGTTCGCCCAGGCGCCTGCCCGCCGATGGGCTCGAGGCGCGCACGCGGAATTCCGCCATCGCCACCTTGCTGCCAAGCAGGTGCATGCCTTCGGCCGGTGGGCTGATGAGGGTGCTGGCACGCGAGGCCAGTGCCGCGCCCAGCACGTGCGCCGGCGTGAAGACATCGGTGGCGCCGATCTGCAGCATCGGCGCGCGGTACAGCGGGTTGTCGGCCAGGGCGTAGCGCGGCCCGGTGAAACCCAGTTCGCGCACGATGAGCGTGCAGGTGGCGTTGGCGTGGTCACCCGCGTTCGTCACCACCGCACGCGCCTTGCTTACGCCGGCGAGCACCGACGTTTCCTCGGTCAAATGGCCCACGGTGACGTTGTAGCCACGGTCGCTCAGGCTGCGCGCCAGGGCCACGTGCTCCTCGAAGATGACGAAAGGGCTGCGCGTGCGCACGAACTCGTCGAGCAGCGGCTCGATGGCCGTGCCATAGCGGTAGAAGAAGACCCGCCCCTGCATGCGCGGCAGCTCGCGCTGCAGGCGCTTGGTCGAGCGCTTGAGCTTCTTCGGGCAGGCCCGCTCACATCGAGAGCGAACCTTCGCGGAACTCCGTCTTGGCCAGCCAGACGTTGACGAGCACCGGTCGGCCCTGGCGCGCCAGCTCGCGGGCGCGCTGCAGTGCAGGAAGCACCTCGTCCATGTGCCTGACGACGATGCCTTCGGCGCCGAAGCCCGCGGCCACCGCGTGGTAGTCGGTGCGCGCCAGCACCGTGCCCACGTCGTCGCCGAGCACCTTCACCTGCTCGCGCGCGATCTGCGTCCAGCCGGCGTCGTTGCCGACGATGGCGATCACCGGCAGGCCGTGGCGCACGAAGGTGTCGAACTCGACCAGGCCCCAGCCGCAGGCGCCGTCGCCGAAGACGATCCAGGTCTCGCGCTCGGGCCGCGTGGTTGCCGCGCCGATGGCAAAGCCCGCGCCCACGCCCAGCGTGCCGAAAGCGCCCGGGTCGAGCCAGGTGAGCGGCCCGCGGGGGTGCAGCACGTAGCTGGCGGTGGCGACGAAATCGCCGCCGTCGGCGACGATGAGCGCGTTCTCGCCCGCCTCGCGCTCGAGCGCGCGCAACAGCGCGATCGGGTTGACGTGTTCGCCGCGCGCCGCGGCCTGCGCGTCGATCTCGGTCTCGCGCGTGGCATCGCGAGCGCGCAGCGTGGCCTGCCAGGCGCCCCAGGTGGCGGGCGGGCGATCGCCCGCCTGGCGCGCCAGGGCCTGGATGAAGTCGCCGGCGTCGCCGATGGCGGCGATGTCGGGCCGGCGGTTGAGCCGCGCCTCCTTGGCGCTGCGGTTGGCGGCGACGAGCGTGGCGCTGCGCCGCACGTGACGGCCGTAGTCCAGGCGGAAGTCGCAGGGCACGCCGGCGAGGAGCACGCAGTCGCTCTCGCGCAGCGCCTGGCGGCGCTGGTGGCGCAGCTGCAGCGGGTGGTCGCGCCCGAGCAGGCCACGCGCCATGCCCGAGAGGTATACGGGCACGCCCAGCCGCGCCACGGCCTCGGCCAGGGCCTGCGCCTGGTCGGCCCGCACCACGGCCTGGCTGCCGATGATCGCCAGCGGCCGCTCGGCGCGGCCGAGTGTCGCCAAAGCCGCGCGCACATGGCTGTCGATGGCCGCAGGTGTGGCCACCGGCCGCGCCTGCACCGGGGCGAGCACCTGGCTGCCCGCGAACATGCGCTGCACGTGGCGGTTGAGGTACCAGCGCAGCGCGCGCTCGGGCAGCGAGTGGCCCTTGCCTGCGGCGTCCGCGTACCACTGGCGGATGTTGGCCTCGTCGTAGAGCAGGTCCACCGGGCACTCGATGAACACCGGCCCGGGCACGCCCGCCTGGGCCAGTGCGAAGGCCTCGGCCACCGCCGGGCCCAGGTCGCGCACGCGCTGCATCTTGAAGAAGCGCTTGACGTGCGGCTCGACGAGAGGGCGCTGGTCTATGTCCTGCAGCGCGCCGCGGCCCTGCAGCGCGGTGGGCGCGGCGCCGCCGAGCAGCACCACCGGCGACTGCGCGAGCTGCGCGTTCTTCAGCGCGGTGATGGTGTTGGCGATGCCCGGCCCGGCGGTGACCGCGGCGACGCCGGGCCGGCCCGAGAGGCGCGCTGCGGCGTCGGCGGCAAACACCGCGGTGGCTTCGTCGCGCACGTCGACGATGCGCATGCCGCGCGCCTTGGCGGCCGCGAGGATGGGCGAGATGTGCCCGCCGCACAGCGTGTAGATGCAGGCCACGCCGTGCGCCTGCAAGGCCTGCGCGATGCGCTCGCCGCCGTGGGCGCCGGGCGTCTCCCCGCCGGTCACGCCCATTGCACTTTCTGCTGGTCGGCGTACCAGCGCTCCACCAGCGGCGCGACGGCGGTTTCGATGCGCGCGCGGCGGATCTTCATCGTCGGCGTGAGGCAGCCGTTCTCGATGCTCCAGGGCTCGCGCGCGACGATGATCATGCGCAGCTGCTCGGCGTCGGAGACCTGGCGGTTGATCTCCGCCAGGAGCCGGTCGAGTTCGGCGCGCACCTGGGCGCGCAGCGCGTCTTCCTGCTGGCGCGGGCGCAGGGTCTCGGCGAGCAGGACGATGGCGAAGGCCGCCGGCTGGCCCACGCCGGAGACCAGCGAGAGCTCGATCATCGGGTGCGCATTGAGCAGGTTCTCGATCGGCGCGGGGGCCACGTACTTGCCCTTGGCGGTCTTGAAGAGCTCCTTGGCCCGGCCGGTGATCTTGAGCAGGCCGTCGGCACGCAGCTCACCCAGGTCGCCGGTGTGGAAGAAGCCGTCCTCGGTGAAGGACTCGGCGCTGAGCTCGGGTTGCTTGTAGTAGCCCACCATGCGCCCGGGCGACTTGATGAGGATCTCGCCCTCGGGGCTGATGCGCACCTGCACACCCTCCATCGCCACGCCGACGTAACCCGGGGCGTTGAACTTGTCGTTCGAGGAGTGCGAGTAGGAGTTGTCCTCGGTCATGCCGTAGCCTTCGTACAGCGGCAGGCCGATGCGCCGGTACCAGGTGATGAGGTCCGGCGGGATGGGCGCGGAGCCGCTGCCGGCGCGCTTCACCTGGTCCAGCCCCAGGCCCTTGCGGATCTTGCGCGCGATGAGCTTGCCGAGCAGGGGGATGCCCAGCAGCCGGTCGAGCTTGGCCGGCGGCATCTTCGCGAACACGCCTTGCTGGAACTTCAGCCACAGGCGCGGCACCGAGATGAAGAGCACCGGGCGCGCACGCTGCACGTCCTGCACGAAGGTCTCCAGCGACTCGGCGAAGTACAGGTGCACGCGCCCGTCCACCAGGGCCTGGGCCTCGACCCACGAGCGTTCGAAGCTGTGCGCCAGCGGCAGGTACGAGAGCATGCGGCATTCGGTGTCCTGGCCGATCCAGTGGCGCGTGTCGCGCACGATGCCCTCGCCGGCGCGGGTGATGCCCTCGAAGCTGATCATCACCCCCTTGGGCGTGCCCGTGGAGCCCGAGGTGTACATGATCATCGCCAGGTCGTCGGCCGCGCGGGCCGGCCGGCCCGGCAGCGGCGCGGTGCGCGCGACGATGGCCTCCCAGGTCTCGAACTCGGTCTTCGGCGAGAGCGGCATGGCGATGCAGGGCAGGCCGGCGGGCACCCCGGGCTGCTGCTGCGGCCAGCTGTCGAGCTTGCCGACGAAAAGCAGGCTCGCCTCGCTGTGCTCGAGCACGTAGCGCACGGTCTCGGCGGTCTCGGTGGGGAAGATGGCCACCGTGGTGTAGCCGGCCATCCACACGGCCAGTTCGACCATGATGAAGTGGGCGCTGTTCTTCGAGAGCATGGCGATGCGCGCGCCCGGCGCGAGACCCAGGCCCTTGAGGTGCGCGGCCATGCGCCGCGACTGATCCATGGCCTGCGCCCAGGTGGTGTCGACGACCTGGCCCCCGCCCACGGGCTGCGTGAGGAAGACGCGGTCGGCGAGTTCGGATTCGTGCGCGTAGACGTGGTCGAGGATGAGCTTGTCGTGGGTCATGATGGGGCTCGCGGTGGTGAGGGGGCGTCGCCGTGACCGGGCATCCATGGCCGGTCGTGTTCGGCCAGGTAGGCTTCCCCGTGCTCGAGCACGAAGTAGCGCAGCGCTTCGGCTGCCGGCGACAGTAGTTTGGACTGCATGTGCACGATGTTCCAGTTGCGCACGATGGGGGTTTCCTCCACGTGCACGAGTTCGATGAGTTGGCTATGCAATTCCAGCCCCAGGGTGTGCAGCGAGAGAAAACTCAGCCCCATGCCGGCCATCACCGCTTGCTTGATGGTCTCGTTGCTCGGCATCTCCATGGCGATGCGCGGCTCGACGCGGTGATCGGCGAAGAAGCGGTCCATCAGCGCCCGCGTGCCCGAGGCCGGTTCGCGCACGATGAGGGGGTGCTCGGCGACTTCGGCCACCGTCGGCCGACCGCGCCGCAGGATGGGGTGGCCGGGCGGCGCGACGAAGACATGCGGGTGTGCGGCGAAGGACTCGGCGCGCATCGCCAGGGCCTTGGGCGGGCGGCCCATGATGGCCAGGTCGACCTCGCCCTGCTGCAGCATGTCGGCCAGGGCCTCGCGGTTGTTGCCCACGCGCAGGCGCAGCTCGACGCCCGGGTGTTCCTCGCGAAAGCGCGTCAGCAGCCGCGGCACGAAATACTTGGCCGTGGCCACCATGCCCACGCTGAGCACGCCCGACTCGAGCTTGCGAAAGCGCGCCATGGCGTCGTCGGCGTCCTTCAGCGTGGCCAGCATGCGCTTGGCGTAGACGAGGAAGTACTCGCCGGCGGTGGTGAGCGAGACCTTGCGCCCTTCGCGGTCGAACAGCGGCAGCTCGATGGCAGACTCGAGCTCCTTGACCTGCATCGTCACCGCCGGTGGCGTGAGGTGCAGGCTCTCCGCGGCGCGCACGAAACTCAGGTGGCGGGCGACTTCGACGAAGACGCGGAGCTGGCGGAAGGTGACGGTCTTCATTCAGAAATTCTGAATCCGAAGCCAAACATTGATGAATTTACCTTAAACCCGCAGCTGCCTACATTCGATTCAACAGCCCCACAGGGAGGCCCGCAATGAGCTACCGCATCGCTCCCAGCATTCTCTCGGCCGATTTCGCCCGCCTGGGCGAGGAGGTCCGCAGCGTCATCGCTGCGGGCGCCGACTGGATCCACTTCGACGTGATGGACAACCACTACGTGCCCAACCTGACCATCGGCCCGGGCGTGGCGCAGGCCATCAAGCCGCACTGCAAGACGCCCGCGGGCACGCCGGTGCCGCTGGACGTGCACCTCATGGTGCAGCCGGTGGACGCCCTGGCGCAGGCCTTCGCCAAGGCCGGTGCCGACCTGGTGAGCTTCCACCCCGAGGCCAGCGCGCATGTGGACCGCACGCTGCAGCTGATCAAGGCCGAGGGCTGCCAGGCGGGCCTGGTGTTCAACCCGGCCACGCCGCTGGACGTGCTCGAGTGGGTCATCGACAAGGTCGACCTGATCCTCATCATGAGCGTCAACCCCGGCTTCGGCGGCCAGAGCTTCATCGACAGCGCGCTGCGCAAGATCGAGCAGGCGCGCAGCCTCATCCAGAGCACGGGCCGCGACATCCGCCTGGAAGTCGACGGCGGCATCAAGGTCGACAACATCCGCCGCGTCGCCGACGCCGGTGCCGACACCTTCGTCGCCGGCAGCGCGATCTTCGGCAAGCCCGACTACCCCGCCGTCATCGCCGCCATGCGCGCCGAGCTCGCCCGCGGCCGCTGAGCCGCGCCCGCACCCCACACCACCCGAGGCCGCCATGCCACTGTCCAAGCGCCAGACCCTCACGCAGTACCTGATCGAGCAGCGCCGGCGCTTCCCGCAGGCCAGCGGAGAGCTCAACGCACTCATCCTGGACGTGTCCATCGCCTGCAAGGGCATCGCGCGCGCGGTGGCCTTCGGCGAGCTCGCCGACACCGCCGGCAACGTGGGCGGCGACATCAACGTGCAGGGCGAGGTGCAGAAGAAGCTCGACGTGGTGAGCAACCAGATGTTCATCGCCGCCACCGAGTGGTCGGGGCACCTCGCGGGCATGGCCTCGGAAGAGATGGACGGCCCCTACCAGATCCCGAGCGCCTACTCGCGCGGCAAGTACCTGCTCGTCTTCGACCCGCTCGACGGCTCGTCGAACATCGACGTCAACGTCTCGGTGGGCAGCATCTTCTCCATCCTGCGCGCGCCCGACGAGGTGGCGGCGTCCCACCGCGACGTCACGGTGGAGGACTTCCTCCAGCCCGGCACCACGCAGGTGGCGGCGGGCTACGCGCTCTACGGCCCGGTGACGATGCTCGTGCTCAGCGTGGGCGACGGCGTGGTGGGCTTCACGCTCGACCCCAACCTGGGCGAGTTCAAGGTCACGCACGCGCACATCCAGGTGCCGGTGGACACGCACGAGTTCGCCATCAACGCCAGCAACAGCCGCTTCTGGGAGCCGCCCATCAAGCGCTACGTCGACGAGTGCCTGGCGGGCAAGACGGGGCCACGCGGCAAGGACTTCAACACGCGCTGGATCGCCAGCATGGTGGCCGAGGCGCACCGCATCCTCATGCGCGGCGGCGTCTTCATGTACCCGCGCGACACCAAGGACCCCGCCAAGCCCGGGCGGCTGCGCCTGCTCTACGAAGCCAACCCGATCGGCTTCATCATGGAGCAGGCCGGCGGCCGCGCCAGCACCGGGCGCCAGCCGGTGCTCGGCGTCAAGCCCGGCGAGTTGCACCAGCGCATCGGCCTGGTGTTCGGCTCGAAGAACGAGGTCGAGCGCATCGAGCGCTACCACCACGAGCCCGCCACCAGGGACAGCGGCAACCCGCTGTTCGGCGAGCGCAGCCTGTTCCGCGACTAGTGAAATGACGACCCCCAGGCTTGTGCCTCCGGCCCTTCGCCACCCCCCAAGGGGGCTCAGTCGGGCTTGGGGCGGCCCGGCGCCCGACTGACCTCCACCCTGGAAAGCTCTCCATGTCACAACGCCATCCCATCATCGCCATCACCGGCTCCTCGGGCGCCGGCACCACCTCGGTGACGCGCACCTTCGAGAACATCTTCCGCCGCGAAGGCGTGAAGGCCGCGGTCATCGAGGGCGACAGCTTCCACCGCCACGACCGCAAGGAGATGAAGCTCAAGGCAGCCGAGGCCGAGGCGCAGGGCAACAAGCACTTCAGCCATTTCGGGCCCGAGAACAACCTCTTCCCCGAACTGGAGAAGCTCTTTGCCAGCTATGCCGAAACCGGCACCGGCAAGCGGCGCAAGTACCTGCACGACACCGACGAGGCCGCGCCCTACAAGCAGGAGCCCGGCACCTTCACGCCCTGGGAGGACGTGCCCAAGGACACCGACCTGCTCTTCTACGAAGGCCTGCACGGCGCCGTGGTCACACCCGAGGTGAACATCGCCAAGCACCCCGACCTGCTCATCGGCGTGGTGCCGGTGATCAACCTGGAGTGGATCCAGAAGCTCTACCGCGACAAGAGCAAGCGCGGCTACAGCACCGAGGCGGTGACCGACACCATCCTGCGCCGCATGCCCGACTACGTGCACTACATCTGCCCGCAGTTCGAGCACACCCACGTCAACTTCCAGCGCGTGCCCTGCGTCGACACGAGCAACCCCTTCATCGCCCGCGACATCCCCGCGGCCGACGAGAGCATGGTGGTGATCCGCTTCGCCAAGCCCAAGGGCATCGACTTCCCCTACCTGCTGCAGATGATCGACGGCAGCTGGATGTCGCGTGCCAACACCGTGGTCGTGCCCGGCGGCAAGATGGAGCTGGCGATGCAGCTCATCTTCACGCCCTTCATCTGGCGCATGATGGAGCGGCGCCAGCGCGCCGTGGGAGCGCTGTGATGGGCGCCGCCGCCTTTCGCGCCGACACGAAGCGGATGGCCGACGCGATCCGCATGCTCGCGGTGGACGCGGTGGAGAAGGCCAAGTCGGGCCACCCCGGCGCGCCCATGGGCATGGCCGAGATCGCGCTGGTGCTGTGGCAGCGCCACCTCAGGCACAACCCGGCCCACCCGCAGTGGGCCGACCGCGACCGCTTCGTGCTCTCCAACGGCCACGGCTCGATGCTGCTCTACGCGCTGCTGCACCTCAGCGGCTACGACCTGCCGATGAGCGAGCTGCAGGCCTTTCGCCAGCTGCACAGCAAGACCCCGGGCCACCCCGAGGTCGGTGTCACGCCGGGCGTGGAAACCACCACCGGGCCGCTGGGCCAGGGCATCGCCAACGCCGTGGGCATGGCGCTGGCCGAGAAGCTGCTGGCGGCCGAGTTCAACCGCGACGGCCACCGCATCGTCGACCACTTCAGCTGGGCCTTCCTGGGCGACGGCTGCATGATGGAGGGCATCAGTCATGAGGCCTGCTCGCTTGCCGGCACGCTGCGCCTGTCCAAGCTGGTGGCCTTCTACGACGACAACGGCATTTCCATCGACGGCCATGTCGAAGGCTGGTTCAGCGACGACACGCCGGCGCGCTTCGAGGCCTACGGCTGGCATGTCGTGCGTGGCGTCGACGGCCACGACGTCGAGGCTGTCGATGCGGCCATCCGCGCCGCCAAGGCGCAGGCGCTGCGCGCCGACGGCAAGCCCACGCTGATCTGCTGCAAGACGGTGATCGGCAAAGGCTCGCCGAACAAGGCCGGCACACACGACGTGCACGGTGCCGCGCTGGGCGCGGCGGAAGTGGCGGCGACGCGCGCCGCGCTGGGCTGGACGGCGGCGCCCTTCGAGCTGCCCGACGACGTGGCGCAGGCCTGGAACGCGCGCGAACAGGGCATCGCCCTGGAGCGCGAATGGCAGCAACGCTTCGACGCCTACCGCAGCGCTTTCCCGGCGCAGGCGGCGGAGTTCGAGCGCCGCATGCGTGGCGATCTGCCCGCGGCCTGGGCGCAGCAACTGCCCGGCGTGCTGGCGGCCATTGCCGCCAAGGCCGACCCGGTGGCCACGCGCAAGGCGAGCCAGAACGCGCTCGACGCGCTGGCCCCGCTGCTGCCCGAATTCTTCGGCGGCAGCGCCGACCTCACCGGCTCCAACCTCACCAACTTCAAGGGCTGCGTGCGCGCCGGGCGCGACCAGGCCGGCAACCACATGAGCTGGGGGGTGCGCGAATTCGGCATGGCCGCGGTGATGAACGGCATGGCGCTGCACGGCGGGCTCATCCCCTACGGCGGCACCTTCCTCACCTTCAGCGACTACAGCCGCAACGCCATCCGCATGGCCGCGCTGATGAAGCTGCGCGTGATCCACGTCTTCACCCACGACAGCATCGGCCTGGGCGAGGACGGCCCCACGCACCAGAGCGTGGAGCAGGTGCCCAGCCTGCGCCTGATTCCCAACCTCGACGTCTGGCGGCCCGGCGATGGCCTGGAAACCGCAGTCGCCTGGGCCGCGGCGGTGGAGCGCCGCGACGGCCCCACGGCACTGGCGCTGTCGCGCCAGAACCTGCCGCGCCTGGTGAGCGACGCCGCGCGCGCCGCCGAGATTCGCCGCGGTGGCTACGTCCTGCAAGACGCCCCGGGGGCGCGTGCGGTGATCATCGGCACGGGCTCGGAAACGAGCCTGGCCTTGGCCGCGCAGGCGCTGCTGGCGGCGCAGGGCATCGCCGTGCGCGTGGTCTCCATGCCCAGCACCAACGTCTTCGACCGCCAGGACGCCGCCTGGCAGGACGCCGTGCTGCCGCTGGCGCTGCCGGCGGTGGCGGTGGAAGCCGCGCACCCCGACTTCTGGCGCAAGTACGTCGGCCGCACGGGCGCGGTGGTGGGCATCGCCAGCTTCGGCGAATCGGCCCCGGCGGGGGATTTGTACCGCCACTTCGGCATCACCGCCGAGGCCGTGGCCGCAGCGGTGCGTCGCATGCTCGCGGCCTGAACACCGCGCGGCGCCGGGGCAGCCGCCACATCGGGGCCTTGCCGCCGCGGCCGTTCCGCGGACGGCCTGGCGCTACTTCAGCGACTCGATGAGGTCGATGTACTCCTGCATCGCCTCGCCGCCGTCCTTGCCCTCGAGCGTGGCCCAGGCGTCGAACTTGGCGCGCGCCACCATGTCGGTGAAGCCCGGGCGCTTGCCGTCCACATCGCCTTCGGTGGCCTGCTTGTAGAGCGCGTAGATCTTCAGCAAGGTCATGTTGTCCGGCTTCTCGGGCAGTTGCTTGCTCTCGGCGACGGCCTTGTCGAAGGCGGCTTTCAGCGGGGCCATGGCGCTCTCTCCTTGGGTGAAAATCCTTGGTTGACGGGGCGCATGTTACCCAGCATCGTCGCTCACCCAGCGCGCCGACGTCCAAGGAGACCCCCCATGCCCCACGCAGCCGAGCGCATGTCGCGCGTCGATACGGCCTGGCTGCGCATGGACAACGAGGTCAACCTGATGCTCATCGTCGGCATCTGGCTGCTCACCCCGGCCATCACCCTCGAGGCCCTGCGCGAGCGCATCGCCGACAAGCTGCTCAAGTACGAACGCTTCCGCCACAAGGCGGTGGTCGACGCCATGGGCGCGCAGTGGGTGCCCGACGAGGACTTCGACCTCGCCCACCACGTCGCCACCACGCGGCTGCGGCGCCGGCGCGGCGAGACCGAGCGCCAGGCCCTGCAGCGCCTGTGCGGCGAACTGGCGACCACGCCTCTGGACCCGGCGCGGCCACTGTGGCAGTTCCTGCTCGTCGAGCACTACGAGGGGGGCAGCGCGCTCGTCGCGCGCATCCACCACTGCATCGGCGATGGCATTGCGCTCATGTCGGTGATGATGTCCATCACCGACGGCGGCAGCGAGCCCCCCAAGCGCCACCGGCGTGCCGCGCAGCCCGAAGGGACGGAGCCCGATTGGCTCGCCGACGCGGTGATCAAGCCGCTCACCGACCTCACCGTGAGGGCCATCGGCATGTACGGCGGCGGTGTGGCCAAGTCCATCGACATGCTCGCCAACCCGCAGCAGCCGCTGCTCGGTTCGGTGGACATGGCGCGCACGGGCGTGAAGGTGGCGGGCGACGTGGCTGCGCTGGCGCTCATGCCCGACGACTCGCCCACCTTGCTCAAGGGCAAGCTGCAGGGCCGCAAGGTGGTGGCGTGGAGCGAACCCGTGCCGCTGGAGAGGATCAAGGCGGTGGGCAAGGGGCTGGGCTGCACCATCAATGACGTGCTGCTGTCGTGCGTCGCCGGGGCCATCGGCGCCTACCTGCAGGCGCAGGGCCAGGACCCGGCAGGCAAGGAGATCCGCGCCATGGTGCCGGTGAACCTGCGCCCGCTGGAGAAGGCCTGGCAGCTGGGCAACCGCTTCGGCCTGGCGCCGCTGGTGCTGCCCATAGGCATCGCCAGCCCGCTGCGGCGCGTGCACGCGGTGCGCCAGCGCATGGACGATCTCAAGGGCAGCTACCAGCCGCTGCTGGCCTTTGCCGTGCTCTCGGTCAGCGGCCTGTTCATCAAGCCCGTGCAGGACGCCATCCTGGGCCTGTTCGCGAAGAAGGCCACCGCGGTGATGACCAACGTGCCGGGTCCGGTGCAGCCGCTGCAGTTCTGCGGCTCGACGCTGCGCCAGTCGATGTTCTGGGTGCCGGCCACGGGCGAGATCGGCGTGGGCGTGTCCATCCTCAGCTATGGCGGCGGGGTGCAGTTCGGCCTCATCACCGACCAGCGGCTGTGCCCCGATCCGCAGGCCATCATCGACCGCTTCGAGCCCGAGTTCGAGAAGCTGCTCTACCTCAGCCTGATGCTGCCCTGGGCCGGCCAGGCCGAGGGCTGAATCCACTCCCATCCAAGGCAGGAGACCGCGCATGACCGTCACCGTCGACATCGATCTGGCCTACGAGTTCGCCGTCAAGGCCCCCTTCGCGGAGGTCTTCGACCTGCTCTGCGACGTGCCCGCCTCGGTGAGCCACTTCCCCAAGGTCGACAAGCTCGTCGACCTGGGCGGCGGTGTCTACCGCTGGGAGATGGCCAAGGTGGGCACGGCCCAGGTGAACATCCAGACCGTCTACGCCAGCAAGTACGTTTCCGATCGCAAGAAGGGCAGCGTGGTGTGGACGCCGGTGCAGGGACAGGGCAATGCGCTCGTCGGCGGGAGCTGGAAGATCGTCGACCGCAAGACGCGCACCGAGGTCGAGTTCAGGGTCCAGGGGACCGTGGACGTGCCGCTGCCCGGGTTGATGAAGATGGTCGTCGTGCCCATCGTCCGGGGCGAGTTCGAGGGTTTGATCGAGAAGTACATCGACAACCTGATCAAGGAATTCGGCGGCGAAGTCGAGGTCTGATCGCCGCCCGAGGCATGGCCGAGAATCCGGCAACCCAGGGCCTGGCGCGTGCGGCGCTGTTGGCCTCGAAAGGCCTGCCCATGACCCGTGAACATGCCGCCCCCGAACTGGTCTGCCCCGCGGGCTCGCTGCGCGCACTGCAAGCGGCCGTGGACGCCGGCGCGGATGCCGTCTACCTCGGTCTGAAGGGCGGCACCAATGCGCGCAACTTCGCCGGGCTGAACTTCGACGACGCGCAGGTGCGCGAGGGCGTGGCCTACGCCCATGCGCGCGGCGCCAAGGTGCTCATGGCGCTGAACACCTTCGCCGACGCGCGCGACCTGGGCCCCTGGCGGCAGGCGGTGGACCGCGGCGTGGACCTGGGGGCCGACGCCCTCATCGTGGCCGACAGCGCGGTGATGGCCTACTGCCGCGACGCACATCCCACGCTGCGCCTGCACTTGTCGGTGCAGGCCTCGGCCACCAGCCACGCGGCCATCGAGTTCTACCGCCGCCGCTACGGCATCCAGCGCGCCGTGCTGCCGCGCGTGCTCACGCTGCAGCAGGTGGAGCAGGTGATCCGGCACGCCGAGGTGGACATCGAGGTCTTCGGCTTCGGCAGCCTGTGCGTGATGGTGGAGGGGCGCTGCATCCTCTCGTCCTACACCACCGGGCAGTCGCCGAACAACGCCGGCGTGTGCTCGCCGCCCTCGGCCGTGCGCTGGCAGGAGGACGCCGCGGGCGTGCAGGTGCGCCTGGGCGGCATGCTCATCGACAGTTACACCCACGACGAGCCACGCGGCTACCCCACGCTGTGCAAGGGCCGCTTCCTCGTCCGCGGCGAGCGCGACTACGCCATCGAGGAACCCACCAGCCTGAACACGCTGGCCATCCTGCCCGAGCTCGTGGCGATGGGCGTGAAGGCGATCAAGATCGAAGGCCGCCAGCGCAGCACGGCCTACGTGGAACAGGTCACGCGCGTGTGGCGCGCGGCCATCGACCAGGCCTGCGCGAGCCCCGGCCGCTACGGCGTGCAGCCCGAATGGACGGCCACGCTGTCGCGCCACGCCGAGGGCCAGCAGCACACGCTGGGCGCCTACAACCGCCCCTGGCGCTGAACACCCGAGGCACGCATGACCGCGAGCAAGATCGAACCCGCCGTGCGCCTGGCCCTGAGCGTGGGGCCGGTGCTCTACCACTGGCCGCGCGAGACCCTGCTGCGCTTCTACGCCGAGCTCGCCGACAGCCCGGCCGACACCGTGGTGCTGGGCGAATCGGTGTGTGCGCGGCGGCGCGAGCTGCGCCTGGACGACTGGCTGGCGCTGGGGCGCGAACTCGTCGCCGCGGGCAAGGAAGTGGTGCTCGTGGCGCAGGCGCTGATCGAGAGCGAAGCCGACCTGCGCCTGCTCGAGCGCCAGGGCGAGCAGGACGAGTTCGCCGTCGAGGCGGGTGACGCCTCGGCGCTGCAGCTGCTTGCCGGGCGCGTGCCGCTGGTGCTCGGGCCGCACCTCAACATCTACAGCCGCGAGGCGCTGCGCGAACACGCCGACCTGGGCGCGACGCGCTGGGTGGCGCCGGTGGAATTGCCGCTGGATGCGCTGGGCCTCGTCAACCCCCCGGCCGACCCCGTGCGCACGCCGCAAGGCCAGGCCATCACCACCGAGGCCTGGGTCTTCGGCCGCCTGCCGCTGGCGTTCTCGGCGCGCTGCTTCACCGCGCGGCACCACCGGCGCAGCAAGGACGACTGCGCCTACCGTTGCCTCGACGACCCGGACGGGCTGCTCGTGTCCTCCACCGAGGGCCAGCCCTTCCTCGTGCTCAACGGCCCGCAGACGCAGTCGGCCACGGTGCAGAACCTGCTCCACGACGGGCCCGCGCTGCGTGCGGCCGGCGTCTCGCGCCTGCGCCTGTCGCCCTGCGCCCAGGGTTTCATGCAGGTCCTTCAGGACTTCGACGCGGTGATGAACGCCGGGCTGTCCGCGGTGGGGCGGGCCAGTGCCTGGGCCGGCCTGGGCGTGCCCGCCAACAGCAGCAACGGCTTTGCCCATCGGCGGGCCGGCATGACATGGAGCGTGGAATGAAGCCAGCCGCCGATCGCCATCTGCCCGCGGGCCTGCCAGCCTGGCTGGCCCCGGCCCACCGGCGCATCGCCGGGTGGGTCGAACGCCTGCCCACGGCGCCGCCGTCGTTTGCCTTGGCACGCGTGCTCGACCGCGTGCTGCTGCCGCGCCTGCCCGCCGACGCGCGCGCGGCCATGAGCGGCCGCTGCATCGAGCTGCAGGTCACCGACTTCGGCGTGCGCGTGCGCCTGCGGCTCACGCCCTCGGGCTTTGTCGCCGCGGGCGACGCGGGCGAGGCGGTGCTGTGCATCCTCGCTCCCAGCGCAAGCTACTGGCGGCTGCTGCGCGGCCAGGACGACCCGGACCAGCTCTTCTTCGAGCGCGCGCTGGTGATGGAGGGCGACACCGAACTCGGCCTGGTGCTGAAGAACACGCTCGATGCCATCGGCCCGCTGTGGCCGCAGTGGATGTCCGGGCCGAAGGTGCGCGTGATCTGAAGTGATGACGATCTCCGTGGTGCGCAGGGTGCCACCGGTGCGCAAGGCCCAGGCAGCCTGCCCATCGTCAGCCGCCTGAGGCTGCGCTGAGGCGCGCCGCGAGCTCGCGCTCGTCCAGCGCGGTGTAGTCCGCCGCCACCGAGCGCAGCAGCGCCTTGCGCGCCTGCTCGCTCAAGTGTTCCTTGAGGCGCCCGAGGAAGGGGTTGGAGGCCACCAGCACGAGCCCGGCGCAGCGCCCGGCGGCCACCCCCGCATTCAGCGCGCTGGCCACCTCGCGCGCGAAGCGGTCGTGCTCGCGCTCGCGCGGCGCGGTGCGTGGGTCGTAGGCCGCACCGCCCGCGCCCTGCGGCGCCGCGCCGCCGACATGGCCGGGCCGGTCGCCGGCGAGGTCCACGCCCTTCTGCCGGCTTTGCGGATGCACCAGGTCGGCGACATGGACGTAGACGCCGGGCTTGCTCGACTCCTCGAGCACGCGTGCGCGCGAGGCATTGGCGACGATCAACCAGTTCATCATGGCATTGCTCCTGTCGTTGGCCGCGCGCATCAGCGCGCGGCGATGCCGACCCGCCGCAGTTGTGCGCGCAGCCGCTCGATCTCGTCGAGCAGGTCGAGCATCACCGCCACGCTTTGCAGGTTGGCGTCGAAGTCGCGCTGCAGGCGGCGGATGCGCCGCACGCGAGCGAGTTCCTCGCCGCCGAAGCGCCACGCGGGCTGCATCGCGGCGGGTTGCAGCAGCCCCTCGTCGATGAGCACGCGCACGAAGTCGGTCTCGGTGCCGCAGGCTGCGGCAAAGGCTTCGAGCTCGAGGCCGGTGTCGGCGTCGAGGCACACGCCGATGGCGATCGAGGTGCTGTTCATGCGTCGACTCCCGTTGTGGCGCGCGGGTCGAAGGCGAGATCATGGGCCATCTGGCGGTAGGCGGCGCGGGCACGGTCGTCGCCGGCAGGCGGCAACACCACCTCGAGCACGACGTAGAGATCGCCCGGCGTGCCGCCGGGCATGCCGCGCCCGCGCAGGCGCAGCTTGCGGCCTGTCTGCGAGCCGGCGGGCACGCTCATCTCCACCGTGCCCTCGGGCGTGGGCACGGGCACCGCGGCGCCCAGGGCGGCTTCCCAGGGAGCCACGCGCAGCGTGTGGTACAGGTCGCGCCCGTCGACACGCCAGCGCGCGTGCGCTGCGAATTCGACCTCCAGGTAGAGGTCGCCGCGCGGCCCCGGGCCGAAGCCCGGCGAGCCCTGTCCGGCCAGGCGGATGAGCTGTCCGGCGCGTATGCCCTTGGGGATGGCGACCTGCAGCGTGCGTTCGTGCAGCGCCACGTTGCCGCTGGCGTCCATCTCCGGGCTGTGCAGCGTGAACTGCCGTGTCGCACCGTGAAAGCTGTCCTCCAGCGGCACCACGATCTTGGCGTGGTGGTCCTGGCCGCGGCTGGCGTGGGCCTGCTGCGGGCCGTGGCCGGGCCGCGCCCGCGCGCCGCGACGTGCCGCGCCGAAGAGCGCCTCGAAGAAGGCGCTGTGGCCGGCAGCGTCGCCGAAGTCGGCCGGGTTGCCGCTGAACTCGAAACCGCTGTCCCAGCCTGGCGGCGGGTTGAAGTCCTGGCCGCGCTGAGCGCCCTGGCCGACGCGGTCGTAGGCGGCGCGCCGTTCCTGGTCGCGCAGCACTTCGTGGGCCTCGTTGATCTCCTGCATGCGCGCCTGCGCGTCGGGGGCCTTGCTGATGTCCGGATGGTGCTTGCGCGCCAGCCGGCGAAAGGCCTTCTTGATCTCGGCCTCGCTTGCCGTGCGCTCCACGCCGAGCACCTGGTAGTAGTCCTTGAACTCCATGCTGTGCCTTGTGGAATCGTGTGCCGGCCCATGTTCTCACATGAGTTCGAAGCGCGGCCGCCCAAGCAGCGCGCTGCTCACGCCGAGGGTGGCGTGGATGGCGTCGTCGACATCGCTGAGCCAGGCGAACTGCAGCGCCGCGCGCGTGGCCTGCGGGATCTCGTGCAGGTCCTTGCGGTTGCGCGCCGGCAGCAGCACCAGGGCGAGCCCGGAACGCTGCGCGGCGAGCACCTTTTCCTTGACGCCGCCCACCGGCAACACCAGCCCGCGCAGGCTGATCTCGCCGGTCATCGCCGCGTCGTGGCGCACGGCGCGGCCGCTGAAGAGCGAGGCCAGGGCGATGAACATGGCCACGCCGGCGCTCGGCCCGTCCTTCGGAATGGCGCCGGCGGGGACGTGCAGATGCACATCCACGGCCTCGAAGGCCGCGGCCGGGATGTGCAGCGTGGCGGCCTTGGACTTCACCAGCGTCATCGCCGCCTGGGCGCTCTCCTTCATCACCTCGCCGAGCTGGCCGGTGAGGATCAACCGGCCGCTGCCGGGCACGCGCGTGGCCTCGATGAACAGGATCTCGCCACCCACCGGCGTCCACGCCAGGCCGGTGGCCACGCCGGGCAGGCTGGTGCGCAGCGCCACCTCGTGCTCGAAGCGCGGCGGACCGAGGATCTCTTCCACCCGGCTCGGCCCCAGCGCCAGGCTTGCCACCTCGCCCTGCGCCACCTTCATCGCGGCAAAGCGCATCAGGCGCGCGATCTCGCGTTCGAGCTGGCGCACGCCGGCCTCATGGGTGTGGCCGGCCACCACGGCGAGCAGCGCCTCGTCGTCGATGACGCACTGGTCCTCGCGCAGCCCGTTGGCCTGCAGCTGGCGCGAGATCAGGTAGCGCCGCGCGATCTGCAGCTTCTCTTCCTGCGTGTAGCCGGGCAGCTCGATGAGCTCCATGCGGTCGCGCACCGGCGCCGGGACATGGTCCATGACGTTGGCCGTGGCGATGAAGACCACCTGGCTGAGATCGAAGGGCACGCCCAGGTAGTTGTCGCGGAAGCTCGCGTTTTGCTCGGGGTCGAGCACCTCGAGCAGCGCCGCCGCAGGGTCGCCCTGGTGGCTGGCGGTGAGCTTGTCGACCTCGTCGAGCATCATCACGCAGTCGCGCGCGCCGGCGCGGCGCAGGCCTTGCACGATCAGCCCCGGCAGCGCACCGACATAGGTGCGGCGGTGGCCGCGCAGCTCAGCCTCGTCGTGCACGCCGCCCAGCGAGACGCGCACGAACGGCCGCTGCAGCGCCCGCGCGATGCTCTGGCCGAGCGAGGTCTTGCCCACCCCCGGCGGCCCGGCGAAGCACAGGATGGGCGCGCGGCCCTGCGGGTTGAGCTTGCGCACGGCCATGAACTCGAGGATGCGGCGCTTCACGCGCGCGAGGCCGAAGTGGTCGGCCTCGAGGATGCGGCTCGCGGCGTCCAGGTCGATGGGTGGGCGCTGTTCGACACGCCAGGGCAGCTCGGTCATCCACTCGATCCAGGTCTGCTGCGGCCCGGTCTCGGCGCCGCCGCCGGCCATGCGGCGCAGGCGTTGCAACTCCTTGCGCACATGGGCCTCGGTGTCGGCGGGCATGCCGGCGGCGCCTATGGCCTGCTCCAGGCGCTCGGTCTCGGGCTCGTGTTCGCCGTTCTCGCCAAGTTCCTTCTGGATCGTCTCGAGCTGCTCGCGCAGCAGGAACTTGCGCTCGCGGTCCTGCAACTGCTCCTTGGTGCGCTCGCCGATCTCCTGCGACAGGCGCAGCACCTCGATGCGGTGCGTGAGCAGTTGCAGCACCTTGTGCAGCCGCTCCTCCACCGAGAGCATCTCGAGCAGCATCTGCTTTTCGGCGAGCTCGACGTCGAGCAGGCTGCCCGTGATGTCAGCCAGCTCCGCAGGCGAGCGCGTGGCCTGCAGCGCGTGCGCCAGCTCCGCGGGCACGCCCGGAAGCAACGAGAGGATCTCCACGGCGCGCTCGCGCAGCTGCATGCCCAGGGCTTCGGCCTGGGTCGAAGGGGGGTCCGACCCGGCGATGCGCTCGATGCGTGCGGCCAGGAACGCATGCCCCGGCACCCACTCGAGCAGGCGGAAACGCTGCTCGCCGGCACACACGGCGTGCACCTGCCCGTCGCCGGCAGCGACCTGGCGCACGACCTTGGCCAGGGTGCCCACGGCGCACAGGTCCGCCAGGCCGGGCTCGTCGACCTGCGCGTTCTTCTGCAGCACGATGCCCAGCGGCGCTGCGCTGGCCACCGCGTGCGCCAGCGCGGCCAGCGACTTGGGCCGCCCCACGGTGAGGGGCATGAGCACGTGCGGGAAGAGCACCACGTTGCGCATCGGCACGAGGGCGATGACGTCCTCGGCAAGGGTGGGGGAGACGTCGGTGGTCATGGCGTGCCTTTCGGTCAGAACTCCGGCATCGCCGCGCCCGGCCCGCCCGGCATGGCGCCGTGCGGCGGCGGGGCGTTGGCGATCATGCAATCGGTCGTCAGGATGAGCGCGGCGATGGAGGCGGCGTTCTGCAAGGCCAGACGCGTCACCTTGGCGGGGTCGATGACGCCCATCTGCAGCAGCTCGCCGTACTCGCGCGTGGCGGCGTTGTAGCCGTAGGCCGGGTCGGTGGCCTCCTCCACGCGGTGCAGCACCACCGAGGGCTCGTCGCCGGCGTTGGCGACGATGCGCCGCAGCGGTTCCTCGAGAGCGCGCGCGACGATGCGCAACCCGGAGTCGTGGTCCAGCGACGGCCCCTTCAGGCCGGCGAGCACGCGCCGGGCGCGCAGCAGCGCCACCCCACCGCCGGGGACGATGCCTTCCTCCACCGCCGCCCGCGTGGCGTGCAGCGCGTCCTCCACGCGGATCTTGCGTTCCTTGAGTTCGGTTTCCGTGGCGGCGCCCACCTTGATCACCGCCACGCCGCCGCAGAGCTTGGCGATGCGCTCGTCGAGCTTCTCGCGGTCGTAGTCGCTGGCGGCCGCCTCGCGCTCCTTGCGAATGCTGGCGACGCGCGCCTGCAGTGCGTCGGGCGCACCCGCGCCGCCGATGACCGTGGTCTCGTCCTTGCCCACCTCGACGCGCCGCGCGCGCCCCAGGTCGGCCAGGCTGGCCTTGGCCAGGGTGAGGCCGAGTTCGTCGCTGATCACCGTGCCGCCGGTGAGCACGGCGATGTCCTGCAGCATGGCCTTGCGTCGGTCGCCGAAGCCCGGCGCCTTCACGGCGCAGGTCTTGAACGTGCCGCGGATGGTGTTGATGACCAGCGTGGCGAGGGCCTCGCTGTCGATCTCCTCGGCAATCACGAGCAACGCGCGGCCGGCCTTGACCACCTCCTCGAGCAGCGGCAGCAGGTCCTGCAGCGAGGACAAGCGCTTGTCGCAGAGCAGGATGGCGGCATCCTCGAGCACGGCCGTCTGCCGCTCGGCGTTGTTGATGAAGTAGGGCGAGAGGAAACCGCGGTCGAACTGCAGGCCCTCGACGACCTCGAGTTCGCTCACCAGCCCCGAACCGTCCTCGATCGACACCGCTCCCTCGCGGCCGACCTTGTCGATGGCGCGGGCGAGCAACTCGCCCACCGAGCGGTCGTTGTTGGCCGAGATCGACGCCACGTGCTCGATCTCCTGCGAACTGGCGCAGGGCCGGGCGACGCGGCGCAACTCCTCGACCACCGCCTCCACGCCTTGCTCGATGCCGCGCTTGAGGTCCATCGGGTTCATGCCCCCGGCCAGATAGCGCATGCCTTCGCCGATCATGGCGTGGGCCAGCACCGCGGCCGTGGTGGTGCCGTCGCCGGCCTTCTCGCTGGTGCGCGCCGCGCCTCGTCGTGAAAGAGCAGTTGCTTGGCGGCCATGGCCTCACTCCTCGTCCAGGTGCGGCGGCGACTGGCCTTCGGCCGGCTCGCCCGTCTC
>DYOR01000125.1:0-6836 GCA_020720385.1 Rubrivivax sp.
TGCTCATGGTCCTATATTTACGTTTACGTCAACGTCAGTCTAACCATGCCCACCTCATCGCGCCGGTCGCCGCGCCCTGCCTCGCGCGGCGCGTTGCGCACCTACACCATCACCGAGCTGGCGCAGGAGTTCGACATCACCGCGCGCGCCATCCGTTTCTACGAGGACGTGGGCCTGCTCACCCCCGAGCGCGCCGGGCGCAACCGCGTCTACACCCAGCGCGACCGCACGCGACTGAAGCTCACGCTGCGTGGCAAGCGGCTGGGCTTGAGCCTGCAGGACATCAAGCAACTCGTCGACATGTACGACTCGCCCTCGGACACCAAGCAGCAGCTCAGCGCCTTCATGGCCGTGCTCGCCGAGCACCGGCGGCTGCTCGAGCAGCAGCGCGAGGACATCGAGATCACCCTGGCCGAGGTCTCGCAGCACGAGGCGCGCTGCCAGATGCTGCTCGCCCAGGGCGGCGCCGCGCCGCGCGCGCGCCGCGCCGCCGGCTCGTCCTGAGCCGCCGATTCCGCTACGATTGACGTTTACGTAAACGTCAATCAAACCTGCCCCCCCGGAGAAAACATGAACCTGCCCGGCCTCAACTTCCAGCTCGGTGAAGACGTCGACGCGCTGCGCGACGCCGTGCGCGACTTCGCCCAGGCCGAGATCGCCCCGCGCGCCGCCGAGGCCGATCGCAGCGACCAGTTCCCGATGGACCTGTGGCGCAAGATGGGCGAGATCGGCGTCCTGGGCATCACCGTGCCCGAGGAGTACGGCGGTGCCCACATGGGCTACGTGGCGCACATGATCGCGATGGAGGAGATCAGCCGCGCCAGCGCCGGCATCGGCCTGTCCTACGGCGCGCACAGCAACCTGTGCGTGAACCAGATCAAGCGCAACGGCAACGAGGCGCAGCGGCGCAAGTACCTGCCCAAGCTGGTCAGCGGCGAGCACGTGGGCGCGCTGGCGATGAGCGAGACCGGCGCCGGTTCCGACGTCATCTCGATGAAGCTCAAGGCCCAGGACAAGGGCGGCTACTACCTGCTCAACGGCTCGAAGATGTGGATCACCAACGGCCCGGATGCCGACACCATGGTGGTCTACGCCAAGACCGAGCCCGAACCTGACGGCCCCCAGGCTTCGCCACCCCCCGGGGGGGCTCGCCCGCCTTCGGGCGGCCGTGCGGCGGGCGGCGGCGCGCGCAGCATCACCGCCTTCATCGTCGAGAAGGGCATGAAGGGGTTCTCCACGGCGCAGAAGCTCGACAAGCTGGGCATGCGCAGTTCGCACACCGGCGAGATGGTGTTCGAGGACGTCGAGGTGCCGGCACAGAACATCCTCGGTCACCTCAACGGTGGTGCCAAGGTGCTCATGAGCGGTCTGGACTACGAGCGCGCCGTGCTCGCCGCCGGCCCCATCGGCATCATGCAGGCGGTGATGGACAACGTCGTGCCCTACATCCACGACAGGAAACAATTCGGGCAATCGATCGGCGAGTTCCAGCTCATCCAGGGCAAGGTGGCCGACATGTACACCGTGCTGCAGGCCGGCCGCGCCTTCTGCTACACGGTGGGCAAGAACCTCGACCTGCTGGGCAGCGAGCACGTGCGCCAGGTGCGCAAGGACTGCGCCAGCGTCATCCTGTGGTGCGCCGAGAAGGCCACCTGGATGGCCGGCGAGGGCATCCAGATCTTCGGTGGCAACGGCTACATCAACGACTACCCGCTGGGCCGGCTGTGGCGCGACGCCAAGCTCTACGAGATCGGCGCGGGCACGAGCGAGATCCGCCGCATGCTCATCGGCCGGGAGCTCTTCGGCGAGACGCTTTGAACGTCGCGCTGTCGCTCCGGCGGGCCGCCGGGTTGCGCCGCGAGCCCGCGTAGACTGTGCTGCATTGCAGCACGGCGCCGCCAGGCCCAGGCCATGAGCAACGAACTGTCGGACTTTTTCGCACGCAACCGGGCCTGGGCCGCGGCCACCGAGGCACGCGAGCCGGGCTTCTTCACCCGCCTGGCGCAGCAGCAGAGCCCGAGGTACATGTGGATAGGCTGTGCCGACAGCCGCGTGCCGGCCAACGAGCTCACCGGGCTGCAGCCGGGCGAGGTCTTCGTGCACCGCAACGTCGCCAACCTGGTGGTGCACTCCGACCTCAACGCGCTGTCGACGATCCAGTTTGCGGTGGAGCAGCTCGGCGTCGAGCACATCATGGTCGTCGGCCACCACGGCTGCTCGGGCGTGCGCGCCGCGCTGCGTGGCACGCGCGTGGGCCTGGCCGACAACTGGCTGCGCCACGTGCAGGACGTGCACCTGCGCCACCGCCGCCGGCTCGACCACCTGCCGCCGGCCGAGCGCGAGGACGCGCTGTGCGAGATCAACGTCATCGAGCAGGTGGGCAACGTGGCCCTGTCCACCGTGCTGCAGGACGCCTGGGCGCGCGGCCAGCGGGTGGCCGTGCACGGCTGGGTCTACGGCCTGCGCGACGGCCTGCTCGAGGACCTGGAGGTGAGCATGGACCGCGCGGACACCGTGGTCGAGGTCTTCGCCCGCGCCATCAAGCGCTACCCGCGCGCGGCGCCGACGGCCGAGGACTGATGCGCATGTTCCCGCCCCGCCTCAACGACGCCCGCGCCCCGGCCATGGCCCAGGCGCTGATCGAGGGCTTCAACCGGCACTACCGGCTCTTCCGCGAGACCAGCGCCGAGGCGCGCCAGCGCTTCGAGCGCGCCGACTGGCACGGCCAGCAGCGCGCCCAGGCGCAGCGCATCGAGTACTACGACCTGCGCGTGAACGAGGCGGTGGTGCGCCTGCGCCAGGAGTTCCGCGTCGACGAGCTCTCGCACGACACCTGGCAGCAGGCCAAGCTGCACTACATCGGCCTGCTCACCGACCACCACCAGCCCGAGCTCGCCGAGACCTTCTTCAACTCGGTCACCGCCAAGCTGCTGCACCGCAGCTACTACCGCAACGACTTCATCTTCGTGCGCCCGGCGGTGAGCACCGAGTACATCGAGGACGACGCGCCCGGCGCGCTGCCCACCTACCGCGCCTACTACCCGGCGCGCGACACCCTGCATGCGACCTGGGAGCGCATCGTCCACAACTTCCAGTTGGACGTGGAATTCGAGAACCTGGGGCGCGACGTCGAGCACGTGGTGCAGGCCATGCTCTCCGAGCTGGGCGGCTTTCGCCCGCGCGCCAACTTCCAGATCCAGGTGCTCTCCAGCCTCTTCTATCGCAACAAAGGTGCCTACCTGGTGGGCAAGATCATCAACGGCTTCGTCGAGACGCCGCTGGCCCTGCCCATCCTGCACGGCGCGGGCGGCAAGCTGGTCATCGACGCCGCGCTCTTCGGCGAGGACGACCTGCTGATGATCTTCAGCTACGCGCGCGCCTACTTCATGGTCGACATGGAGATCCCGGCGGCCTACGTGCAGTTCCTGCACGGCCTCATGCCGCGCAAGCCGCGCGCCGAGCTCTACAACAGCCTGGGCCTGCAAAAGCACGGCAAGAACCTCTTCTACCGCGACTTCCTCGCCCATCTGCGCCACAGCGGCGACCGCTTCCGCATCGCCCCGGGCATCAAGGGCATGGTCATGCTCGTCTTCGACCTGCCCTCCTTCCCCTATGTCTTCAAGGTCATCAAGGACTTCTACCCGGCGCAGAAGGACACCACGCGCGAGAAGATCAAGGGCAAGTACCTGCTCGTCAAGCAGCACGACCGCGTGGGCCGCATGGCCGACACGCTGGAGTACAGCAACGTCGCCTTTCCGCGCCGGCGCTTCGAGGACGAACTGGTGCGCGAGCTCGAGCATTTCTGCGGCAGCCTGGTCGAGCACGACGCCCGCAGCGGCCAGGAGATGCTGGTGATCAAGCACCTGTACATCGAAAGGCGCATGATCCCGCTCAACATCGTCCTGCAGGAGGCCGAACCCGAGCAGATGGCGCAGGCCGTGGTCGAATACGGCAATGCCATCAAGGACCTGGTGGCCGCCAACATCTTCCCCGGCGACATGCTGTGGAAGAACTTCGGCGTCACGCGCCACGGCAAGGTGGTGTTCTACGACTATGACGAGATCGAGTACGTCACCGACTGCAACTTCCGCCGCGTGCCCGAGCCGCGCAACGAGGAAGAGGAAATGAGCGGCGAGGTCTGGTACACCGTGGGTCCGCGCGACGTCTTCCCGGAGACCTTCGCCACCTTCTTGCTCGGCAACGATGCGGTGCGCGAGGTCTTCATGGCGCACCATGCGGATCTGCTGGACGCGGCCTTCTGGCAGAAGCACAAGGAGCACATCCAGGCCGGCCACGTGCACGACGTCTTTCCCTACGAGCCGACGCGGCGCTTCGCCGCCACCCGGCAGCGCGATATCCCAACTGCTCAAGGAGCACACCATGTCTGAGTCCATCGTCATCGTCTCCGCCGCGCGCACGCCCATCGGCGGGCTGCTGGGCGACTTCTCCTCCCTCGCCGCCTGGGAACTGGGCGCGGTGGCGGTGAAGGCCGCGGTGGAGCGCGCCGGCGTGCCGGCCGACTCCATCGACGAAGTCCTGCTCGGCAACTGCCTCTTGGCCGGCCAGGGCCAGGCGCCGGCGCGCCAGGCGATGCGCCGCGCCGGCCTGCCCGACAGCACCGGCGCGGTGACGCTGAGCAAGATGTGCGGCTCGGGCATGCGCACGATGATGTTCGCGCACGACATGCTGCTCGCCGGCAGCGCCAGCGTGATGGTCGCCGGCGGCATGGAGAGCATGACCAACGCGCCGCACCTGATGTTCGCGCGCAAGGGCGTGCGCTACGGCGCGGCGCAGCTCTTCGACCACATGGCCATGGACGGCCTGGAGGACGCCTACGAGCGCGGCAAGGCGATGGGCGTGTTCGCCGAGATGTGCGTCGCCAAATACGGCTTCACGCGCGAGGCGCAGGACACCTTCGCCATCGCCTCGACGACGCGCGCGAAGAAGGCCAACGAGGACGGCAGCTTCGCCTGGGAGACGGCGCCGGTGACCCTCGCCGGCAAGGCCGGCGAGACGGTGATCAAGTTCGACGAGCAGCCCTTCAAGGCCAAGCTCGACAAGATCCCCGGCCTCAAGCCCGCGTTCAAGAAGGACGGCACGATCACCGCGGCCAATGCCTCGAGCATTTCCGACGGCGCCGCCGCGCTCGTGCTGGTGCGTGAGAGCACCGCGGCGAAGATGGGCCTCGAGCCGCTGGCGCGCATCGTCAGCAGCGCGGTGCACTCCCAGGCGCCCGAGTGGTTCACCACCGCGCCGGTGGGGGCGATCGACAAGGTGCTGAAGAAGGCCGGCTGGCAGGCCGGGCAGGTCGACCTGTGGGAGGTCAACGAGGCCTTCGCCGCGGTGACCATGGCCGCCATGACCGAGTTCAAGCTGGCGCACGAGATCGTCAACATCCATGGCGGCGCCTGCGCCCTGGGCCACCCCATCGGCGCTTCCGGCGCGCGCATCGTCGTCACGCTGCTGGGCGCGTTGCGCAAGCAGGGCAAGAAGCGCGGCGTGGCGGCGCTGTGCATCGGCGGCGGCGAGGCCACCGCGATGGCCCTCGAGATGATGTGAGGGCAGGGCGGCCCGGCGCGGCCGGGGCCCACCCGTCCCGCGCCGGGGCGCAGCGCAGGCCACCCGGGCCGTTCGCAGGAGATGAAGTCCGATGTTGCTCAGTGAAGACCATCGCGCGGTGCAGGACGCCGTGCGCAGTTACGTGCAGGCCGAGATCGCCCCGCACGCGGCGGCCTGGGACAAGAGCCACCAGTTCCCGGCCGCGCAGCTCGAGGGCCTGGCCGCGCTGGGCTGCTACGGCGTGGCCGTGCCCACCGAGTGGGACGGCGCCGGGCTCGACTACCTGGCGCTGGCCCTGATCCTGGAGGAAATTGCCGCGGGCGACGGCGCCACAAGCACGGTGGTCAGCGTCAACAACTGCCCCGTGTGCTCCATCCTCATGGGCTACGCCAACGCCGAGCAGAAGGAGCACTTCCTCAAGCCGCTGGCGCGCGGCGAGATGCTCGGCGCCTTCTGCCTCACCGAGCCGCATGTCGGCTCCGAGGCCGGCGGGCTGAAGACCAGCGCCGTGCGCGATGGCAGCGAGTACGTGCTCAACGGCGTGAAGCAGTTCATCACCAGCGGCAAGAACGGCGACGTCGCCATCGTCCTGGCGGTGACCGACAAGGCCGCCGGCAAGAAGGGCATCAGCGCCTTTCTCGTGCCCACCTCGGCGCCTGGCTACAGCGTGGCGCGCATCGAGGACAAGATGGGCCAGCACGCCAGCGACACGGCGCAGATCAACCTCGAAGACTGCCGCGTCAGCGCCGCCCACCGGCTGGGCGACGAAGGCATGGGGCTGAAGATTGCGCTCTCGGGCCTGGAGGGCGGGCGCATCGGCATCGCCAGCCAGTCGGTGGGCATGGCGCGCGCGGCCTTCGAGGCGGCGCTCGCCTACAGCAAGCAGCGCGTGACCTTCGGCCAGCCGATCTTCAACCACCAGGCGGTGCAGTTCAAGCTCGCCGAGATGGCCACGCAGATCGAGGCCGCGCGCCAGCTCATCTGGCACGCCGCCAGCCTGAAGGACGCCGGCCGGCCCTGCCTCAAGGAAGCGGCGATGGCCAAGCTCTTCGCCAGCGAGATGGCCGAGCGCGTGTGCAGCGACGCCATCCAGGTGTTCGGCGGCTATGGCTATGTGAGCGACTTCCCGGTGGAGCGCATCTACCGCGACGTGCGCGTGTGCCAGATCTACGAAGGCACGTCCGAGGTGCAGAAGATATTGATCGGACGGGCGCTGGCGTAAGCCGGCGAGCCGGACGCCGCGTGATGCTGGTCGGGCGCTGGCGTAAGCCGGCGAG
>DYOR01000125.1:6936-8557 GCA_020720385.1 Rubrivivax sp.
GCCGGCGAGCCGGACGCCGCGTGATGCTGGTCGGGCGCTGGCGTAAGCCGGCGAGCCGGACGCCGCGTGATGCTGGTCGGGCGCTGGCGTAAGCCGGCGAGTTCGCGGGGCGGGCCGCGGATCGGCGCTACATTGCGCCACAACGTGAGCACCCCCGCATTCACCCTCGACGAAGCCGCGGCGCGCCGCGTGCTCTTCGTGCAGGCGCACGAGAGCACGGCGGCCGACAACCCGCTGTGGACAGCCGAAGACCGCGCCTGGGCCACGCGTCTCGCGCGCGAAAGCACGCCTGCCGGCGCGGCGCCGGAGCGCTTTCTGGCCGAGCGCGCGCGGCATGCGCTGCAGCGCCTGGCGCCGCGCGACGCGCGCGCCGCGCGCGCCTTGTCGCGGCGCGGCTGGCGCGTCGCCTGGGTGGCGCTGGTGCTGGCCTTGGGGCTCGCGGCCGGCCTGGCGGTGGACGCCATCGGCAGCAGTCAGCACATCAATCTGCTCGCGCCCCCGGTGTGGGCGCTGATCGCCTGGAACCTGTTCGTCTACGTCGGCGTGCTGCTGCCGTTGCCGCTGGCGCAGCGTGCCCGCGCCTGGCTGGCGGCGCGCCTGGCGGGCCGCGCCCCGCGCGGCACGGCCATGCCGGTGATGCTCGCGTTCCGCGCCGCGTGGGTGCGCCACGGGGCGCGGCTGCTGGGGGCGCGCGCGGCCCTGCTCATGCACGCCGCGGCGCTGGCGCTGGCCCTGGGGCTGGCCGGTGGCATGTACCTGCGCGGCCTGGGGCTGGACTACCGCGCCGGCTGGCAAAGCACCTTCCTCGACGCCACGCAGGTGCACGCGGCGCTGGCCACGCTGCTCGCACCGGCGGCGGCGCTCAGCGGCATCGCCGTGCCCGATGCCGCGGCGCTGCAGGCCTTGCGCGTGGTTCCGGGCGTCGCAGCAACGGCCAGCGCCGCGCCCTGGATCCACCTCTACGCGGCCATGCTCGGCCTCTTCGTCGTGCTGCCGCGCGGCGTGCTCGCGCTCTGGGCGGCGTGGCGCGCGCGCCGCCTGGCGCGGCACGTCGCCCTGCCGCTGCAGGAGTTGTACTTCCAGCGCCTGCTGCGCGAGCAGCAGGGCGGCGCGGCGCGGGTGCAGGTGCTGCCTCACGGCGCTGCGCCTTCGCCCCACGCGCTCGCTTGTCTGCAGGGCGTGCTGGCGCCCGCGCTGGGCTCGGGCTTGCAGCTCACGGCCGCGCCGGCCACGCCCTACGGGGCCGAAGAAGGCGCCGCGGCGCTGGTGCCACCCGCGGGGACAACGCTGCGCGTGGCCTTGGTCGACCTGGCTGCCACGCCCGAGGACGACACGCATGGTGTCTTCGTCGCGGCCCTGCGCGGCGCCGCGCCGGCCGTGCCCCTGCTGCTGCTGGCCGACGAGACCGCATTTGGCGCGCGCTTTGCCGCGCTGCCGGCGCGGCTGGCCGAGCGCCGCGCCGCCTGGCAGCAATGGGCCCAGGCGCAGCGCGTGGGCCTGGTGTGCGTGGACCTGGCGCAGCCCGACCTGGGGCTCGCCGAGCGCGCGCTGCAGGCAGCGCTGCAGGTCTGAGCTGCGAGGATGAAACGGCCCCAAGCTCACGTCGTTCGCTGCCCCCGAG
>DYOR01000126.1:0-5923 GCA_020720385.1 Rubrivivax sp.
GCCGCCGCTCACGCCGCCTGCTTCAGCGCGCCGTCGCTCCAGCGCCGGCGCAGCGTGTCCCACTTCAAGCGTGCGGCTGCGGCGTGCCGCGCCTTGACGTGGCCGTAGCCGCGGATCTCCTCGGGCACGCGCGCGATCTCCACGGCCAGCGCGCGCTTGCCGGCGTTCAGGCCGGGCAGCAGGGCCTCGATGCCCGCGCGGTAGTCCTCGATGAGTGCGCGCTCCATGCGCCGCTCGGGCGTGCGGCCGAAGGGGTCCAGCGCGCTACCGCGCAGGCCCCTGAACCTGGCCAGCAGGCTCATCGCGCGGCGCATCCACGGGCCGAAGGGCCGCTTCACGAGCTCGCCCTGGGCGTTCCTGCGCGCCAGCGCCGGCGGCGCCAGGTGGTGCACGATGCGGTAGTCGCCTTCGAACATCGCCGCGATCTGCTCGGTGAACGCCGCTTCGGTGTGCAGGCGCGCGACCTCGTACTCGTCCTTGTAGGCCATGAGCTTGAAGAGGTAGCGCGCCACGGCCTCGGTGAACGCCCCGTGGCCCGAGTCGCCGCACGCGCGCGTCTCGGCGAGGCGCACCTTGTCGACGAAGGCCGCGTACTGCGCGGCGTAGGCGCTGTCCTGGTAACGGGTGAGAAAGGCCATGCGCGTGGCCACCATCTCGTCGAGCGCCGGCCTGCGCTCGAAGCGCAGCACCTGCCCGGGCTCGAGCTGCGCGCGCACCGCCGCGAGGTCGTGCGCGCAGCGCCGGCCCCACTCGAACGCCGCCTTGTTGTTCTCGACCTGCACGCCGTTGAGCTCCATGGCGCGCATGAGCGCGGCGTGGCCCAACGGCACCCGGCCCTGCTGCCAGGCGTAACCCAGCATCAAGGGGTTGGTGTAGATGGCGTCGCCGAGCAGGGCCAGCGCCACTTCTTCGGCGTCGAAGCTGCCCACCAGGGTGTCGCCGACGCTGGCGCGCACGGCGGACCCGCAGTGGCCGCCGGGGAACTGCCAGTTCGCGTCCTTGACGAAGGCCGCGGTGGGCGTGCCGTGGGTGTTCAGGGCGACGAAAGTGCGGCCGTGCTGCATCGCGGCCAGCGTGGTCTTCATGGCGCCGACGACGGCGTCGCAGGCGATGACGAGGTCGGCCTGCGCCATGTTCACCTTGCTCGTGTGGATCGCCTCGGGCCGCGCGGCGATCTGGATGTGGCTCCAGGTGGCGCCGCCCTTTTGCGCCAGGCCACCGGCGTCCTGCGTGACCACGCCCTTGCCTTCCAGGTGCGCGGCCATGCCCAGCAACTGGCCGATGGTGATGACGCCGGTGCCGCCGACGCCACCCACGAGGATGCCCCAGGGCTGGTCCTCGCCGGCGCCCGGCGTCGGCAGCCTGGGCTCGGGCAGGGGGGCCAGCGCCGCCGGGTCGCCCGGCGGCGTCTTCTTCGGCTTCCTGGGCTGGCCACCTTCGACGGTGACGAAGCTCGGGCAGAAGCCCTTCAGGCAGGAGTAGTCCTTGTTGCAACTGCTCTGGTTGATGCGCCGCTTGCGCCCGAACTCGGTCTCGGCGGGCTCCACGCTGAGGCAGTTGCTGTGCTCGCTGCAGTCGCCGCAGCCTTCGCACACCAGCTCGTTGATGACGACGCGCCTGGCCGGGTCGGCGAGACGGCCGCGCTTGCGCCGGCGGCGCTTCTCGGTGGCGCAGGTCTGGTCGTAGACGATCACCGTGGTGCCCGGGATGTCGCGCAGCTGGCGCTGCACGGCGTCGAGCTCGTCGCGGTGGTGCACGGTCACGCCGGGCTCCAGCGCCGCGCCGTGGTACTTCGCCGGCTCGTCGGTGACGACGACCAGCCGGGCCGCGCCCTCGGCGAGCAGGCTCTTCATGATCTGCCGCACGCTGTGGCCCTCGGGCCTCTCGCCCACCGGCTGCCCGCCGGTCATGGCCACGGCGTCGTTGTAGAGCAGCTTGTAGGTGATGTTCACGCCGGCGGCGATGCTCTGCCGGATGGCCAGGATGCCGCTGTGGAAGTAGGTGCCATCGCCGATGTTGGCGAAGACATGCCTGTCCTTGCTGAACGGTGCCTGGCCGACCCAGGCCGCCCCTTCGCCGCCCATCTGGCTGAAGGTGCTGGTGCGGCGGTCCATCCACAAGGCCATGGTGTGGCAGCCGATGCCCGCCAGCGCGCGGCTGCCTTCGGGCACGCGCGTGCTCGTGTTGTGCGGGCAGCCGCTGCAGAACCAGGGCAGGCGTTCACCGGTGTCGGTCTTCACTTCAGCGAGCTGGCGCTCGCGCGCGGCCAGCGCCGCGAGGCGTTCGTCCATGCGCGCGGCGATCTCGGCCGGCACGCCCAGGACACCCAGCCGCCTGGCGATGGCCCGGGCGACGATCGCCGGCGTGAGCTCCGCCTTGGCCGGCAGCAGGGCGTTCTCGCCCGGGTTCGGCATGCCCCATTCGCCGCCCGCGCCGGCCTCCTCGCCCGAACCCTCGGGGGCGTCGAATTTGCCCAGCACATGGGGGCGCACGTCGGCGCGCCAGTTGTAGAGCTGCTCCTTGAGCTGGTACTCGATCACCTGGCGCTTCTCCTCGACGACGAGGATCTCCTGCAGGCCCCGCGCGAAATCGCGCGTGATGCTGGCTTCCAGCGGCCACACCACGCCCACCTTGTGCAGGCGCACGCCGACTGTGCGGCAGGTGGCGTCGTCCAGCCCCAGGTCGGCCAGCGCCTGGCGCGTGTCGTTGTAGGCCTTGCCGCTGGCGATCAGGCCGAGGCGATCATGGGGGCCTGCGATGACGTTGTGGTTGAGGCGGTTGGCGCGCACGTAGGCCAGAGCCGCGTACCACTTGTACTCGAAGAGCCGCGCCTCCTGCTCCAGCGGCGCGTCGGGCCAGCGCATGTGCAGCCCGCCCGCGGGCATGGCGAAGTCCTGCGGCAGGACGATCTCCACGCGCTGCGCGTCGACCACCACCGAGGCCGAGGACTCGACCACTTCCTGGATCGTCTTCACGCCGCTCCACAAGCCCGCGAAGCGGCTCATGGCGAAGGCGTGCACGCCCAGGTCCAGGATCTCCTGCACGTTGGCGGGGAAGAACACGGGCAGGCCGCAGGCCTTGAAGATGTGGTCGCTCTGGTGCGCCGCGGTGCTGCTCTTGCTCAGATGGTCGTCGCCGGCCACGGCGATGACGCCGCCGTGCCGCGCCGTGCCCGCCATGTTGGCGTGCTTGAAGACGTCGCTGCAGCGGTCCACGCCCGGGCCCTTGCCGTACCAGATGCCGAACACGCCGTCGTACTTCTTTGCCTGCGGGTAGAGGTCGAGTTGCTGCGTGCCCCACACGGCGGTGGCGGCGAGTTCCTCGTTCACGCCGGGCTGGAAGACCACATGGCTCGCCGCCAGGTGCTTGCCGGCGGCCCACAGCGCCTGGTCGTAGCCCCCCAGCGGGCTGCCGCGGTAGCCGCTGATGAAGCCCGCGGTGTTCAGGCCCGCCGCCACGTCGCGCGCGCGCTGCAGCAGGGGCAGGCGCACCAGGGCCTGCACGCCGCTCATGAAGGCGCGGCCGCTGGCCAGGCTGTATTTGTCGTCCAGCGTGGCGCATTCGAGCGCGCGGCGCAGGGCTTCGGGGAGCGGGGCGTTCATGGCGTTGTCTCCAGCGGCGGCAATGCGGCAGGGCGGGCCATGCGCTGCCATGAGCCTGTCATTCTGAGGCCGCCGCGGCCGTGCGGAGCAGGTGCAGGCGCACGCACAGACGCAGACGCAGACGCAGGCGCGGCCGCTGGGCGGCGCAAGGAGTGCGCTACGCTCGCCACCTCTCGAAAGCGCCCACTCACGTCACCCGGACCCATGCGCCGTCTGCTCGACGCCTTGCTCGGCACCAACCCCTCCCGGCGCATGCGCCTGGCGCAGACCGGGCTGGTCGCGGCGCTGCTCTTCGTCGCCGTGGCGGTGGTGCAGTACTTCGTCTGGATCGGCGTGGCGCGCGCGCTGCCCGCGGCGTGGTGGACGGCGCTCACGCTGGCGGGCATGGCGCTGTTCTTCCTGCTCATCCGCAGCGGCTGGTCGCAGCGCCTGGCCGAGCCCGCGCTGATGCTGCCGCAGATGGTCTTCGGGCTGAGCAGCGGCGCGGCGGCCTACGCGCTGCTGGGCGCCGGGCGCGGCGTGGTGCTGCCGACGACGATGGTGGTGCTCATGTTCGGCGTCTTCGCCGCCTCGCCGCGGCAGATGCGCTGGCTCGCCGCCTACGCCGTGCTGCTCTTCGCTCTCACCATGGGGCTGTGCGCAGTGACGCAGCCGCAGCGCTACCCGGCGGTGCTGGAGCTGGGTCACTTCGTCGTCCTGGCGGCGCTCGTGCTCATGGTGTTGCTGCTTGCGGCGCGGCTGTCGCGCCTGCGCTACCGCGCGCGGCTGCAGCGCGCCGAGCTGGCCCAGGCGCTGTCCCGGTTGCGCGAGCACACCACGCGCGACGAACTCACCGGGCTGGCCAACCGCCGCCACATGCAAGACGTGCTCGAGCAGGAGCGCCAGCGCTGCATGCGCTCGGGGCAGACGTTTTGCGTGGCGCTGCTCGACATCGACCGCTTCAAGGCGGTGAACGAGGCGCATGGCTACGCGGTGGGCGACGCGGTGCTGCGCGCCGTGTCGCAGGAGGCGCTGCGCCACGTGCGCGTGGCCGACTTGCTGGCGCGCTGGGGCGGCGAGGAGTTCGTGCTCATGCTGCCCGACACGCGGGTGGCGCTGGCGCGCGGCGGCCTGGAGCGCCTGCACCAGCGCGTCGCCGCACTGCGCATCCTGCACGGCAGCGAGGCGGTGGGCATCACCTTGTCGGCCGGGGTGGCCGAGCACCACGCCGGCGAGGACGTGGCGCAGACCCTGGAGCGCGTGCAGCACGCGCTCGCCGAGGCCAAGGCGCAGGGGAGCAAGCGCATCGTGGTGGCGGTTTGACGGCCGCGCATCGCCTGCCGGCGCGCCACGCGCTGCTCGCCCTGGCCGTGGTGGCGGTATGGGGCACGAACTTCGTCGTCATCAAGTTCGCGCTGGCGAGCCTGCCGCCGCTGCTGCTGGCGGTGCTGCGCTTCGTCCTCGTGCTGCTGCCCGCGGCGCTCTTCATCCGCCGCCCGGCGGTGCCCTGGCGCAAGCTGGCGGCTTACGGCGTGCTCATCGGCGCGGGCCAGTTCGGGCTGCTCTACATCGCCGTGGCCGGGCGCATCTCGCCCGGGTTGGCCTCGCTGGTGATCCAGATCCAGGTCTTCTTCACCATCGGCCTGGCGATGGTCACGGCGGGCGAGCGCGTGCGCCGCTTTCAGGTGCTGGCGTTGGCGCTGGCCAGCGCGGGCATCGTCGTCATCGGCGCGCACACCGACGCCGACACCAGCGTGGCGGGCCTGCTGCTGGTGGTGGGGGCGGCGCTGGCCTGGGCCCTGGGCAACCAGGTCGCGCGCACCATGGGGCGCGTGGACATGCTCGGCGTGGTGGTCTGGTCGAGCGCCTTTGCCGTGCCGCCGCTGCTGGCGCTGTCGCTGTGGTTCGAGGGGCCGGCGCGCATGCTGCAGGCCGTGCAGGCTGCAGGCGCCGCGGCGTGGCTGGCGGTGCTCTGGCAGTCGCTGGGCAACTCGCTCTTCGGCTACGCGGCCTGGGGCTGGCTGCTGGCGCGCCACCCGGCCGCCACGGTGGTGCCCACGGCGCTGCTCGTGCCGGTGTTCGGCATGAGCGCCTCGGCCCTGGCGCTGGGCGAGGCGCTGCCGGCGTGGAAGCTCATCGCCGCCGCACTCGTGCTCGCCGGCCTGGCCATCAACCTGCTCTGGCCGCGGCTGGCGGCGAGCCCGTTCCTCACCCGGGCGAGGCGCTGACGATGTGGCTGTTGCTCCTCGAAGCGCTGGGTGCGCTGGCGCTGCTGGCGCTGATCGTGTGGTGGACCATGTTCGCCGGCCGGCGCAAGGGCGAACCGCCGCACCACCCGCCGC
>DYOR01000126.1:6023-8476 GCA_020720385.1 Rubrivivax sp.
GATCCGCCGCGAGATCCGCCGCACTGAGGCCGCGGCCCGCCGCCCCCGGGTCAGTGCAAGGCGCCCGGGTAGACGAGCGCGAACTCCGGAATCGCCGCCTCGAAAGGCCGGGCTTCCTCGGTCATGCAGAAGAAGGTGCCGTGCATCTGGCCGGTGGTGGTGCCGATGCGCGTCCAACTGGTGTACTCGAACTCCTCGCCGGGCTTGAGCAGGGGTTGGTGGCCGACCACGGCCAGTCCGCGCACGTCCTCGCGCTGGCCTTCGGCGTCGGTCACCACCCAGTGGCGGGCGATGAGCTGCGCGGCGATGTCACCGCTGTTGCGGATCTTGATGGTGTAGGCGAAGGCATACGGACCTTCGGGCACTTGCGACTTCTCGGGCAGGTACTGCACCTGCGCTTCGCAGCTGAACTCGGGCTTGGCCATGCGGCTCATTCTAGGCAGCGTGGCCTGCGGCCGCGCGCTCCTGCCGCGATGCCCCTGCCAGGCGGCGCACTGGCGACGGCGTCCGCTGCGGCCTACTCCAACGGGCGCGCCTTGACGCGCTTGCCCTTCACCGGCCGCTCGTTGAGCGCCGCCAGCGCCTGGGGTGCGAGCTCGCGCGCCACCGCCACGTAGGTCGAGAACTCGTTGACGTTGATCTTGCCGATCTGCGCGCCCGGCAGCCCGGCGTCCTTGGTCAGCGCGCCCAGCACGTCGCCGGCGCGGATCTTCTCCTTGCGCCCACCCAGGATCTGCAGCGTCACCATGGGCGGGCGCAGCGGTTCGTTGCCGGTGGGCGTGAGCTCGCTCAAGGGCTGCCAGGGGCTGGCGGTGCCCTGCATGGCGTCGATACGGCCGACGCGGCCCATCTCGTCCAGGCTGGCCAGGCTGAAGGCCCAGCCAGTCTCCTCGCCGCGCCCGGTGCGGCCGATGCGGTGCGTGTGCACTTCGGTGTCGGGCGTGATGTCGACGTTGATCACCGCTTCGAGCTGGGTGATGTCCAGGCCGCGCGCGGCGACGTCGGTGGCCACGAGCACCGAACAGCTGCGGTTGGCGAAGCGGACCAGCACCTGGTCGCGGTCGCGCTGCTCGAGGTCGCCGTGCAGGGCCAGCGCGCTGATGCCCTGGGCCTGCAGCACGTCGACGAGGTCGCGACATTGCTGCTTGGTGTTGCAGAAGGCCAGCGTGCTCAGCGGGCGGAAGTGGTTCAGCAGCAGGCCCACGGCGTGCAGGCGCTCGCTCTCGGTGACTTCATAGAAGCGCTGGCGGATCTGCGTGGCGGCGGGGCGCTGGGTGAGCGTGACCTCCTTTGGTTCGCGCAGGAACTTCTTTGCCAACTGTGCGATGCCCTCGGGGTAGGTGGCCGAGAAGAGCAGCGTCTGGCGTGCCTTCGGGGCGCGGCTGGCGATGGCGGCGATGTCGTCCATGAAGCCCATGTCGAGCATGCGGTCGGCCTCGTCGAGGACCAGCGTGTTGACGGCGCCGAGCGCCAGCGTTTCACGCTCCAGGTGGTCGAGCAGCCGGCCCGGCGTGCCGACCACGACATGCGCGCCATGCGCCAGGCTCTCGGCCTGCGGCTTGATCGGCGCGCCGCCACACAGCACCAGCACCTTCACGTTGTCCTCGGCGCGCGCCAGGCGGCGCGTCTCCTGGGCCACCTGCTCGGCCAGTTCGCGCGTCGGGCACAGCACCAGCGCCTGCACCGCGAAGCGCCGGGTGTCGAGGCGCGCCAGCAGCGCCAGCGCGAAGGCCGCGGTCTTGCCGCTGCCGGTCTGCGCCTGGGCGATGAGGTCGTGCCCCGCCAGCGCCAGCGGCAGCGCTGCGGCCTGGATCGGCGTCATCGCCGTGTAGCCCAGCCGCGCCAGGTTGGCGAGCACGGCGGGGCCGAGCGGGAGTAGGTCGAACGAGGTCGAGGTCGAGGTCATGGGCAGGGACAGACGGCGGGCAAGGCAGGAGGAAGGATCGGGCCGCGGGGCGGGGTCGGTGCCGCGGCGCCGCAGTGGCGCGGCGCTGGCGCCACCGGCCACCACATTGTCCGCGCCCGCGCCCGGCCTGCGTCCGCCCGGCACAATGCACCAGCCCCCGCCACCATCGCCGCCGCTCATGCCCTTGCCCGACACCGTCTTCGAAGCCGCCATCATCGACCTCGACGGCACCATGGTCGACACCGTCGGCGACTTCGAGGTGGCGCTGGCGCGTGCGCTGGCCGACCTGGGCTGGCCGCCGGTGGGACGCGAGTTCATCGCGCGCACCGTGGGCAAGGGCTCCGAGTACCTGCTGCAGCGCACGCTGGCCGAGGTCGGCGCCCCGGCCGCGCTGTACGAGGCGGCCTGGGCGCGCTACCAGCACCATTACGTGTACATCAACGGCCGCCACTCGGCGGTCTTCGCCGGCGTCGTGGAGGGCTTGCGCGCGCTCAAGGCCGCCGGCCTGCGCCTGGCCTGCCTGACGAACAAGCCGAACGCGTTCGCG
>DYOR01000127.1 GCA_020720385.1 Rubrivivax sp.
CCCTTGAGCTTGCCCTTGAGACGCTCCTCGGGTGTGCCCGCCGCGGAGGCGGCCACCGCGCCCGCCGGCGCTGCGCCGAGCTTGCCACGCAGCGCCTCGGTGAGCTTGCCCTCGATGCGCGCCTTCAGCGCCGCGGTGGCCACCTCGGACCACTGGATCTTCCAATCGATGGCCTCGAAGGGGCCGCTCAGCGTCACCGGCACCGTCACCCCGCGCAAGGCGCCGAGATCGCCAGCGTCCTGGCCGGTGGCAGCGGCCACGACCGTGGCGCGCGCGGTGTAGTCGATGCGGCCACGGCCGATGTCGAAGCGGCCCGCACCGCCCAGGCGCAGGAAGGGGCTCTTCAGCAGCAGGTCGTCGCTGTGCGCCACGCCGGCGGCCAGGCGTGCGCTGGCGCTCAGCTCGGAGAAATCGGTCTTCTCGGTGGCGCGGGCCTGGCTCACCGCGTCCTGGCGCAGCGACAGCGCCGCCTTGGCCTGGCGCAGCGAGCGCGCCAGGTTGAAGCCCTTGATCGCCCCGTCGCGCAGCTGCAGCGCCGCCGTGCCGGCGAGGTTGGAGCGCAAGGCAGCCACGCTCGCGCCGCTCGAATGCACGTCGGCGGCGACATGGCCGGTGCCCTCGAGCAGGTCCTTGTGCGCGATGTCGCGCAGCAACGCGTTCACGTTCACGCCGCTGGCATCGAGCTTCAGCCCAACGCGCTGGCCCGTGGCCTGGGCGCTGCCGCTGGCCTCGAAACGGCCACCCCAGGCGCGCCCGGCGAGGCGCGAGACGCGCAACAGCCCCCCCTCCAGCGTCGCCGCCAGCGCCGCCTCGGCCACCTTGTACTGGCGAAAGGCGAGCGCAGCGGCGTCGACCTTGAACTGGCCGTCGACTGCCTTCAGCGCGTCGAAGGGCAGCGCGCCCTCGGCGCCGGTGGCCGCACCGGTGGCCGCGGCACCGGGCTTTTCGGGCGGCAGCAACTTGTTCAGATCCAGCTCGTCGAAGCGCGCGCTGGCCTGGACGACGGGCACGGCAGCGCCCAGGGCCACGCGCCCATGGGTCTCCAGCTTGTTCGTGTTCAGCGCACCGGTGAGCTTCCACTGCGCGGTCTTCGCGTCGACGCCGGCACTGCCCCGCAAGGTCAGCTGCAGATCGGGCAGGCCCGGGTCGGCGAGCCGGGCGCGCAGGTCCAGCGCCTCGACGGCCAGCGCGCCACGGCCCGTGTCGAGCTGCAGGTCGGCCTTCATGCTGGCGTCGATCTTGCGCGGCCCGGCACTGCCCGCAAGCGTCAACTCCAGGTCGCTCAGTGCGACGGCACTCCTTTCCAGGTCCAGGGCCAGGGTCGTGCGCCCATCCAGTCGCAGCGTGAGCGCCGTCGGCCGCGTGAGTTGCGCCGTGGCCCGCAGCGCCACGGGTGAGCGCGCCCCGCTGGCCAGGCGGCCGGCGGAGAAGGTCTCGATGACGACCTCGCCGGCCAGCCCGCCGAGCTGGTCGTCCACACGCAGGTGCAGATCGTCGAGTTGCACCGCGTTGATGTCCAGGCGCAGCGCCGGTGCCGCCGACGCCGGCTCCCGGGTCTGGCCCTGGGGCGCGGCGGGCGCGGACACCAGGTCGTCGACGTTGCGCAGGCCCTGGGCATCGCGCCGGTAGCTGGCATGCACGCCGCGCGCACGGATGCGCTCGACGACCAGTTGCTTGCGCAGCAGCGGCATCACCTGCACGGCCAACGCGGCCTCGTCCACGCGGAGAAACTCGTCGGCGCGGCCGCGTTCCGAGACACGCAGCCGGGAGACCTGCACCGCGAGCCGCGGGAACACCGAGAGCTCGATCGGCCCGTCGATGGCCAGCTCGCGCTGGTGCTCGGTCTTCATCCAGGCGATGGCCAGCGTCTTGTAGCGGTTGGCGTCGAAGGTCGCCACGAGCACCGCGGCGGCCAGCGCCAGCAACAGCAGCAGCGCGCCGAGGACCAGGGCGACGCGGCGGATCCAGGGCGTTTTCATGGCCGGCAGACCTCGAGTTCAGACCTGCACTCTCGCGCCACCGCACGCGCCGCGCGGCTCTTCGGCCCGAGACACGCGACGCCGCCATGCCCTGCGCATAATGCCCGCGATGGCAGCCACCCGCCCCCGCCACCGATGAACGGCCCGCTCAGCGGCATGCTGCGCTGGGAGCAGCTCGACGCGCTGTGGCTGCGCGTGCGCGCCGAGCCGCTGGGCTGGTACCTGAGCCAGACCGGCGAGCCGCCGCCCGACGCGCCGCTGGATGCCGCCGGCCTGAACCGCTGCGTGGACGAGATCGATGCGCTGCTGCGTCGCGAACACGCGCGCAGCTACTGCGGCCTGGTCTACGCCGACCGCCCGGAGCAGCCCGGCTTCATCAAGATCTTCGACCCGCAGCACATGGGGTCGTTGTGCGCCAGCGGCAGCGCGCCCACCCCGGCGCGCTGGGTGCTGTCACGCAGCCGGCCCGATCCCATCCACGACGCCGCACCGGCGAGCGCATCGCGGCGCCACGGGTGGCGTCGCCTGTGGGGCGCGGGCAAGCGCTGAACGCGGTGTGCATCCTTCTCGCACCGTCTTCGTCTCCACGGGCAGAGGTGAACGCATGACCGAGCTGACCCTGTCCCGCCGCGCGCAGCAGCTGCCGCAGCAGCACCCGCGCGCCTTCCTGCTGCTGGCTGCGATCGCCTGGTGCGGGCTCTACCAGGCTTTGCTGCCCGCGGCGCAGGCGCTGGTGGCGGCCTTGCCGGTGGATCACGCCAGCCACCTCGGCGCGGCGCTCGAGTTCTTCTTCTACGACACGCCCAAGGTGCTGCTGCTGCTCACCGCGGTGGTCTTCGTCATGGGCATGGTGAATTCCTACTTCACCCCCGAGCGCACGCGTGCGCTGCTCGCCGGCCGCAGCGAGGGCCTGGCCAACGTCATGGCCGCCACGCTGGGCATCGTCACCCCGTTCTGCTCATGCTCGGCGGTGCCGCTGTTCATCGGCTTCGTGCAGGCCGGCGTGCCGCTGGGGGTGACCTTTTCGTTCCTCATCTCCGCACCCATGGTCAACGAGGTGGCGCTGGTGCTGCTCTTCGGCCTCTTCGGCTGGAAGATCGCGGCGCTGTACCTGGGCCTGGGGCTGAGCATCGCCATCGTCGCGGGCTGGGTCATCGGCCGGCTGAAGATGGAGCAATACCTCGAAGACTGGGTGCGCGAGATGCCCAAGGTGGCCGCCGCGGCCGGCGAAGGCGGGCTGACGCTGCAAGAGCGCATCGGCGCCGGGTTCGCCAGCGTGCGCGAGATCGTCGGCCGCGTCTGGCCCTACATCGTCGGCGGCATCACCATCGGTGCGGCCATCCACGGCTGGGTGCCGCAGGACTTCATGGCCTCGATCATGGGCCGCGACGCGCCCTGGTGGTCGGTGCCCGCCGCCGTGCTCATCGGCGTGCCCATGTACGCCAACGCCGCCGGCGTCATCCCCATCGTCCAGGCCCTGCTCGCCAAGGGCGCGGCGCTGGGCACGGTGCTGGCCTTCATGATGAGCGTGATCGCGCTGTCGCTGCCCGAGATGGTCATCCTGCGCAAGGTGCTCGAGCTGCGACTCATCGTCACCTTCGCCGGTGTCGTCGCCACCGGCATCCTCACCGTCGGCTTCGTTTTCAATGCGGTGTTGTGAGCGCAGCGGCGCGACGCGACATGCGCACCGGCCCGTTGCGGGCTTTCCCACACTCCAAGGAGATCGCATGGATATCAAGGTGCTTGGCACCGGCTGTGCCAACTGCCGCGCCACCGTCGCCCTCATCGAGCAGGTGGCCAAGGCCAGGGGCCTGGACATCGCGGTCGGCAAGGTCGAGGAACTGCGCGAGATCATGAGCTATGGCGTGATGAGCACGCCGGGCGTGGTCGTCGACGGCAAGGTGATGCATGCCGGCGGCGTGCCCAGCCGCGAGAAGGTCGAGCGCTGGCTGGCGGCCTGAACCTGCGCGCGGCACCCGACCGCGAGCAGTCTGCCGCGCCCTCGCGCCCCGCGGCGCCATGGCGCGCCGCGGGGCCTGTCTCAAGATGATTCGGCGCCCGGCCGCAGGTAGATCGCCCAGTACACCAGCGCCACCAGCACGCTGCCGCCGACGAGGTTCCCGGCGATCACCATCACCAGATTGACCAGCATGTCCCATGCGCTCAGCGGCGCGCCGAGCAGCATGGCCAGCGGGAAGAAGTACATGTTGGCGATGCTGTGCTCGAAGCCGGCGGCGACGAAGGCGGTGATCGGGAAGACGATCGCCACCACCTTGTCGGACACGCTGCGGCCGGCCATGGCCATCCACACCGCCATGCAGACGAGCAGGTTGCACAGCACGCCGCGCACGAAGGCCGTGCCCGGGTCGAGCGCGGCCTTGTTGCTGGCGATCTCGATCGCTGCACGGCCGACCTCGCCCTGGTTCATCGTGCCGTGGCCCGACCACGCCACCAGCAGCGCCAGCCCCACGGCACCGACGAGGTTGGCCGTGCACACCACCAGCCAGTTGCGCAGCGCCTCGACGGTGGAAAGGCGTCGGCTCGCCCAGGCCATTGCCAGCAGGTTGTTGCCGGTGAAGAGCTCGGCGCCCGCCACGCTCACGAGCACGAGGCCGAGCGAGAAGACCAGCCCCCCGAGCAGGCGCGTGGCCGCGAAGCCGAGTGACTTGTCCGAAGCCACGAGCGTGAACATGAGTGCGCCAAGGCCGATGAACGCGCCCGCCAGCACGCCCAACAGCGCCTGCGTGAGCAGCGGCAGCCGCGCCTTGGCGACGCCGATGTCGGCCACGCGCGCGGCAATCTCCTTGGGCGCAAAGGCGTCCAGGCCGAAAATCTGCGACGACATCCCGCCCTCCCCTTTTCGCGCCAAGCCTGCTCTCGAGGCCGGTGGCCCGAGCATAGGAAGTTCAAACGCCCGCCGCAAGGACCAGAACGGCGCCAAGACCGGCATAAAGTGTCTCGGAAGAGCCTTGATGGCACCGCGTCGGCGGTCGACTGCCGCACTGCCCTGCGGCGCCAGTTGCCGCACTCGACGAAGGCGCCGGTAGGCGAACTGGCCGGGCGATGCGGCCCGCGCCGCGGTACGCTTGCCGGCGTCATGCTGACGAACGAGCCATGAAACAGCTGCCGAGACCCGTCACCCCCCAGGCCGGCGGCTATGGTTGCGTCGGTGCGGCCTGGCAGGCACACGGTGAGGAGATCCGCGGATTCCTGCGCCGGCGCCTGGGCGACGCCCACGCGGCCGACGACGTGCTGCAGGACGTGTTCTTCAAGGCCATGCGCCAGGGCAAGGCCTTTTGTGCGCTGGACGACCCGCGCGCGTGGCTGTTCAAGGTGGCGCATAACGCGCTGGTGGATCGCGCCCGCACCGCGCATGCCGCCGAACCCATAGAGCCGCTGGCTGAACTGCTACCGGCGCACGAGTCCGAGCCCGTATCGGCGGTGGACGCGCTCACGGGCTGCCTGCAGCGTGTGCTCGGCGAGCTGTCGTCAGACGATGCCGACGTGCTGCGTGCCTGCGACATCCAGGGCCAGACGCAGGCCGACTACGCGCAGGCCCAGGGCCTGAGCCTGCCGGCGGTCAAGTCGCGCCTGCTGCGCGCCCGCCAACGCCTGCGCCGCCGTCTGGTCGAGGTGTGCCGGGTGCGCTTCGACGATCTCGGGCAGGTCAGCGGGCACGCGGGCCGGACGCCGGCGCCAGACCCCACCGCCTGAGTTGCGGGGCACGGGCCGCTGCGCTGCCCATCGGCGCGGCGGCGGTCGCTTGTTTGACCCACATCAAACCGTTGCCTGCAGGCACCCGCATCCCTCGGCGCACTGCGTCGTCTTCCTAAGCGTAGTCCCGACATCCGAAGCGAATGTCAACGTCAACCCGAGGAAGACACCCATGAAACACATCGATTCCCTGTTGCTGCCCGTCGCGCTGTCGCTGTCGATGGCGCATGGGTTCGCCCTGGCGCAGAGCGAACCCACGATTGCGCTGCCGCCGGCGGAAGTCATCCTGAAGGCCGCCGCGGACATGGGCGTGCAGGCCGTCGACAGCGCCTATGTCATGGCCAAGTTGCCGCAACTGCTCGAGCGCAGCGGCAAGGTCTTCGTCATCGACGCGCGGCCGTCGAGGAACTACGACGAAGGGCATGTCCCCACCGCCTACAACATCTACGACGCCAAGTTCAAGCTCCTCTATCCCGACTTCGAGAAGTTGGGCATCGCCAAGGACGCCGAGATCTTCCTGGGCATCGGCCGGCCCTGCCCGATGAGCCTGAACAACATCAAGATGCTCAAGGAAAAGGGCTACACGAACCTGAAGGCCTTCGTCAAAGGCCCGGTGTACTTCGAGAAGAACTACTTCGAGGTCACGGTCAAGGGCGCGAAGAAGGGCGTGGGCAATGGCGCCATCGTCGTCAACCTGAAAGACGACCCGGACCTGAGCAAATTCCTCGCCGCCAACGCGCAGAAGGACAAGCTCATCGTCGTGGCCGGTGCAAAGGCCAGCGCCCTGGCCAACTATGCCGCCGCCGCCAAGGTCTACGGCGCGGGCTACATGAAGACCGCCGTCTTCAATGGCGACATCGCCGAAATCCAGTAAACGAGGAGAAACACAAAATGAAGAACTTCATGCTGACATCACTGGCGGCGCTCGCGCTGGCCCTATCTGCCGGATGCGCGCAACAGGCCGTGGCACCCGCGCAGGCGCAGGCCAAGCCCGCAGCGAACGCCGTCGCCGCGCTGCAGATGGCCAAGGACGAAGGCGTCATCGACAAGGCCTTCTTCAACAAGGCCGTTGCGGAGAAGGCGGGCAACGTCTCGATAGTCGATGTCCGTACCTCGTTCGAATTTGCGGCCGGTCACTTCGCCGGCTCCAAGCACGTGCCGATCAACGAGATCTACTCCGAAGGCTGCCCGCCGACCATCGCCAAGCTGCCGCAGGGAGGATTCGTGGTCTTCGTCTGCGCCACGGGCGCGCGGGCCGGTGAGATGTACTTCGGGCTGAAGGACGACTGCAAGATGGACATGAAGCGCTTCGCCTTCCTGGACGCGGAGGTCATGTACACGCCCAAGGGCCCCGTCGTCAAATAGGTTGCCACCCGCGCGAGGCCGGGTGCCTGGGGCGCCCGTGCCCTCGGCCCCACATGCCAAGGAAATACGTATGCATGCTTTGAACAAGATCGCCACGGCCCTGACCCTGGCCTTGGCGGGCGCCACGCTTGCGCCGCCGAGCCTAGCCGCGGACGTCAAGATGATCGGCAAGGTCGATGCCATTACCCTGGCGGCCGACGGCAAGTCCGCCGTCGTCTCGGTGGTCAATGCCAAGGGCGGCGAGCCGGTGTCCGTGAAAGTGAAGGACAAGACGACGCTGGACAAGATTGCCGACAAGTCCATCGGCAAGGGTGACCAGGTGCGCCTGAGTTACGACAACAGCGGCGGCGCCAACCTGAGCAAGACCTTGAAGAAGGCCGAGGGCTGCTGAGCCACCGCCCGGCGCGGGCGGCAGAATGGGGCATGAGCCCGCACCACGACCACAGCCACGCCCCGGCCAACTTCAACGCCGCCTTCGGCATCGGCATCGCGCTGAACATCGCCTTCGTCGCGGTGGAGGCCTTCTACGGCTGGAAGGTGGATTCGCTGGCGCTGCTGGCCGATGCGGGCCATAACCTCAGCGACGTCATCGGCCTGGTGCTCGCCTGGGGCGGTGCATTGGCCGGCCGGCTGCGGCCCGATGCACGCCACACCTACGGCTTCAAGCGCGCCAGCATCCTGGCCGCCTTCATCAACGCGCTGCTGCTGCTGGTGGCCATGGGCTCGCTGGCCTGGGAGGCGCTGCACCGGCTGCAATCGCCGCAGGCGGTGCAGGGTGTCACCATCATGGTCGTGGCCGGCATCGGCATCGTCGTCAACACGGCCACGGCGCTGCTCTTCATGCGCGGCGGCGAGAGGGACCTCAACATCCGCGGCGCCTTCCTGCACATGGCGGCCGACGCCCTGGTCTCGGCCGGCGTGGTGGTGGCCGGCGGCCTGGCGTTGTGGTTCGGCTGGACCTGGCTCGACCCGGTGGTCAGCCTGCTCATCGCCGCGGTCATCGTCTGGGGCACCTGGAGCCTGCTGCGGCAGTCGCTGCACCTGCTCTTCGACGGCGTGCCCGAGGGCATCGACCTGCATGCGGTGCAGGCCTTGCTTGAAGCGCAGCCCGGCGTGGCGCGCGTGCACGACCTGCACGTGTGGGCCATGGGCACCTCGGAGATCGCCATGACCGCGCACCTGGTGATGCCCGAGGGCCATGCCGACGATGCCTTCCTGCAGCACGCCACCGAGGAGTTGCACGAGCACTTCGAGATCCGCCACGTGACGCTGCAGGTGGTGCGCGTGCCGTTCACCCCCGCCTGCGCCACGCTCGGCACGCCAACCAAGCCGAGTGGCCGGGACGGCGCACAGGGCCACGCCGACGGCGCTCACGGCCATGGCCACGCGCACGTGCACAAGCCCGCGCCTCG
>DYOR01000018.1:0-7357 GCA_020720385.1 Rubrivivax sp.
CGCGTGCGGCGCGCAGCCAGAGCGGCGCGAAGCGCCAGTGCCAGGCCGTGGTCGAAGCCCCGGGGCCGGCCCCCGGCGCCGTGGGAGCGGGTGATAAACTCGATCGCTTTGCGCGCGGCGCGCCGGCACCCCGTGATGCGTCCGTCCGCACGGCAAGTGGCCGCGGCTTGCAAAGCCGCCGCCGCGACCCCAATTCGTCTTGACCGCGTGCCCGCGCCCCGTGCCTGCCACGGGCCCTGGGCGCCGGCAACCAACCCACGAGAGCCCGACGCCGCATGTTCCCCAAGATCCTGACCCAGATTTTCGGCAGTCGCAACGAACGGTTGTTGAAGGCCTACCGGCGTGTGGTGGAGCGCATCAACGTCCTGGAGCCGCAGTTCGAGAAGCTCTCCGACGCCGAGCTGCGCGCCAAGAGTGATGAATTCCGCCAACGCCTGAGCGCCGGCACCGAGCTCGATGCCCTGATCCCGGAGGCTTTCGCCGTGGTGCGCGAGGCGAGCAAGCGCACGCTGAAGATGCGCCACTTCGACGTCCAGCTCGTCGGCGGCCTGGTGCTGCACGAAGGCAAGATTGCCGAGATGCGCACCGGCGAGGGCAAGACCCTGGTGGCCACCCTGCCGGTGTACCTGAATGCGCTCACCGGCAAGGGCGTGCACGTGGTCACGGTGAACGACTACCTCGCGCGCCGCGACGCCGAGTGGATGGGCAGGCTCTACGGCTTCCTGGGACTGAGCGTGGGCATCAACGTGCCGGGCATGGGGCGCGAGGAAAAGCAGGCGGCGTTTGCCGCCGACGTCACCTACGGCACGAACAACGAGTTCGGCTTCGACTATCTGCGCGACAACATGGTGCTCGAGACGCAGGACCGCGTGGCACGCGGCCTGGCCTATGCCATCGTCGACGAGGTGGACTCGATCCTCATCGACGAAGCGCGTACGCCGCTCATCATCAGCGGCCAGGCCGAGGACCACACCGAGCTCTACGTGCGCATCGACGCCGTGGTGCCCAAGCTGAAGAAGCAGATCGGCGAGGAGGACATCCGCACCGGCGAGGGCGTGATCGACGCGGGCGACTTCACCGTCGACGAGAAGACGCACCAGGTGTTCCTCACCGAATCGGGCCACGAGGCCGCCGAACGACTGCTCGGCGAGGCCGGCCTGCTGGCCGAAGGCGCCAGCCTCTACGACCCGGCCAACATCACCCTCATGCACCATGTGTACGCGGCCCTGCGTGCGCACCACCTCTACAACCGCGACCAGCATTACGTGGTGCAGAACGGCGAGGTGGTGATCGTCGATGAGTTCACCGGCCGCCTGATGACGGGCCGGCGCTGGAGCGACGGCCTGCACCAGGCCGTCGAGGCCAAGGAGCGCGTGCAGATCCAGAGCGAGAACCAGACGCTCGCCTCGGTCACCTTCCAGAACTACTTCCGCATGTACGGCAAGCTCGCCGGCATGACGGGCACGGCCGACACCGAGGCCTACGAATTCCAGGAGATCTACGGGCTGGAGACGGTGGTCATCCCGCCCAACATGCCCACCATCCGCAAGGACGACAACGACCTCATCTACAAGACCGCCAAGGAAAAGTACGATGCGGTGACGCTGGACATCCGTGACTGCCACGAGCGCGGCCAGCCGGTGCTCGTGGGCACGACCTCGATCGAGAACTCCGAGCTGCTCTCGGGCCTGCTGGACAAGGCCAAGCTGCCGCACCAGGTGCTCAACGCCAAGCAGCACGCCAAGGAGGCCGAGATCGTGGCCCAGGCCGGCCGCCCCGGCGTCATCACCATCGCCACCAACATGGCGGGCCGCGGCACCGACATCGTGCTCGGCGGCAACGTCGAGAAACAGATCCAGTTCCTCGAGGCCGACGCGGAGCTCGCCGAGGAAGAACAGAAGGCGCGCGCACAGAAACTCAAGGACGAGTGGCAGGCGCTGCATGACCAGGTGAAGGCCGCCGGCGGCCTGCGCATCGTGGCCACCGAGCGCCACGAGAGCCGGCGCATCGACAACCAGCTGCGCGGCCGCTCGGGCCGCCAGGGCGACCCGGGCGCGTCGCGCTTCTACCTGTCGCTGGACGATTCGCTGATGCGCATCTTCGCCGGCGACCGCGTGCGCGCAATCATGGACCGCCTGAAGATGCCCGAGGGCGAGGCCATCGAGGCGGGCATCGTCAACCGCAGCATCGAGAGCGCGCAACGCAAGGTCGAGGCACGCAACTTCGACATCCGCAAGCAGCTGCTCGAGTACGACGACGTCGCCAACGACCAGCGCAAGGTCATCTACCAGCAGCGCAACGAGATCCTCGAGGCCGCGTCCCTCGACGAACAGATCTCCAACCTGCGCAAGAGCTCGATGACCGCGGTGGTGCGCACCTACGTGCCCGAAGGCAGCCTCGAGGAACAGTGGGACCTGGACGCGCTGGAGCGCGTGTTGCGCGAGGAATGGCAACTCGACGTGGCGCTCAAGGCCCAGGTCGAAGGCAGCGATTCGATCACCGACGAGGACATCGCGGACAAGGTCGTGGCCGCGGCCGGCGCGCAGTTCCAGGGCAAGGTCGACCTCGTCGGCGCCGAGCAGTTCACGCCCTTCATGCGCATGGTGCTGCTGCAGTCCATCGACGGACACTGGCGTGAGCACCTCGCCGCGCTGGACTACCTGCGCCAGGGCATCCACCTGCGCGGCTACGCGCAGAAGAACCCCAAGCAGGAGTACAAGCGCGAGGCCTTCGAGCTCTTCTCGCAATTGCTCGACGTGGTGAAGATGGAAGTCACGCGCACGCTGATGACGGTGCGCATCCAGAGCCAGGACCAGGCGGCCGAAGCCGCCCAGGCCATCGAGGAACATGCTTCGCAACTGGCCAACGTGACCTACACCGCGCCCACCGAGGACGGCGGCGTGTCGCAGGTGGCCGACACGGGCCTGCTGGGCGAAGCGCCGGTGCCCAAGGTCGGCCGCAACGACCCCTGCCCATGTGGCAGCGGCAAGAAGTACAAGCAGTGCCACGGCAGGCTGGCCTGAGGGCCGGCATGTCGGCGGCGAGGCCGCGCTCGTGAACCCCGGATTGCCGTTCGGCCGGCACTGCCGCGTGCGCTTCGGCACCCTGGCGGCATGCGGTCTGATCACGATGCACACCCTGCCGCATGCCGGCGAGGCGGGCATGGGCGAGCTGCGCCGGCTGATCGGCGACGGCGCCTGCGTCAGCGACGATCAGTGCCGCACCATCGCCATCGGCACGTCCGCCTGCGGCGGGCCGGCCGCCTACCTGCCCTGGTCCACCTTGCGCACCGACCCGGTCGCCCTGCAGCGAGCCGCGGCACGCTACACGCGGCGGTCCGCCGTCCCGCCGCGCCACGGCGATGCGTCGACCTGCCGCGTGTTGACGGATCCGGGTGCGCTGTGTCAGCCCGTGGCGTCTAGCCCGGCCGCAGCGGCAGTGCCAGGGGGCCGGTGCACGCTGCGCCCTGGCGGCGGCCCGGCGGCCGCCCCAGTCCGATAGAGAGACCAGGAAAGACAAAGGCCACCTGGCTTGCGCCTGGGTGGCCCTTGCGGGCACCGCGCGTCGAACGCGCGGCCCCGTTGCGCCTGGGGGCGCTTACGGCGTCACCGTCACCAGATCCGACTCGCGGCCGGTCTTGGCGTTGGTGTGCATGAGCAGGAAGCCGCTCTGCGACGGCGAGGCCGCCGCCCCACCCGCCACCGAACTCGCCGTGAGCGCGCCGCCTCCGTTGACCGGGGTGCCGAAGCTCGCCGCGTTCAGGTTGTACTTCGGCGTGCCCAGCGTATGCGTCATCGGGTCGATGGCGTCGGTCAAGGCCCCGGTGAAGTAGTTGTCGAACGAGTACACGGCGAAGGTGAACTTCTGCGCCGTGCTGGCGATGCCGATGTCCGAACCCAGGGCGGTGAGGATGATGTTCGACGAGTTCAGGTCGGCACTGGCGTAGAACCTGGCCACGGCGGTGCCCGTGCTCAGGTTGTAGGCGTAGACGATGGTCTGGCCGGTGGCGCCGAAGCCACCGTTCTCGGCGTTGTACAGGACGTAGTCCCAGGTGCCGTCATCGTTGGCGTCGATGTAGACGTCGAACTCCGCCGGGTAGGCCGAGTGGGCCCGCTCGCCAAAGCTGGCCACGGCGAACTGCAGCGCCAGCGCGCCACCGCTGCTGGCCGCGCGCACGCCCGCCGCCTTCATGTCCACCAGCACCTGGCCTCCGCCGTAGGGCGGCAGCACGGTGGCGCTCTTCGGGCTGGTCCCGGTGAGGGCGAAGACGTCGGTGGTGCCATCCACCGCCCCACCGATGTTGGACACGTTAAGCGCGCCGCTGCCGGTGCCAGCGAAGGAGACGGCCGTATCCGTGACCACGTTGTGCGCCTTGTGCGGCAGGATGTGCCAGGGCACGCTGGCGCCATCGGTGCCGTCGGCCACCGTGACGTAGCCGTCGTACTCCACGCCCTGCAGCAGCGCGCCGGTCCCCTGGCTCGAGGCATTGCCCAGATTCCACGCCGGCAGCTTGGTGGCATCGAGCTTCATCGTCAGCGCGAAGGCCGCCGTGCCGTTGGCCGGCACGTTGATCGTGGCCGGAGCAATGAACTGCACGGCGCCGCTGGCCTGGTCGTTGGCGTAGCGGAACGAGGGCGTGATGGTGTAGGTGCGCGGCGTGGCGCTGTAGTTGCGCACGGCGACCTTCTTGCTCAGCGTGGTCATGCCGGTGGCGCGCAGGGTGCCGAAGGACAGGCCGACGAGATATGGGTTGGTCGCATCCCACACGCCCGTGGTGACGCTGGCGGCCTTGTCGACACGCGCTTCACCGCCGCCGATGCGCGAGATCGGCGCCAACTGGCCGGGTAGCAGGGCCGGGTTCGTGAACACGGCCTGATTCGCCGCGTTCATCAAGCGCGACTTGATCTCGGGCGGCGTGGCGCTGGGGAACTTCTGCAGCAGCAGGGCGGCCGAGCCGGCAATCATCGGCGTGGCGCCGGAAGTGCCGCCGAAGCCGCCCTCGCTGGTGCCCGTGCCGTTGACGGCGGACACCGAGGCGCCCGGCGCGCCGATTTCCGGCTTGATGGTGCTGAAGTTGAAGGCCGGGCCGCGCGCCGAGGTCGACGCCATGCTGCCAGCCAGGGCGATCCCGTTGGCCGTTGACAGCGTGGCGTTGACCGGCGCCGCGATGTTGGCCTTGATGGCGCTGGACAAGGACTGCTGGATCACCAGGGTGGGCACGAAATTGCTGCCTCCGCCATTGGAGAAGCTGATGGCGTCGCCCGACGCCACCAGGCCGATGAGCACCGCAGTGGCTCCGGCAGCCGCCGCGCGGTCGACCTTCAGGCTGACGGAACACGCGCCGCGGTCGATCAAGGCGATCTTGCCCGCGGGGCTTGCCAGATAGGCGTCTTCGGGACTGCCGGCTCCAATGCTCCCGGCCGGGCAGCCCCGGCCCACGTAGGCGACATCGCCGGTGGTCGTGCCGACCACGGGCGCCCAGTCCACGGTGGCGGTGTTGCCGTAGATGCCGGCGATGCTGACCGGTGAGTTCACCACCAGCGGGGTCGCGCTGGCCGTGGGCATCGCGGTCTGCGCCACGCTGATGGCTTCAGCGGCGTTCGACGGCGAGCTGACGATGTACGGCCGGTCGGCGGCATTGCCTGCGGCCACGGCGGTGACGATGCCGAAGCGCACGACGTTGGAAACGGCTTCCGTCGACGGGTTCTCGCGCTGGCCGTAGTTGGCGCCCAGCGAGAGGTTCACCACGTCGGCGGCGTCGCTGAAGCTCAGGTCGCCGTGCGGGTCCATGACCCAGTCCAGGCCTTGCAAAATGGCCACACCGCTGCAACTCGTGGAGACGCTGCTGCAGACCTTCACCGCGTAGAGCTTCGCGCCCGGGGCCACGCCCTTGTGCGTGCCGTCCAGGCTGGCGCCGCCGGCGATGTCGGCCACGTGCGTGCCGTGGCTCGAACCCACGCCCGCGTCGATCGGGTTGCTGTCGGGCGCCAGCGCCCCACTCGGCCAGGCTTCGCCGACGAAGTCGTAGCCGCCGATGACCTTGGCGGTGGGGTAAAGCCCCGCCGGCGGCGCGCCCGCGGCTGCGGCTGCGGCGGTGGTGAAGTCGGCCACGAGACCGGAGCCGCCGAGGTTCTTGTGCGTGTAGTCGATGCCCGAATCCAGGATCGCGATCTTCACGCCCGCACCGGTGAGGCCCAGGTCCTGCAGCGCCTTGGCGCCGATGTAGGGCACGGTGGTGGTGAGCGAGATCTGGTGGTCGACGACCGGGCGCAGTGCGGTCACGCCGGGCAGCTTGGCGATCTGCGCCAGCTTGGAGGCATCGGCCGAGATCACCAGCGCGTTGTAGGCCTTGCCCACGCGCGCCAGCTCGGTGCCGCCGAGGGCGCGGATCTGCGCCATCAGTGCGTCCTGCTTGCTCTTGATCGAGGCCATGTAGGCCTGGCGCTGCGCCAGCGTCATCTTCGAACCCAGACGCTTGGCGTTGGCTCCGACCGCCAGTGCAAGTGGGGCGTCGGCAAGTCGAACCGCCACCTGCACCTGCCCGACCTGCTTGAGCAGGCTGGAGGGCTGGGCGCCGCTGACCGCCGCGGGCAGGGCGAGCGCGGACGCGTCGTAGGCCACGGCGGTCTGCGCCATCGAAGCACCATGCGCTGCGAGCAAGGCGCCCAGCAGCAGCACGCTCTTCGCAAGCTTGTGTTGGATCATGGGTTTTTCCTCCTGAAATATGGTGGGCAGCATCAAGCCGCGGCGACGGACGGGCTCGGGGCCACGTTCGACCGGCGCCGCGCCAGCCAGGTGGCTATGCCACCGGCCATCAGCAGGGCCAGGCTGCCGGGCTCGGGAAGGTCACCGTTGGTGGCGCCGGTGAGCAGGATGTCGTAGGCGAAGAATGGCTCCTGGAGCGAGGTGAAGCCCGGCGCCCAACTGGCCAGCGGGCGGCTGCCGAAGGTGCGGCCCAAAACATCGCTGTACGAGGTGGGGTCGGCATCGAAGAACACTGGGCCGCTCGATCCATCGTTGGCGATGAAACCGCCCAGTGCCACGGCAAGGTAGTAGATGCCGTCGCTCAGAGGACCAGGTGCGGCATTGAGCGCGGGAAGCGTCGACAGAGAGTCCGTCGCGTTGTCGTCGTTCATGTAGACACCAAAGCCGGCCGAATCGAACAGGTAGAGCGCGGTGTCGTCGGTGGATTCGGACGAGATGGTCTTCGCCGAGAAGGTGGCGAAGTTATTGATGCGGATCTTGTAGAGGTCGACCTGGAAGATCGGTGAGCTGGGGTCGGTGCCCACGGGCACGGTGGAGGACAAGCTGCCGCGGATTTCGTCGAGCGTGTTGAACGCGCTGTCGTAGACCGTCT
>DYOR01000018.1:7457-39529 GCA_020720385.1 Rubrivivax sp.
GACAAGCTGCCGCGGATTTCGTCGAGCGTGTTGAACGCGCTGTCGTAGACCGTCTGCGCGGTGGGCAGCAGGTCCCCGGCGCCGTCGGGGCCGGTTTCGGTCCAGACGATGCCGGCAGTGGCCGCGGTCGGTAGGGCGGTGGTGGCGGCAACGGCGGCGAACAGCGCCGCAAGTTTCATGCGTTTCATGGTTTTGTTTCCTTGTGCGGTTCGCAATACCTGGGTGGACTGATGGGTCGCGACCGGACGATAAGTGAGAAGCCCAGACCGTGGGTTGGCCCACCCCCACGGATGGGGGGTTAGCGCCATCGCGCCCGGGCACATGGGCCCGGGCGCGGGCGCGCCGCGCCAGTGCTGGCAAATGTCCTTGCCCGTGTCGCCGCGCGCGATCCACGACCTGGGGCCGGGCTAGGGGAAACTCCTGAGTTGAAGTGAGGCCTCGGCGCCGGCCTGCCGCGGTCGGCCGTGCCGGGAGCTGCTCCCTACAATGGCCTCCCGCCTTTCGAGATCGTCCCCCGAGATGCCAGTGAACCTGAACGCCCCGGCGCCGCACGAGCTTCACGCAGTGGCCGGTCTGCGCATCGGCGTGACCATGGCGGGTGTGCGCAAGGCCAATCGCCGCGACCTGGTGGTGTTTGCCCTGGCCGAAGGCGCTGCGGTGGCGGGTGTGTTTACGCGCAACCGCTTCTGCGCCGCACCGGTGCAGGTGTGCCGCGAGCACCTGGTGGGCGCGGCGGCGGGCGGGGGCATCCGCGCGCTGCTCATCAACACCGGCAACGCCAACGCCGGCACCGGTGCCGACGGCCTGGCGCGCGCGCGGCGCACCTGCGACACGCTGGCTGGGCTGATGGGGGTGACGCGGGCACAGGTGCTGCCTTTCTCCACCGGGGTGATCATGGAGACGCTGCCCGTGGAGCGCATCGAAGCGGCCCTGCCGGCGGCGCTGGCCGCGCTGCGGCCGGCCGATGGCGCGGCCTGGGCGGAGGCGGCACAGGGCATCATGACCACCGACACTTGCCCGAAGGCGGCGTCGCGCCGGTTCGAGATCGATGGCCGCGCGGTCACGGTCACCGGCATCAGCAAGGGCGCCGGCATGATCCGCCCGAACATGGCCACCATGCTGGGCTTCGTGGCCACCGACGCGGTGATTGCGCCGGCGCTGCTGCAGCCGCTGGTGCAGGAAGCGGCCGACCTGAGCTTCAACCGCATCACCATCGACGGCGACACCTCGACCAACGATTCCTTCGTCCTCATGGCCACGCAGCGCGCGGGGCACGCACCGATCACGGCGCTCGATTCCGCAGCGGGCCGCTTGCTGCGCGAGGCCGTGGCGGCCGTGGCGCAGCAACTCGCCCAGGCCATCGTGCGCGACGGCGAGGGCGCCACCAAGTTCATCACCGTGCAGGTGCAGGGCGGGCGCGACGAGGCCGAGTGCCGGCTCGCCGCGTATGCCATCGCGCACTCGCCGCTGGTGAAAACGGCGTTCTTCGCCAGCGACCCGAACCTCGGGCGCATCCTCGCCGCCGTGGGCTACGCCGGCATCGCCGACCTCGACCAGAACCGCATCGACCTCTTCCTCGACGACGTCCATGTGGTGCGCGAAGGCGGCCGCCATCCCGATTACCGCGAGGAGGACGGCCAGCGCGTGATGAAGCAAAGCGAGATCACGGTGCGCGTGGAGCTGCAGCGCGGACCGGCGCGCACCGTGGTGTGGACCTGCGACCTCTCGCACGACTACGTCAGCATCAACGCCGACTACCGGTCCTGAGCCGCTCTTGAGGTTCCCCTCGCTGCCGCCAGGCGACCTGCTGCGCGACCCGGCCTACCTGCGCCTGTGGAGTTCCATCCTCACCAGTTCCTTCGCCAACCAGGTGATGATGCTGGCGCTGCCGCTCACCGCGGCGGTGCTGCTGCGCGCCACACCCACGCAGATGGGCCTGCTCACGGCCATCGAGCTCTCGCCCTTCCTGCTCTTCTCCCTGCCTTCGGGCGTGTGGCTGGACCGCGTGCGCAAGCTGCCGGTGTACGTGGTGGGCGAATCCTCGATTGCCCTGGCCGCGGCGAGCGTGCCGCTGGCCTGGTGGCTGGGCTGGCTGTCGATGGGCTGGCTCTACGCCATCGGCTTTCTCATGGGGACCGTGCACACGGTGGCGGGCACGGCGGCGCAGATCGTGCTCACGCAGGTGGTGGCGCGTGAGCGCCTGGTGGAGGCGCATGCGAAGAACGCGCTGGCGACCTCGGGCGCCGAAGTCGTCGGGCCCGGGCTGGCCGGTGCGCTGATCAAGATCTTCGGCGCCCCGCTGGCGCTGCTGGTCAATGCCGTGCTGCTGCTGGGCTCCGCGCTCATCTTGCGCGGCATCGGCATCCATGAGCGGCGCGAAGCGCGGCCCGATGCGCACTTCTGGCGCGATCTCCTGGCCGGCCTGCGCTTCGTCGCCCGGCAGCGCCTGCTGCTCACCCTGGGCATGCTCATGGGCGTGTGGCAGATGTGCCACTACGCGGCGATGACGGTGCAGATCCTCTTCGCCACGCGCACGCTGGGCCTGTCCGAACAGGCGGTGGGCCTGTGCTACATGGGCATGGGCGTGGGCACCATCACCGGCAGCGTGCTCGGCCGGCGCGTGAGCCAGCGCATCGGCCCCGGGCCCTGCCTGGTGGTGGGCTACGCCATCTGCGGCGCCGGCTGGCTGCTGCTGGCGGCCGCACCGGCCAACGCCTGGGGGGTGGCGGCCTTTGCACTCATGCTCATGACCTTCACCACCGGTGCGGTGTTCATCTTCATCAATTTCCTCGCCCTGCGCCAGGCGGTCACGCCCGAGCCGCTGCTGGGCCGCATGACGGCCACCATGCGCTGGCTGACCCTGCTCGCCGCGGCGCCCGGGGCGCTGCTCGGTGGTTGGCTGGGCGAGCATGTCGGCCTGCGCGCCGCCCTGTCCTTTGCCGGTGGCGTGTCGGTCGTGCTCGTCGCCGTCGCCTGGCGGCTGCCGCTCATCCGCCATCTGAAATCGCTGCCCGAGCCCGAACGTGAAGCCGAATGGCTGGGGGTGGAGGCCGACGTGCGGCCGGCCGCCTGAAGCTCAGTCGAAGAGGCCGCTGGCGTGCGGCGAAAAGAGGTCCACCGCGTCGGTGATGATGCCGGCCACGCCCAGGCCCAGCAGGCGCCGCGCTTCGGCGGGGTCGTTCACCGTGTAGCACAGGGCGCGCAGCCCCGCGTCCTGCAGCCGGGCGAGGAGCGCCGCGTCCATGAGGCGCCAATGGGTGACCACGGCCACGCAGCCCAGGGCCTGTGCCATTTCCAGCCAGCCCGGCCACAGCGTATCCAGGAGCAGCGTGCGGGGCACGAGCGGTGCGGTCTCGCGCGCGCCGGCAAGGGCCTCGGGGCGGAACGAACTGAACAGCAGCGGCGTCGCCGAGCCTTGCCACAGCCGCGCGCAGGCCTGACCCACGACCACCCCGGTGCGCTGCTCCTGGCCCGGCGTGGGCTTGATCTCGAGGTCGAGCGCGAAGCCGTTGCGCTGCACGAAACGCGCGATGGCCTCGAGGCTGGGCAAGGGCTCGCCGGCGAAGGCGCGCGAAAGCCAGCCGCCGGCGTCGATGCGCGAGAGCTCGCTCCACGAGCGTTCGGCCGCGAGGCCGCGCTCGGGCGTGGTGCGATCGAGGGTCGCGTCGTGCAGCAGGAAGGGCACTTCGTCGGCGCTGAGCTTGACGTCGCACTCGAAGGCGCGGTAGCCGTAGGCCGCCCCGACACGAAACGCCGCCAGCGTGTTCTCGGGCGCCAGCTTGCCCGCACCGCGGTGGGCGATCCACAGGGGCAGTGGCCAGTCGGGCACGGGATTCAGACGCGCAGGTTCGTCGTCGCGTCGAACCAGTGCAGGTGCTGCGCGGGCACGCTCAACTCGACGGTGTCGCCCGGTCGCGGCGGTTGCAGCGTGGCGTCCAGGCGCAGCGTGAAGGCGAATCCGCCGAGGTGGCCGTGGATGAGTCGCTCGGCGCCCAGCATCTCGATCATCTCGACCTGCAAGGGCCAGCCGCCCGCCGCGGTCAGCTCCACGTGCTCGGGCCGCACGCCCAGCTTGAGCGCGCCGGCGCGCGGCGCGGCGGCAGGCAGGGCGAGTGTCGTCGCCGCGGCCGGGCTTGCGGCGCCGCCCAGGGCGAAGCGCGAGCCGTCGGCCACGCCTTCCATCAGGTTCATCGGTGGTGAGCCGATGAAACCGCCGACGAAGGTGCTGGCCGGCCGGCTGTAGACCTCTTCGGGGCTACCGATCTGCTCGATGCGCCCGGCATTCATGACGATCATGCGCTGCGCCAGGGTCATGGCCTCGACCTGGTCGTGGGTCACGAAGAGCGAGGTCACGCCCAACTCGCGGTGCAGCTTGAGGATCTCCAGCCGCGTCGCGGCGCGCAGCTTGGCGTCCAGGTTGGACAGCGGCTCGTCGAAGAGGAAGACCTGCGGCTGGCGCACGATGGCGCGGCCCATGGCCACGCGCTGGCGCTGCCCGCCCGAGAGCTGCCGCGGCGTGCGGCCGAGGAACACCGTGAGCTCGAGGATCTTGGCCGCCTTCTGCACCCGCGCCTCGATCTCGGCCTTGGGCACCTTGGCGATCTTCAGGCCGTAGGCCATGTTGTCGTACACGCTCATGTGCGGGTACAGCGCGTAGTTCTGGAACACCATGGCGATGTCGCGCTCGGCCGGCTCGAGCCCGTTGACGACGCGCCCGCCGATGTCGATCTCGCCGACGGTGATCTCCTCGAGCCCCGCCACCATGCGCAGCAGCGTGCTCTTGCCGCAGCCGCTGGGCCCGACGATGACGATGAACTCGCCGTCGGCGATCTCGGCATTCACGCCGTGGACCACCTTGTTGGCCTTGGCGCCGCGGCCGTAGACCTTGTCGACGTTGCGCAATGAGATGGCACCCATGTTCTTGTTCGCTCTATTTCTCGGTGTCGACCAGGCCCTTGACGAACCACTTCTGCATCAGCAGCACCACCAGGGCCGGCGGCAGCATGGCCAGGATGGCGGTGGCCATGATCAGGTTCCACTCGTTGGCCGAATCGCTGCCCACGATCATGCGTTTGATGCCGATGACGGTCGTGTACATCGACTCGTCGGTGGTGATGAGCAGCGGCCAGAGATACTGGTTCCAGCCGTAGATGAACTGGATCACGAAGAGCGCCGCGATGGTGGTCTTGGACAGGGGCAGCAGCACGTCCCAGAAGAAGCGCATCGGGCCGGCACCGTCCATGCGCGCGGCCTCCACGAGTTCGCCCGGAACGGTCATGAAGAACTGGCGAAAGAGGAAGGTGGCCGTGGCCGAGGCGATCAGCGGAATCGTCAGCCCGGCATAGGTGTTGAGCAGCCCCAGGTCGGCGATCACCTGGAAGGTCGGGATGATGCGCACCTCCACCGGCAGCATGAGCGTGACGAAGATCATCCAGAAGAAGAACATGCGCAATGGAAAGCGGAAGTAGACGATGGCGAACGACGAGAGGATCGAGATCGCGGTCTTGCCCAGCGGGATGGCAAGCGCCATGACGAGGCTGTTGACGAGCATCGACGACACCGCCGCTTTCGACCCGGCGTGGCTCCCGGCGCCGAGCACCTGGGCATAGTTCGCCAGAAATTGATCGCCGGGTATGAGTCGCATCGGCACTTGCATGATCTGCTCGAGCGTCAAGGTCGACGCGACGAAGGTCACGTAGAGCGGGAACGCCACGATGATGACGCCCAGGATCAGCACGCCATGCGCGAATGCGGTCAGCCAGGGGCGGTTCTCGACCATCAGTAGTTGACCTTGCGCTCGATGTAGCGGAACTGCACCACGGTGAGGGCAATGACGATGATCATCAGGATCACCGACTGCGCCGAGGAACTGCCCAGGTCGGCGGCCTTCACGCCGTCGTGGTAGACCTTGTAGACGAGGATCTGCGTGGCCTGGGCCGGCCCGCCCTGGGTGGTGGCGTCGATGATGCCGAAGGTGTCGAAGAAGGCGTAGACCATGTTCACCACCAGCAGGAAGAAGGTGGTGGGCGAAAGCAGCGGAAAGACGATGGTCCAGAAGCGGCGCAGCGGGCTGGCGCCGTCGATCGAGGCGGCCTCGATGAGGGAACGCGGTATGGACTGCAGGCCGGCGAGGAAGAAGAGGAAGTTGTAGGAGATCTGCTTCCACACCGCGGCGATCACCACCAGCAGCATCGCCTGGTCGCCCTTGAGGATCCAGTTCCAGTCGATCCCCATGCCCTTGAGCACGTAGGTGATGATGCCGATGGAGGGCGCGAAGAGGAACGCCCAGAGCACACCGGCCACCGCGGGGGCCACGGCGTAGGGCCAGATGAGCAGGGTCTTGTAGGCCATCGCGCCGCGCACCACGCGGTCGGCCATGGTCGCCAGCAGCAGCGAGATCGCCAGGCCGAAGAACGCGACCAAGGTGCTGAACAGCGCCGTGACCTTGAACGAGGCAAGGTAGTAGCTGTCATTGAACAGCGCCGCGAAATTCTGCAGCCCGACGAACTGCGTCTTCAGGCCGAAGGCGTCCTGCAACTGGAACGAGTACCAGACGGCCTGCGCCGCCGGCCAGAAGAAGAAGACGATCGTGATCGCGACCTGCGGGGCCACCAGCACATAAGGCAGCCACGCAGATCGGAAAACGACCCGCCGGTCGTCGGTTAGCTGAGCCAAAGCGAACTTACTTGTTGGCGGCCTCGAACTGACGCAGGATCTCGTTGCCGCGCCGCACGGCGTCGCCCAGCGCCGTCTTGGCGTCCTTCTTGCCGGCGAACACGTTCTCGAGTTCTTCCTCGATCACCGTGCGCCCTTGCACGAAGTTGCCGAAGCGCAGGCCCTTGGAGTTGGCTGTGGGCGCCTTGTTGGTGAGCTGCTTGATGGGCATGTCGGCGCCCGGGTTCTTGTCGTAGAAGCCCGAGGCGCGCGTCACTTCATAGGCCGCCTTGGTGATCGGCACGTAGCCGGTGGTGGTGTGCCACTGCATCTGGATCGCGGGCTTGGAGAGGAAGGCGAGGAACTTGGCCACGCCCTTGTACTCGTCGGGCTTCTTGCCGCCCATGACCCACACCGACGCGCCGCCGATGATGGAGTTCTGCGGCGCCCCGGCCACGTCGTCGTGGTAGGGAATGAAGTTGATCGACCAGTCGAACTTGGCCGCCTTCTTGATGCCTGCCTGCGCCCCGGCGCTGCCGCTGAACATGGCGCACTCGCCGCTGGAGAACTTGGCGTCGCCCTGGTTGGTGCGGCCGGCGTAGGTGAACAGGCCCTTCTTGGACATGTCGCCGAGCATGCCGATGTGGCGCACGTGCAGCGGCGAGTCGATGGTGAACACCGTGTCCAGCCCGCCCATGCCGTTTTGCTTGGTGCCGATGGGCACGTTGTGCCAGGCGCTGAAGTTCTCGATGTGCATCCACGACGGCCAGCTCGTGGTGTACACGCATTGCTGGCCGGCAGCCTTGAGCTTCTCGGCCGTGGCGACGACTTCCTTCCAGGTCTTGGGGGCCACCGGCGCCAGGCCGGCCTTCTTGAATGCGTCCTTGTTGATGTAGAACATCACCGTCGAGCTGTTGAAGGGGAAGGACAGCATGTTGCCCTTCAGGTCGGTGTAATACCCGGTCACCGTGGGCAGGTAGGCCTTCGGGTCGAAGGGCTCCTTGGCATTGGCCATCACCGTGGCCACCGGCACGATGGCCCCCTTGGCGGCCATCATCGTGGCCGTGCCGACTTCGAAGACCTGCAGCAGGTGCGGCGCGTTGCCGGCACGGAACGAGGCAATCGCTGCGGTCATCGATTCGGGGTAGCTGCCCTTGAACGTGGCCAGGACCTTGTAGTCAGTCTGGCTCGCGTTGAACTGGTCGGCCAGGCCGTTGAGGGCTTCACCGAGGGCGCCACCCATCGAGTGCCACCACTGGATCTCCGTCACGGCGTAGGCGGGCAAGGCGGCCATCGTGGCCAGGGCCAGCATGGTGGGGGCGAAGGACTTGAGCTTCATCGGTTCTCCTGCAACTTCGTTGTTGATGCAACAGCGGGCATTATTGCCGGCATTTGTGACGTTCGGGCCACCCTGGTGCATGTCCCGGTGGCCCGGCCGCGACGGTGGTCAGGCCGCATCGCCGTTCTTGCGCCGAGTCAAGAAATGGCCCTGGGTTAGCATCCGCACTAACCCCTATGAATGCCCTATGAATGCCCCGCTCCCGCTCGTCAGCGCTGCAGTGGCTGGCGCTGCCGGCAGCGGCACCGCGCGCCTGCGCGAGATACCCTACAACTACACCTCGTTCTCCGACCGCGAGATCGTGCGCCGCCTGCTCGGCGAGCGCGCCTGGCAGGTCCTCGAGCAGCTGCGCCAGGAGCGCCGCACGGGCCGCTCCGCGCGCATGCTCTACGAGGTGCTGGGTGACATCTGGGTGGTGCAGCGCAACCCGTACCTCGAAGACGACCTGCTCGAGAACCCCAAGCGCCGGCAGTTGCTCATCGATGCCCTGCACCATCGCCTGGGCGAGGTGAGCAAGCGGCGCAACGCCGCCGACGACGCGCAGCGCGACGCCCTGGTGGGCGAGTTGCTGGACGCCGCGGGCGCCGCCGTCGAAGCCTTCGCCGGCCGCTTCCGCACGGTGTGGGACCTGCGCAAGGCCGCACGTCGCGTGCTCGGCCGCCACACCGCGGCCGACAATCTCAAGTTCGACGGCCTGTCGCGCGTCTCGCACGTCACCGACGCCACCGACTGGCGCGTCGAGTACCCCTTCATCGTCCTCACGCCGGACAGCGAGGCGGAGATGGCGGCGCTGGTCGGCGGATGCATCGAACTCGGGCTGACCATCGTGCCGCGCGGTGGCGGCACCGGCTACCACGGCGGCGCCGTGCCGCTGACGTGGAAGAGTGCGGTCATCAACACCGAGAAGCTCGAGACCCTGGGCGCGGTGGAGCTGATGCACCTGCCCGGCGTTGCCGAGCCGGTGGCCACCGTGTTCAGCGAAGCCGGCGTGGTGACGCAGCGCGTGGCCGACGCGGCGGAGCGTGCGGGCTACGTGTTCGCGGTGGACCCGACTTCGGCCGAGGCGAGTTGCGTGGGTGGCAACGTGGCCATGAACGCCGGCGGCAAGAAGGCCGTGCTCTGGGGCACGGCGCTGGACAACCTGGCGAGCTGGCGCATGGTCACCCCCGAGGCCAAGTGGCTCGAGGTCACGCGGCTGAACCACAACCTGGGCAAGATCCACGACGCCGAGGTCGCCAGCTTCGAATTGAAGACCTTCGACGCCAGCGGCAAGCGCCTGGAGCGCACCGAGCGGCTCGACATTCCCGGCCGCGTGTTCCGCAAGGAAGGCCTGGGCAAGGACGTCACCGACAAGTTCCTCGCCGGCCTGCCGGGCATCCAGAAGGAAGGCTGCGACGGCCTCATCACCAGCGCGCGCTGGGTGCTGCACCGCATGCCCAGGCACATCCGTACGGTGTGCATGGAGTTCTTCGGCAACGCCAAGGACGCGGTGCCCAGCATCGTCGAGATCAAGGACTACCTCTTCAGCTTGAAGGGGCAGGGCGGGGATGCCGAAGGACGGGGCCCCTCCCCCGTCCTGCTCGCCGGCCTGGAGCACATGGACGACCGCTACCTCAAGGCGGTGGGCTACGTCACCAAGAGCAAGCGCGCGCTGGCCCTGGCGTCGGGCTCGGGCCTGCCCAAGATGCTGCTGCTGGGCGACATCGTCGGCGACGACGAGGCCGCCGTGGCGCGCGCCGCCAGCGAGGTGGTGCGCATCGCCAACTCGCGTGCCGGCGAGGGTTTCATCGCCGTGAGCGCCGAGGCCCGCAAGAAGTTCTGGGCCGACCGCAAGCGCACCGCGGCGATCGCGCGGCACACCAACGCCTTCAAGGTCAACGAGGACGTGGTCATCCCGCTGCCACGCATGGGTGAGTACACCGAGGGCATCGAGCGCATCAACGTCGAGCTCTCGCTGCGCAACAAGATCGAGCTCGCGGGCGCGCTGCAGGCCTTCTTCGGCGGCGGTTCGCTGCCTCTGGCCCGGGGGGACGAAGTCGGCGAGGCGCCCAGCCCCGAGCTGCTCGAGGACCGCACGCAGCAGGCGCTGGCGCTGCTGGCCGACGTGCGCGCCCTGTGGCAGCGCTGGCTGGACGGGCTCGACGCGGTGCAGCCGCCCGGCGCCGCCGGTGCCGGCGAGACCTGCTTTGCCTTGCTCCAGGACGGGCGCTGGCGCGCGTCGTGGAAGACGCAGATCCGCGCCCCTCTGCAGACGCTGTTCGCCGGCGGCGTGTTCGCCCCCGTGCTCGAGGAATGCCGCCGCATCCACGCCGAGGTGCTGCGTGGCCGCGTCTGGGTGGCGCTGCACATGCATGCCGGCGACGGCAACGTGCACACCAACATCCCGGTGAACAGCGACAACTACGCCATGCTGCGCACGGCCCACGAGGCGGTGGCGCGCATCATGGCGCTGGCACGCCGGCTGGGCGGGGTGATCAGCGGCGAGCACGGCATCGGCATCACCAAGCTCGAGTTCCTCACCGACGCCGAACTGCAGCCGTTTGCCGACTACAAGGCGCGCATCGACCCCGAGGGGCGCTTCAACAAGGGCAAGCTGCTGCGGCGCATCGCGCGCGACGGCGACGACGTGCGCCCCTCGGACCTGAGCGCGGCCTACACGCCCAGCTTCGGCCTCATGGGGCACGAGTCGATCATCATGCAGCAGAGCGACATCGGCGCCATCAGCGACAGCATCAAGGATTGCCTGCGCTGCGGCAAGTGCAAGCCGGTGTGCAGCACGCACGTGCCGCGTGCCAACCTGCTCTACAGCCCGCGCAACAAGATCCTCGCCACCTCGCTGCTCATCGAGGCCTTCCTCTACGAGGAGCAGACGCGCCGCGGCATCAGCGTGCGCCACTGGGCGGACTTCGAGGACGTCGCCGACCACTGCACGGTGTGCCACAAGTGCGAGTCGCCGTGCCCGGTGAAGATCGACTTCGGCGACGTCACCATGAACATGCGCAACCTGCTGCGCAAGATGGGGCAGCAGAGCTGGCGGCCGGGCAAGGCCGCGGCGATGTTCTTCCTCAACACCACCAGCCCGCAGAGCATCAAGTTCATGCGCACGGCGATGGTCGGCCTGGGCTTCAAGGCGCAGCGCTTGATGCACGGGCTGCTCGAGCTCGCCGCGCGGCGCCAGACGGCGGCGCCGCCGGCCACGCTGGGCACCGCGCCGCTGAAGGCGCAGGTGATCCACTTCGTGAACAAGAAGATGCCCGGCGGCCTGCCCAAGAAGACCGCCCGTGCGCTGCTCGACATCGAGGACAGGAACTACGTCCCGGTGATCCGCGACCCGCGTGCGACGACGGCGGAGACGGAGGCGGTGTTCTATTTCCCGGGCTGCGGCAGCGAACGCCTCTTCAGCCAGGTCGGCCTGGCCACCCAGGCGATGCTCTGGCACGCCGGCGTGCAGACGGTGCTGCCGCCGGGCTACCTGTGCTGCGGCTACCCGCAGCGCGGCGCCGGGCAGTACGACCGCGCCGAGAAGATCATCACCGACAACCGCGTGCTTTTCCACCGCGTCGCCAACACGCTGAACTACCTCGACATCAAGACCGTGGTGGTGAGCTGCGGCACCTGCTACGACCAGCTGCTGGACTACAAGTTCGAGGACATCTTCCCCGGCTGCCGCATCGTCGACATCCACGAGTACCTGCTCGAGAAGGGCATCACCCTCGCCGATGCGGCGGGCTACCTCTACCACGACCCCTGCCACAGCCCGATGAAGTTGCAGGAACCCATGAAGACGGTGAAGGCGCTGCTCGGTCCGCACGTGCTCAAGAGCGAGCGCTGCTGCGGCGAGAGCGGCACGCTGGGCGTGACGCGGCCCGACGTGAGCACGCAGGTGCGCTTCCGCAAGGAGGAGGAGCTGCGCCAGGACGAGGTCGCCCTGCGCAGCCTGCTCGCGGGTGGGGCGGCGCCGGGTGTGAGCCCGCAGGCCAACGTGAAGATCCTCACCAGCTGCCCGAGCTGCCTGCAGGGCCTCAAGCGCTACGAGGACGACCTGCAGTCCGGCCTGCTCGAAGCCGACTACATCGTCGTCGAGATGGCGCGCAAGCTGCTCGGCGAGGACTGGCTGGCGCAGTACGTGGCGCGGGCCAACGCCGGGGGCATCGAGAGGGTGCTGGTCTGAGAGCGTGAGAGTCTTTCGTTCATGCCCGCTCATCACGCCCCAACACCCCTGCTCGTCGTTGCAAATGCTCGCCATAGCCCGAGCTATGGCTGCGCTTTGCGCCTAGATCAGCGGCGTTTGGGCGCGCTGCTCGGGCACGCCCGAAGAACTCTCACGCTCTGACCCTGCGAGCGGCTCTCCCGGGGCGCCGGGGATACACTGCGGACCCGCTTGCGCCTCGCCCGAGACCCCGATGACCGGCCCAGAAACCGACTCCCCACTGCCCACGGCGCTGACCGTGCACCAGGCTTCGCGCGTGCTCGAGATCGCGTTCGACGACGGGGCCAGTTTTCGCATCCCGTTCGAGCTCATGCGCGTGTTCTCGCCGTCGGCCGAGGTGCAGGGGCACGGGCCGGGCCAGGAGACCCTGCAGACCGGCAAGCGCGACGTGACCATCACCGACATCACCGCCGTCGGGCACTACGCCGTGCAGCCGGTGTTCTCCGACGGCCACGAGAGCGGCATCTTCGCCTGGGGCTACCTCTACCACCTGGGCCGCGACCAGGACGAGCTCTGGGCACACTACGAGGCGCGGCTGGCCGAGGCGGGCATGCACCGCGATGACCCCATGGCGCCGGCGCCCGGGGCCGGCGGTTCGTGCAGCACGCACTGAAGGCGCAGGACCATGGCCCAGACGCACTTCGGCTACCAGAGCGTCGAGGAGGCCGACAAGGCCGGCCGCGTGCGCGGCGTGTTCGACTCCGTGGCCACGCGCTACGACGTCATGAACGACGTGCTCTCGCTGGGCATGCACCGCGCGTGGAAGGCCTACACCGTGGCCGTGGCGGCGGTGCAGCCGGGCATGAACGTGCTCGACATCGCCGGCGGCACGGGCGACCTGGCCCGGGCCTTCGCGCGCCGCGCCGGGCCCGGCGGACGCGTCGTGCTCACCGACATCAACGAAGCCATGCTGCGCGTCGGCCGCGACCGCCTGCTCGACGAAGGGCTGGCCCTGCCCACGGCGGCCTGCGACGCCGAGCATCTGCCATTTCCCGACGCGTCCTTCGACCTCGCCAGCGTCGCCTTCGGCCTGCGCAACATGACCCACAAGGAGGCCGCGCTGGCGGAGATGTGCCGCGTGCTGCGGCCCGGTGGCCGCTTGCTGGTGCTCGAGTTCTCGCGCCCCGCGCCCATGCTCCGCAAGCCCTACGACTGGTACTCGTTCACCCTCATGCCGCTGCTCGGCAAGCTCATTGCGAAGGACGCCGAGAGCTACCGCTACCTGGCCGAGAGCATCCGCGTGCACCCCGACCAGGCCACCCTGAAGTCGATGATGAAGGGCGCGGGCTTCGGCCACGTGGACGTGCACAACCTCGCCGGCGGCATCGTCGCCCTGCACGCCGGCATCAAGTGCTGACGCGCTGACCGGCGCGCCGGGCCGGGGCCAGAAGTTACACTCGACAGGCTCAAATGCCTGCGCGCGTGCGCGAGCTGGAGAGCCGGGCCTGCGGTGCCGCCGCGCGCGGCATGCCCGCTTCGACGCGAACCCACGAGGACCCCTTCATGAACCCGATGACCCCTTGCGCACCTGCAGCCCGCCACTGGCTGCCTCTGTTGGCCATGGCTGCCGCCGTGGTGCTCGTGGGCGGCTGCGGCGTCAAGCGCGACCGGGTGCCGAGCCAGACCGCAGCCAAGGTCAACGGCGACGAGATCACGCTCCCGCAGTTGAATTTCGTCCTGCAACAACAGCGCGGTCTGCGCCCCGAGCAGGCCGAGTCGGCCGCGCACCAGATCCTGGAGCGGCTGGTCGACCAGCAGCTTGCCGTGCAGAAGGCCGACGAGGAGAAGCTCGAGCGCCTGCCGGGGGTCGTGCAGGCCCTCGATGCGGCCCGCCGCGAGGTGCTGGCGCGGGCGTACCTCGAGAAGACCGCCGAGCGCGCCGCCAAGCCGACGCCCGAGGAGGTGCACAAGTACTACGAGGACAAGCCGGCGCTGTTTGCCGACCGCCGCGTCTACAACATCCAGGAGATCCTCGTCGAGGCCAGGCCCGAGCAGGTGCCGGTATTGCGCGACAAGCTCGCGGCGAGCAAGGCCATCGGCGAGTTCATCGACTACCTCAAGGCCGGGGAGTTCCGCTTCGCCGGCAACCAGGCCGTGCGTGCCGCCGAGCAATTGCCGTGGGCCAGCCTGGAGGCGTTTGCGCGCATGAAGGACGGCCAGGCCATGGTGGTGCCGGCGCCCAACGGCGTGCAGGTGGTGGTGCTGGCGGGTTCGCGCAGCCAGCCCGTGACCGAGGAGCAGGCGCGCCCGGCGATCGAGCAGTACATCCTCAACGAACGCAAGCGCAAGCTCGTCGAGGACGACGTCAAGGCGCTGCGCGCCGCGGCGAAGATCCAGTACGTGGGCAAGTTCGCCCAGCCTGCCGCGTCCAGCGCTTCGAGCGCAGGCCCGGCGAGCAAGGGCTAAGGCCTTGCGGTCACGGAACAACCCCGGGAGAGAAGCATGAAAGTCACCGTCGTCGGCACCGGTTATGTCGGCCTTGTCACCGGCGCCTGCCTCTCGGAGATGGGCAACCACGTGGTCTGCCTGGACATCGACGAGCGCAAGATCGGCATGCTCCAGCGCGGCGAGATCCCGATCCACGAGCCCGGGCTCGAGGCCATCGTCAAGCGCAACGCGGCCGCCGGGCGCTTGCAGTTCACCACCGATGTGGCTGCCGGCGTGGCCCATGGCACGGTGCAGTTCATCGGCGTGGGCACGCCCCCCGACGAAGACGGCTCGGCCGACTTGCAGTACGTGCTCGCTGCCGCGACCAACATCGGCCGCCACATGACCGACTACAAGGTCATCGTCGACAAGAGCACGGTGCCCGTGGGCACGGCCGACAAGGTGCGCGCCGCGGTGCGTGCGGCCCTCGTCGCGCGCGGCATCGGCGAGACGCAGTTCGCCGTCGTCTCCAATCCGGAGTTCCTCAAGGAAGGCGCGGCGGTGGACGACTGCATGCGGCCTGACCGCATCATCGTCGGTGCCGATGACGAGCGTGCCATCCTGCTCATGCGCTCGCTCTACACGCCGTTCATGCGCAACCACGACCGCCTGCAGGTGATGGACGTGCGCAGCGCCGAGTTCACCAAGTACGCGGCCAACGCCATGCTCGCCACGCGCATCAGCTTCATGAACGAGCTGGCCCTGCTCGCCGAGCGCGTCGGCGCCGACATCGAGATGGTGCGCAAGGGCATGGGCAGCGACCCGCGCATCGGCACGCACTTCCTCTATGCCGGCACGGGCTACGGGGGCAGCTGCTTCCCCAAGGACGTGAAGGCCCTCATCCACACCGGCCGGGAGAACGGCATGCCGATGGGCCTGCTCCAGGCGGTGGAAGGCGCCAACGAGCGCCAGAAGCACGTGCTCGTGGACAAGATCGTGGCGCGCTTCGGGGAGGATCTCGCGGGGCGGACTTTCGCCCTCTGGGGACTGGCCTTCAAGCCCAACACCGACGACATGCGCGAGGCGCCCAGCCGCGTCATCGTCGACGAACTCCTGCGCCGCGGCGCGGCGGTGCGTGCCTACGACCCGGTGGCCATGGACGAGGCCGCACGCGTGTTCGAGGGCCGGGCGCGGCTGCACCTTGCGGCCAGCCCGGCCGATGCGCTCGCCGCTGCCGACGCCCTGGTGGTGGTGACCGAGTGGAAGGAGTTCCGCAACCCGGACTTCGATGCCATCAAGGCCGCGCTGCGCCAGCCGCTGATCTTCGACGGACGCAACATCTACGAGCCCGCCCTGATGCGTGAATACGGCATCGAGTACCACGCCATCGGACGGCCCGTGCTGCCGCTGCACTGAGTGGCACAAGCACGCCTTGGACTTTGCGGTTACATTAGCCGGGTAGATTTGAACAAGATTGTTGTTTGACGGTTTCTGGTGTGTCCTGTCGCGAGGCAGGTTTCAGTGGATTCCTTGATCGGTGATTTTCTTGGCCGCATCTGCACTGCGTCAGCATGTGCTGCGCAGCAACCGTGAAAGGAATATCTGACATGACGACGCAAACCGGCACCGTGAAGTGGTTCGACGATGGCAAGGGCTTCGGCTTCATCACTCCCGACGGTGGTGGCAAGGACCTCTTCGCCCACTTCAGCGAGATCCAGAGCACCGGCGGCTTCCGCAGCCTGGCCGAGAACCAGAAGGTGCAGTTCGAGGTGAAGCAGGGCCAGAAGGGCCCGCAGGCCTCGAACATCCGCCCGGCCGAGTAAGCCGCAGGCCCAGGGCGCTCCGGCCCCAAGCGAAAACCGCAGCCCAGGCTGCGGTTTTTTCGTTTCTGCCCCGCGTTCAGCCAGGCAGGTCGGCCTGGGCGAGGAGTGGCGCGGCGGCGTCCTTGGGCGCGACGAGCGGCGCGCGGCCCGCAACCACGGGCCAATCGATGCCGATGCGCGGGTCGTCCCAGCGCAGGCTGCGCTCATGGTCTCGCGCCCACACGTCGGTGGTCTTGTAGAGGAAGTGCGTGTCGTCCTGCAGCGCCAGGAAGCCATGCGCGAAGCCCTCGGGGATCCAGAGCTGGCGCTTGTTCGTGGCGCTCAGCTCCACCCCGGTCCACTGGCCGAACGTGGGCGAGCCGCGACGGATGTCCACCGCCACGTCGAAGGCCGCGCCATGCACCACGCGCACGAGCTTGCCTTGAGCGTGCGGAGGCAACTGGAAATGCAGGCCGCGCAGCACGCCGGCCTTGCTGCACGAGTGGTTGTCCTGGACGAAGCGGCGCGGCACGGGCAGGCCGAGTTCCTTCAGGGCATGGGCGAAGCGCGCTTCGTTGAAGCTCTCGAGGAACCAGCCACGGTCGTCGGAGAAGACCGCCGGCTCGACGATGACGACGCCGGGCAGGGCGGTGGGCTGCAGCTTCATCATCAGAACGCCCTCTCGCGCAGCACCTGCATCAGATACTGCCCATAGCTGTTCTTGAGCATGGGCGCGGCCAGGGCCTCGAGCTCAGCGGCGGTGATCCAGCCGGAGCGGTAGGCGATCTCTTCCGGGCACGCCACTTTCAGGCCCTGGCGTCGCTCGAGCGTGGCGATGAACTGGCCGGCCTCGAGCAGGCTGTCGTGCGTGCCGGTATCGAGCCAGGCGTAGCCGCGGCCCATGATCTCGACGTCGAGCTGACCTTGGCGCAGGTACTGCGCGTTGACCTCGGTGATCTCGAGCTCGCCGCGCGCGCTGGGCTTGATGCCGGCAGCGATGTCGCACACCTGTTCGTCGTAGAAATACAGCCCGGTGACGGCGTAGTTGCTCTTTGGTGCCTTGGGCTTTTCTTCGATGCTGAGGGCGCGCTTGTGCGCATCGAACTCCACCACCCCGTAACGCTCGGGGTCCTGCACGTGGTAGGCGAAGACCGAGGCGCCGTGCGTGCGTGCATCGGCGCGCGCGAGCTGGGCGGCGAAGTCGTGACCGTAGAAGATGTTGTCTCCCAGCACCAGCGCGCTGGGGGCGCCACCGACGAACGCGCGGCCGAGGATGAAGGCCTGCGCAAGGCCGTCGGGGCTGGGCTGCACGCAGTAGCTCAGGTTCATGCCCCAGCGGCTGCCGTCGCCCAGCAGGGCCTGGAAGCGCGGTGTGTCCTGCGGTGTGCTGATGACGAGCACGTCGCGCATGCCCGCGAGCATCAGCGTGGACAGCGGGTAGTAGACCATCGGCTTGTCGAACACCGGCAGCAACTGCTTGCTCATGGCCAGCGTGGCCGGGTGCAGCCGCGTGCCCGAGCCGCCGGCGAGGACGATTCCCTTGCGTGATGTCATGGGTGGTGGTGTTGCGTTCAGGGGGTGCCCAGCACTTCGGTGAGCATGCGCTCGACGCCGAGCTGCCAGTGCGGCAGTGTCAGGCCGAAGGTCGCTTGCAGCTTGCGCGTGGCGAGTCTCGAGTTCAGCGGGCGCCGCGCCGGGGTCGGGTAAGCGCTGGTGGGTACGGCCTCGATGGCGTCGGGCGCGACCTTGATCGCCTGCCCGCGCGCACGTGCCCACTCGATGACGAAGCTTGCGTAGCCATGCCAGTGGGTCTCGCCGCCGGCCACGCAGTGGTAGGTGCCCGACAGGCCCGGCTCGCCGCGCAGCCGCGCGGCGGCGTGCGCCGTGACGTCGGCGAGCAGCTCCGCCCCCGTGGGCGCGCCGAACTGATCGGCGATGACCTTGAGGCTGTCGCGCTCGGCGGCCAGCCTGAGCATGGTGCGGGCGAAGTTGCTCCCGCGCGCGGCATAGACCCAGCTCGTGCGCAGGATCAGGTGCCTGCAGCCGCTGGCGCGGATGAGCTCCTCGCCCTCGAGCTTGGTGCGGCCGTAGACGCTCAGCGGCGCGGTGGCCGCGGTCTCGTCGCGCGGCGTGCTGCCGCTGCCGTCGAAGACGTAGTCGGTGCTGTAGTGCACGAGCAGCGCGCCGCTCGCGGCGGCCTCGCGAGCGATGACGCCCGGCGCCTGGGCGTTGATGGCACGCGCCAGCGCCGGCTCGCCCTCGGCCTTGTCGACCGCCGTGTGGGCGGCGGCATTCACGACGAGGTCGGGCCGCACGCGGCGCATCAGTGGCAGCAGGGTCTCGGGCTGCGAGAAGTCGGCCCCGGGTTCACCCGGCGAGTCGAGGTCGCAGGCCACCACCTCGCCCAGCGGCGCCAGGGCGCGCTGCAGCTCCCAGCCGACCTGGCCGTTCTTGCCCAACAGCAGGATCTTCATGCGCCGTATTGCCTGTTCACCCACTCGCGGTAGCCGCCGCTTTGCACGTCGGCGACCCAGTCGGCGTGCTCCAGGTACCACTGCACCGTCTTGCGGATGCCCGTGTCGAAGGTCTCGGCCGGCCGCCAGCCGAGCTCGCCTTCGATCTTGCGCGCGTCGATGGCGTAGCGCCGGTCGTGACCCGGCCGGTCCTTTACATGCGTGATCAGCCTGGCGTAGGGCCCGGCCGCGCTCGGCCGCAACTCGTCGAGCAAGGCACACACCGCGTGCACGATCTCCTTGTTCGTCTTCTCGTTCCAGCCGCCGACGTTGTAGGTCTCGCCGACGCGACCGCGCGCGAGCACTTCGCGGATGGCGCTGCAGTGGTCGGCCACAAAGAGCCAGTCGCGCACCTGCAGGCCATCGCCGTAGAGGGGCAGCGGCTTGCCCGCCAGGGCGTTGACGATGATCAGCGGGATGAGCTTCTCGGGGAAGTGGAAAGGCCCGTAGTTGTTGCTGCAGTGGGTGGTGAGCACGGGCAGGCCGTAGGTGTGGTGCCAGGCGCGCACGAGGTGGTCGCTGGCCGCCTTGCTCGCCGAATACGGGCTGTTGGGATGGTAGGGATGCGTCTCGGTGAAGGCCGGCGCATCGGCAGCCAGGCTGCCGTAGACCTCGTCGGTGCTGACATGGTGAAAGCGGAACGCGGCCTTGGCCGCGTCGTCGAGCGAACCCCAATGGGCGCGCGCCGCCTCCAGCAAGGTGAAGCTGCCCTCGACGTTGGTCTTCATGAACTCGCCCGGGCCATGGATGCTGCGGTCGACGTGGCTTTCGGCGGCGAAGTGCACGATGGCTCGCGGCTGGTGGCGGGCGAGCAGGCTGTCCACCAGGGCCCGGTCACCGATGTGGCCCTGCACGAAGCGGTGTCGCGCGTCGCCCTGCAGGCTGGCCAGGTTGCGCAGGTTGCCGGCGTAGGTCAGGGCGTCGAGGTTGACGACGGCCTCATCGCAGCCCGCCAGCCAGTCGAGCACGAAGTTGCTGCCGATGAATCCGGCCCCGCCGGTGACGAGGATGGTCACCTCACGTTCTCCCGTAGGTGTCTTCGAAGCGCACGATGTCGTCCTCGCCGAGGTAGCTGCCGGACTGCACCTCGATGATCTCCAGCGCCACCTTGCCCGGGTTGGCCAGGCGGTGCGTCTGGCCCAGTGGGATGTAGGTGCTCTGGTTCTCGCTCAGCAGGATGGCCTTGTCGCCCACCGTGACCTCGGCGGTGCCGCTGACCACGATCCAGTGCTCGGCGCGGTGGTGGTGCATCTGCAGGCTCAAGCACGCGCCGGGCTTGACCATGATGCGCTTGACCTGGTGGCGCGGCCCGTGGTCGATGCCGTCGTACCAGCCCCAGGGCCGGTGCACCTTGCGGTGCAGGGCTTGCTCGCCGCGCTGTTCGCGGCCGAGCCGGGTGACGATGTTCTTCACGTCCTGGCTCTTCTCGCGGCTGGCCACGAGCACGGCGTCGGGCGTTTCCACCACCACCACGTCGTGCACGCCGACCACGCTCACCAGGCGGCTGGTGGCGTGCACCAGGGTGTTGCGGCTGTCGCTGACGATGGCGTCGCCGACGCTGGCGTTGCCTTGCGCGTCCTTGACCGCCACCTGCCACACGGCCTCCCAGGCGCCCAGGTCGTTCCAGCCCGCAGCCAGCGGCTGCATGCGGATGTCCAGCGCGCCGGGGCACTTCTCCATCACCGCGTAGTCCACGGACTCGGCGGGCACGGCCGCGAACTCGTCCCGGCCCGGGCGCACGAACTTGGCATCGGTGCTGCGCGCGGCCCAGGCGGCACGGCAGGCCGAGGCGATGTCCGGGCGGAAGCGCTCGAGCGCGGCCATCCACACCGAGGCGCGCAGCACGAACATGCCGGCGTTCCAGAAGTAGCCCCCTTCGGCGAGGTAGTTCTCGGCCGTGGCCAGGTCGGGCTTCTCGACGAACTCGAGCACGCGCGCGCCCTGGGCGCGGATGTAGCCGTAGCCCGTCTCCGGCCGGTCCGGGGCGATGCCGAGGATGGCGATGGCGCCATCGGCGGCCATGCCCACGGCGCCGCGCAAGGCCTGGGTGAACGCGACCGCGTCGGTCACCGTCTGGTCGGCCGGGGTGACCACGAGCACCGCATCGCCACCGCCTTCGAGCGCCTGCAGCGCGGCCAGGGTCACGGCGGGGGCGGTGTTGCGGCCCATCGGCTCGAGCACCACGGCACCGGGCTCCACGCCGATCTCGCGCAACTGGTCGAGGACGAGGAAGCGGTGTTCCTCGTTGCCCACGACGACGGGCGCGGCCACCTCGGTGCGCCCGTCGGCCAGCCCCAGCAGGCGCTGCGCCGCCTGCTGGAACAGGCTGGTGGCGCCCGAGAGCACGAGGAACTGCTTGGGGAAGCCGGAGCGCGACAGCGGCCACAGGCGCGTGCCCGAGCCGCCCGCCATGATCACCGGCTGCACGGGGACCTTGTTCATGCGTCGAATCCCTTCGGGTTCATGGCTTGCCAGCGCCAGCTGTCCTCGCACATGCGGGCCAGGTCGAGCTGGGCGCTCCAGCCCAGCAACTCGTGCGCCAGGCCGGGGTCGGCCCAGCATGCGGCCACGTCGCCGGGGCGGCGGGGCTTGATCTCGTAAGGGATCTCGCGGCCGCTGGCCCGGGCATAGGCGGCCACCACCTCGAGCACGCTGTGGCCTCGGCCCGTGCCCAGGTTGACGGTGAACGAGCCGTTGTGTTCGAGGAGCCGGCGCAGCGCCGCCACGTGGCCCTGGGCCAGGTCGACGACGTGGATGTAGTCGCGCACGCCGGTGCCATCGGGGGTGGGGTAGTCGTTGCCGAACACCGACAGGCACGCCAGCCGCTCCACCGCCACCTGGGCCACGTAGGGCATGAGGTTGTTGGGTACCCCGCGCGGGTCTTCGCCGATGCGCCCGCTTTCATGCGCGCCCACCGGGTTGAAGTAGCGCAGGCAGGCGCTGCGCCAGCCCGAGTCCGCCGCGCCCAGATCACGCAGGATCTGCTCGCTCATGAGCTTGGTCTGGCCGTAGGGGTTGGTGGCCGACAGCGGCGAGGCCTCGACGATGGGCAGGCGCTCGGGCTCGCCATAGACGGTGGCGCTGGAGCTGAAGACAAGACGCTTCACGCCATGGCGCTGCATCGCTGCGCAGACGCCAAGCAGACCGCCGATGTTGTTGGCGTAATAGGCCAGCGGCCTGGCGGCCGATTCGCCCACCGCCTTGAAGGCCGCGAAGTGCACCGCGGCGACGATGCGGTGGCGCTGGAAGATGCCGTCCAGTGCCGTGGCATCGCAGACGTTGGCGCGTTCGAACACCGGCTCGCGGCCGCCGAGCTCGCGCAGGCGGTTGAGCACTTCGGGCGAGCTGTTGGAGAAATCGTCGATCCCGACCACCTCGAAGCCCGCCTCCTGCAGCGCCAGCCAGGTGTGCGAAGCGATGTAGCCGGTGGCGCCGGTGAGGAGGATGGTGGGTTTCATGGGGAAGGAGTATGAGCGCCCTGCATGCGAGGCCTTGCCGCGGGGATAGGCCGAACGGACCATGCCGTCGGCGCGGGGTCGGGCGCCCGGCAAGGCGGGAATTCTCGCCCAGATCGGCGGCGCGGCCGCCGTGGCGGTGCGGACGTGGCTGGCGGTCGGCTGCCTACAATCGCGCAATGCTCCACAGTCTGCATAACCTGCTCGCCCCGGCCGTCGCACAACGCCTGACGCTGGTCATCAACCACGTGCTCGGCGCCGAAGCCGTGGCCACCGTGCGCCTGCGACCCCATGCCGGCCGCAGCCTCGCGCTGAGCCTGGACGGCTGGCCGCGCCTGCTGCCCGCACCGCCCGACCTGCGCTGGCGCATCACCCCTGCCGGCCTGCTGGAGTGGTGCGACGAGGATCCCGCCGGTGTGCCCGACCTGGGCGTGCGCCTGGATGCCTCCAACCCGGCATTGCTCGTGGCACGCACCCTGGCCGGCGATGCCCCGGCGGTGCAGATCGAGGGCGACGCGCAACTCGCCGGCGACGTGAACTGGCTGCTGCACAACCTGCGCTGGGACGTGGAGGCGGATCTCGAGCGCCTCTTCGGCCCGCTCGTGGCGCACCAGTTGCACCGCCTCGGTTCGGCTTTGGCGCGCGCCTTGCGCAGCGCGCTCAGGCTGGCCAGCGAGGGGGCCAGCGGGCTGGCCGAGCGGATGCGCTCCGGCCGCCCATGACGCCCTGCCGCAGCAACCCGGCTGCGCCGGTGCGCGCGGGCCGAGCTGCGGCCCCGGAGTCTGCGGCTTGAGGCACTTTCTCCGCCTCGTCTTCATCGTCGTCACCGTCCTGCGCTTCGGGCTGGACGAGGTCGCCCTGTCGGCCTTCCCGCAGCGCTGGGTGCGCGGGCTGGTGCGCCTGGTGCGCATCGGCCGACGCCTGGACACGCCGCGCGGCGTGCGCCTGCGCCAGGGGCTGGAGCGCCTGGGCCCGATCTTCGTCAAGTTCGGCCAGGTGCTGTCCACGCGTCGCGACCTGATGCCGCTGGATGTGGCCGACGAACTCGCCCGGCTGCAGGATCGCGTGCCGCCCTTCCCCGCCGCGCAGGCGCGTGCGCTGGTGGAGAAGGCCTTCGGCCGCACCCTGGAGGAGATCTTCCAGAGCTTCGACGCCGAGCCCGTGGCCAGCGCCTCCATCGCCCAGGTGCATTTCGCGGTGCTCGAGGGCGGGCGCGAGGTGGCGGTGAAGGTGCTGCGCCCGGGCATGCTCGCGGCCATCGACCAGGACCTGAACCTGCTGCACACCCTGGCGCGCTGGGTCGAGCGCCTCTCGGCCGACGGCCGGCGGCTGCGGCCGCGCGAGGTGGTGGCCGAGTTCGACCACTACCTGCACGACGAACTCGACCTCGTGCGCGAGGCGGCCAACGCCGCGCAGCTGCGGCGCAACATGCAGGACCTCGGCCTGGTCCTGGTGCCCGAGATGGTGTGGGAGCTGTGCACCGCCAACGTCATCGTCATGGAGCGCATGCACGGTGTGCCGATCAGCCAGATCGAGCGCATCCGCGCCGCCGGGGTGGACTTCAAGAAGCTGGCGCGCGACGGGGTGACGATCTTCTTCACCCAGGTCTTCCGCGACGGTTTCTTCCACGCCGACATGCACCCGGGCAACATCCAGGTGTCGATCGCCCCGGCCACCTTCGGCCGCTATGTCTCGCTCGATTTCGGCATCGTCGGCACCCTCACCGACAGCGACAAGGCCTACCTCGCGCACAACATGATCGCCTTCTTCCGGCGCGACTACAAACGCGTCGCCGAGCTGCACATCGAGAGCGGCTGGGTGCCGGCGGACACGCGCGTGGACGCGCTCGAGGCGGCGGTGCGTGCGGTGCTCGAGCCGCAGGTCGACCGGCCGCTCAAGGACATCTCGCTGGGCCAGGTGCTGATGCGCCTGTTCCAGGCCTCGAGGCGCTTCAACGTGCAGATCCAGCCGCAACTCGTGCTGCTGCAAAAGACGCTGCTCAACATCGAAGGCCTGGGCCGCCAGCTCGACCCCGAGCTCGACCTGTGGAGCACCGGCAAGCCCTTCCTCGAACGCTGGATGAACGAGCAGATCGGCTGGCGCGGCGTGCTCGATCGCCTGGGCCACGAGGCGCCGCGCTACGCGCAGATCTTCCCCGAGCTGCCGCGGCTGCTGCACCAGGCGCTGCAGCGCCGGGCTCAGCCCGGGGAAAGTGCGGCGCTGCTGGCGCTGCTGGCCGAGCAGCGGCGCACCAACCGGCTGCTGCAGGCGCTGCTGTGGGCCGCGGCGGGCTTCGTCGGCGGGCTGCTGCTCACCACGCTCGTGCTGCGCTGGCTGCATTGAGCCACCAGCGCTGCGCGTGGCGGTGCTCGGCAGCCTATAATTTCACGTTTTGAATCAATGGTTTAGCTGCGGCCTCGCGAGCGGGTGCGGCAGCCTTCAGCGAAACCCCTCCCAGCCATGCCCATTTACGCCTATCGCTGTGCCGCCTGCGGCCACGCGCAGGACGTGCTGCAGAAGATGTCGGACACGGTGTTGAACCTGTGCCCGGCCTGCGGTGCCGCGCGCTTCGAAAAGCAAGTCACCGCCGCGGGCTTCCAGCTCAAGGGCTCGGGCTGGTACGTCACCGACTTCCGCGGCGGCAGCGCCGGCGCGGCCAAGGAGGCCGAGGCCAAGGGCAGCGCCGATACGGCGAAGGCCGAGGCCAAGCCGGCCGAGGCGGCCAGCGCCGCACCTGCGGCCAAGGTCGAGACGAAGGCCGCGCCCGCCACGGCCCCGGCCAGCGCAGCGCCGGGCTCCGGCAGCGCCTGACCCCCTGCGCCGACGCTGCTCGCGTGAAGAAATATCTCGTCGCCGGCCTGCTGGTATGGCTCCCGCTGGCCATCACCATCTGGGTGCTGTCGTGGCTGCTGGGCTCGCTCGACGGCGTCTTCGAGGCGCTGCTCTCGGCCACCCAGGCGGTGCTGCCCGAATCCGCGCGCGCCGGACTGGAGCGGCTGCGCCACGTGCCCGGCATGGGCGTGCTGGTGATGGTGGCCCTGCTGCTGTTCACCGGCATGTTTGCCGCCAACATCGTCGGCCAGTGGTGGCTGCGCCAGTGGGACGCGATGCTGGGCAAGATCCCCATCGTCAAGAGCATCTACAGCTCGGTCAAGCAGGTCTCCGACACGCTCTTCTCGAGCAGCGGCAATGCCTTTCGCGAGGCCGTGCTGGTGCAGTACCCGCGCCAGGGCAGCTGGACCATCGCCTTCGTCACCGGTCGGCCCGGTGGCGAGGTGGCGCGGCATCTGGTGGGCGAGCATGTCAGCGTCTACGTGCCGACCACGCCCAATCCGACTTCGGGTTTCTTCCTCATCATGCCGCGCGCCGACGTCGTGCCCTTGAAGATGAGCGTGGACGCGGCCCTGAAGTACGTCATCTCGATGGGCGTGGTGGTGCCGGGCAGCCCCGACGAGCTCATCGCCACGCCGCCGGTGCGAAATTGAGCCGGCTGGACCGGCCCGGCAGCCGGCCCGCCCCGGCGCGCCCGGTGGCCCGCGCCGCAGGACCCCCGCCAGCGCCGTAACCCACGCAAACCACCGCGCCCCCCTTTACCACGCCCGTCTACCGCGCCCCTTTACCGACGCATCCGTTCTGGAGTGAAGCAATGAGAACCACCTACTGTGGCCTGGTCAGCGAGAAGCTGATGGACCAGACCGTCACCTTGATGGGCTGGGCCCACCGCCGCCGCGACCACGGCGGCGTGATCTTCATCGACCTGCGCGACCGCGAGGGGCTGGTGCAGATCGTCTGCGACCCCGACCGCGCCCAGACCTTCAAGGTCGCCGAGGACGTGCGCAACGAGTTCTGCCTGAAGGTCGTGGGCCGTGTGCGCGCGCGGCCCGCCGGCACCGAGAACACGACGCTGACCAGCGGCCGCATCGAGGTGCTGTGCCACGAGCTGGAAGTGCTCAACGCCAGCGTCACGCCGCCCTTCCACCTCGACGACGAGAACCTCAGCGAGACGGTGCGCCTGACGCACCGCGTGCTCGACCTGCGCCGGCCGCCGATGCAGAAGAACCTGATCCTGCGCTACCGCGTGGCCATGGAGGTGCGCAAGTTCCTCGACGAGCAGGGCTTCATCGACATCGAGACGCCGATGCTCACCAAGAGCACGCCCGAGGGCGCGCGCGACTACCTCGTGCCCAGCCGCGTGCACGACGGCCACTTCTTCGCCCTGCCGCAGAGCCCGCAGCTCTTCAAGCAGCTGCTCATGGTGGCGGGTTTCGACCGCTACTACCAGATCACCAAGTGCTTCCGCGACGAGGACCTGCGCGCCGACCGCCAGCCCGAGTTCACGCAGATCGACATCGAGACCTCGTTCCTGGTCGAGTCGGAGATCCGTGCCATCACCGAAGCCATGATCCGCAGCGTCTTTCGCAAGACCATGGGCATCGAGCTGCCGACCTACGCCGAGCTCACCTACACCGAGGCGATGCACCGCTACGGCTCGGACAAGCCCGACCTGCGCGTGAAGCTCGAGTTCACCGAGCTCACCGACGTGATGCGCGACGTGGACTTCAAGGTCTTCTCCGCGCCGGCGACCACGCCGGGCGGGCGCGTGGCGGCGCTGAGGGTGCCCGGCGGCGGCGAAATGAGCCGCGGCGAGATCGACGCCTACGGCGAATTCGTGAAGATCTACGGCGCCAAGGGCCTGGCCTGGATCAAGGTCAACGACGCCGCCAAGGGCCGCGAGGGGCTGCAAAGCCCGGTGGTGAAGAACCTGCACGATGCCGCACTGGCGGCGATCGTCGAGCGCACCGGCGCGTGCAATGGCGACGTGATCTTCTTCGGCGCGGACAAGGCCAAGGTGGTCAACGACGCCCTGGGTGCGCTGCGCCTGAAGGTGGGGCTGGGCGAGTTCGGGCGCAGCCACGGCCTGTTCGAGGACCGCTGGGCGCCGCTGTGGGTGGTGGACTTCCCGATGTTCGAGTACGACGAGGAAGCGCGGCGCTGGAACGCGGTGCACCACCCGTTCACCGCGCCCAAGGACGGCCACGAGGAGCTCATGAAGACCGACCCCGGTGCCTGCATCGCCAAGGCCTACGACATGGTGCTCAACGGCTGGGAGGTGGGCGGCGGCTCGGTGCGTATCCACCGCGCCGAGGTGCAGGCCAAGGTCTTCGAGGCGCTCAACATCTCGCCCGAGGACCAGCGCGTGAAGTTCGGCTTCCTGCTCGACGCGCTGCAGTACGGCGCGCCGCCGCACGGCGGCCTGGCCTTCGGCCTGGACCGCATCGCCACGCTGATGACCGGTGCGGAGAGCATCCGCGACGTCATCGCCTTCCCCAAGACGCAGCGCGCGCAATGCCTGCTCACCGGCGCGCCCAGCCTGGTCGACGAGGACCAGTTGCGCGAACTGCACATCCGCCTGCGCAACCCGACGCCGGCGGCTTGATCGGCGGCGCCCCGCCGTGAACGCCAGGCGCCGGTTCAAGATCCCCGAATCGGTGCTCGTGGTGATCCACACGCCGGCGCTCGAGGTGCTGCTCATCGAGCGCGCCGACCACCCGGGCTTCTGGCAGAGCGTCACCGGCTCGCTCGACCACGCCGGCGAGGCGCCGCCGCACACGGCGCGGCGCGAGGTGCTCGAGGAAACCGGCATCGATGTCGACCTCGTGCGCGGCGTGCTGCGCGACTGGGCGCTGCGCAACCGCTACGAGATCTACCCCAACTGGCGCCCGCGCTACGGCCCGGGGGTGACGCACAACACCGAGCATGTGTTCGGGCTCACCGTGCCGGCGGGCACCGCCGTCACGCTCAGCCCGCGCGAGCACCGCGCCTGGCAGTGGCTGCCCTGGCGCGAGGCGGCCGACCGCTGCTTCTCGCCGAGCAACGCCGAGGCCATCCTGCAGCTCCCGCAGCGCCTGCCATGAACCGCCTCAACCCGCGCCAGTCGACGCTGTTGCCGCCCTACACCGGCATCGGCACGCTGCGCGTGGCCACCTACAACATCCACAAGGGCGTGCGCGGCCTGGGCCCGCGCAAGCGCCTGGAGATCCACAACCTCGGCCTGGCGGTGGAAGCCCTCGACGCCGACCTCGTGTTCCTGCAGGAAGTGCGCCTGTTCCACACGCGCGAGGCGCGGCGCTTCGATCGCACCTCCTTCGGCTGGCCGGCGCAGGGGCAGGCCGAGTTCCTTGCCCCCGGCGGCTACGAGGTGGCCTACCGCACCAACGCGGTGACGCGCTTCGGCGAACACGGCAACGCGCTGCTCTCGCGCTGGCCCATGGGCGACGTCGGCCACCACGACGTGAGCGACCACCGCTTCGAGCAGCGCGGCCTGCTTCACGTGCCCGTGGTCTGGAACGGCGACACGGTGCATGCCGTGGTGGTGCACTTCGGCCTGGCGCACCGCAGCCGCGTGCGCCAGGTGCAAAGGCTGGCGGACTTCATCCAGGCGGAAGTGCCCGGCGGCGAGATGCTCGTCGTGGCGGGGGACTTCAACGACTGGGGCGAGCGGCTGGACGAACCGATGCGCGAGCTCGGCCTGGCGCGCGCGGCGGCGCCCGATGCCGGCCGCGCCGCGCGCGTCACCTTCCCCTCGCTGGCGCCGGTGTTCGCGCTGGACCGCTTCTACCTGCGCGGCCTGCATTGCCACTCGACCATGGTGCCGCGCGGGCTGAGCTGGGCGCGCATGTCCGATCACCTGCCGCTGGTGGCGGAACTCGAGCCGGCATGGGAATGAACCTCGTACATGCCGTGACTTCGGGCGGCCGCGCGCCACTCAGATGAGCCTGGACCTGTCCGCGCTGAGCGCCTGGTCGTCGGTGCCGGCACCGCGCTTCGTGGGCGGCAACCGGGTCGAGTTGCTGCAAGGGGGCGACGACCTCTTCCCGCGCATGGAGCAGGCCATCGACGCCGCGCTGACGGAAGTCTGGCTGGCGACCTACATCTTCCACGACGACGCCGCGGGCACGCGCATCGCCGAGTCGCTCAAGCGCGCCGCGGCGCGCGGCGTGGCCGTGCAGGTGGTGGTCGACGGCTTTGGCTCCATCGCCACCATCGGCCGCGTGCGCGCGCTCTTCGAGGGCAGCGCGGTGCGCCTGGAGGTTTTCCGCCCGCTCGACCGCTGGTACTCCTGGCTGCAGCCCGGCCAGCTGCGCCGCCTGCACCAGAAGCTGTGCGTGTGCGACGAGCGCGTGGCCTTCGTCGGCGGCATCAACGTCATCGACGACCGCCACGACATCCACCACGGCTGGATGGACTCACCCCGGCTGGACTTCGCGGTGCAGGTGCACGGTCCGCTGGCCACGGCGGTGCACGCCACGGCCCGCGCCATGTGGGTGCGCACCCACCTCTGGCACGGCTGGCGCGATGAAGTGCGCGGGCTGGTGCGCAGCGTGGCGCCGGTGAGCGAGGCGCTGGAACTGGTGCGGCGCATGCGCGGCGTCAACCGGCTCGTCGACGAAGGGCCCGTGGAGCCTGTGCGCGCCGCTTTCCTCGTGCGCGACAACCTGCGCCAGCGCCGCGCCATCGAGCGCAGCTACGTCCAGGCCATCCGCCATGCGCGCAGCCGCGTCGACCTGGCCGTGCCGTACTTCTATCCCGGCCGCGGATTTCGCCGCGCGCTGCGCTCGGCGGCGCAGCGCGGCGTGCGCGTGCGCCTGCTGTTGCAGGGCAAGATCGACTACCGCATCGCCGCCATGGCCGCCCACGCGCTCTACGACGAGCTGCGCGCGCACGGCGTGCGCATCTTCGAGTACACGCCGGCCTTCCTGCATGCCAAGGTCGCCATCATCGACGACGACTGGGCCACCGTCGGCAGCTCGAACATCGACCCGCTGTCGCTGTTGCTCAACCTGGAGGCCAACGTCGTCGTGCGCGACACCGAGTTCGCCGCCGAACTGGCCGCGCGCTTCGAGCAGGCCCTGGCCGCATCGGCCGAGGTCTCGCGCGAGCCCGCCAGCACGGGCTGGCGGCGCTGGCTGCACCGTGGCTTCGTCGCCTGGGTGGCCAACGTCTACCTGCGCGTGGCGGGGATCACCGGGCGCTATTGACTATTGACCGCAGCGGCGCGCGGGCGGCGAGCGGCGCACCCGAGCCTGCGCGCGCCAATGCGCGCCAATGCGCGCATGATGCCGGGCGCGACCCCCAAGCGCCTGGAGATCCGCCATGACCGCTGTCTACGCCGACAACTCCCTGTCCATCGGCCGCACGCCGCTGGTGCGCTTGAACCGCGTCACCGACGGCGCGCGGGCCACCGTGCTGGCCAAGATCGAGGGTCGCAACCCGGCTTACTCGGTGAAGTGCCGCATCGGCGCGGCGATGATCTGGGACGCCGAGAAGCGCGGCCTGCTCGGCCCGGGCAAGGAAATCGTCGAGCCCACCAGCGGCAACACGGGCATCGCGCTGGCCTTCGTCGCCGCGGCGCGCGGCATCCCGATCACGCTCACCATGCCCGAGACGATGAGCGTGGAGCGGCGCAAGCTGCTGCTCGCCTACGGGGCCAGGCTGGTCCTCACCGAAGGCCCCAAGGGCATGAACGGCGCGGTGGCCAAGGCCGAGGAGATCGCCGCCAGCGACCCCGCCCGCTACGTGCTGCTGCAGCAGTTCAAGAACCCGGCCAACCCGGCCATCCACGAGGCCACCACCGGCCCCGAGATCTGGGACGACACCGCGGGTGCGGTGGACATCTTCGTCGCCGGCGTGGGCACCGGCGGCACCATCACCGGCGTCTCGCGCTACCTGAAGAAGACCCGCGGCAAGGCCGTGATCTCGGTGGCGGTGGAGCCCAGTGCCAGCCCCATCCTCACGCAGACGCGCCGCGGCGAGGCTATCACCCCGGGGCCGCACAAGATCCAGGGCCTGGGCGCGAACTTCGTGCCCGAGGTGCTCGAGCTGGCGCTGGTCGACGCCATCGAGCAGGTGAGCAACGAGGAGGCGCTCGGCATGGCGCGCCGCCTGGCGCGCGAGGAGGGCATCCTCTCGGGCATCTCCTGCGGTGCCGCCGTGGCCGCGGCGCTGCGCTGGGCGCACCAGCCCGAGAGCGCGGGCAAGACCATCGTCGTGGTGCTGCCCGACTCCGGCGAGCGCTACCTCAGCTCGGCGCTCTTCGAAGGCGTGTTCGACGCCGTGGGCTTGCCGCCGGCGGCGTAGGCGTTCGCCGCGCTCAGGCGTGGCGCGCGTCGGCGGGCAGGGCGATGCCGTGGGTGTCGAGCACGCGGGCGACGCTGCCGCGGGTCACCGGCTTGAGGATCGCCTCGGCGCAACCGGCGAGATCGGCGCGCACGCGATCGACCGGGCTCAGGCGTGACGCCACCAGCACCAGCAAGGCGCCATCGCCGCCGCGGCTCACTCCGTCCTGGCGCACCTGGCGGCACAGCTCGATGCCCGCGCCCTCGTCGGCCGCATCCAGGGCGATGTCGACGAAGACCGCGGCAAACGGCCGCGTGCCGACGAGGGCACAGGCGCGTGACGTGTCGGGCACCGGAAAGACGTCGAAACCGAAGTTGCGCAGCAACTCGCACAGCAGCGTGCGTGCCGCGCCGTCGGCGTCGAGCACGAGCATCTTCGGCGGCTCGGCCGCCGAACCCGGCGTCACCGAGGTGGCGCTGAGCCGCGCGTGGCGCACCGCGGCACGCCGGGCGATCTTCTTCGCCGCGCGCGCCGCGACCTCGCCCAGCGGTGCATCGTCGCTCACGCGCACCCAGGCCTCGCGGTCGGGCTGCGGCGTTGCGGGGTCGGCGGCGA
>DYOR01000019.1 GCA_020720385.1 Rubrivivax sp.
AGGCCCCCCGAGGGGGATGAGGAAACTTCGGAGCGGCCGTGCGTTTCCTCATGAGTGCCCCCAGACCTGCCGCTGCGCGTCAGGCCCCCCGAGGGGGATGAGGAAACTTCGGAGCGGCCGTGCGTTTCCTCATGAGCAGCCAGGTCCAGCCGCGGGTCGAACTTGGCGCGCTTCACGCTGAAGAAGGCCTTCACGTTGCGCACGTTGGCGTCCTGCGTGAACAGGCGCTGCACCAGCGCTGCATATGCCGCCATGCCCGGGCAATGCACCACGAGCACGAAGTCCGGACCGGGCGAGACGCGCCAGCACTGCTGCACCGCGGGCTCGGCCACGGCGCGCTGCTCGAAGGCCTGCAGATGCTCGGCGCCCTGGCGGTCGAGCGTGATCTCCACCAGGGCGGTGAGGCCTGCCGGCAGCGCGTGCGGGTCGAGCAGGGCGACGCGGCGCTCGATGACCCCTTCGTCGAGCAAGCGGCGCACACGGCGCAGCGCCGTGGCCGGCGAGGTGTGTGTGCGCGCTGCGAGCTCCTGGTTGGACACGGAGGCGTCGGTCTGCAGGAGTTCGAGTATCCGGAGGTCGGTGGTGTCGAATTTCATGGAGAAATAATAGGGCTACAACGTCATTCCGAGAGACTGAATATTTCATGTGCGCAGTCAGATGGTGATTTAGCTCACAGCACATTGAAATATGAATGAAAACGCCACTGAGTTGGACATAGCATCCGCCACCGCATTGCACGGGGTGAGTGAATCATGTGTGGCATCGTCGGCGCCGTCAGCACGCGCAACATCGTTCCCATCCTCCTCGAAGGGCTCAAGCGCCTGGAGTACCGCGGCTACGACTCCTGCGGCGTGGCCGTGCACCAGGCGGGCGAGTTGCGCCGCGCGCGCAGCACCTCGCGCGTGGCCGAGCTCGAGGCCAACGTCGCCGCAGAGGGCATCCATGCGGGCACGGGCATCGCCCATACGCGCTGGGCCACCCACGGCGCGCCGGCCGTGCACAACGCCCACCCGCACTTCTCGGCCGGCCCCGGCATCGACGCCGCGCACACCGGCTTCAGCGACCTGGATGCCGCGGCTGAAGACACCTCCCGAGCCCGCATCGCCCTGGTGCACAACGGCATCATCGAGAACCACGACGAGCTGCGCGTCGACCTGGAGCAGCGCGGCTACGTCTTTGCCAGCCAGACCGACACCGAGGTCATCGCCCACCTCGTCCACAGCCTGTACGACGGCGACCTGCTCGACGCCGTGCAGCAGGCCCTGCCGCGCCTGCGCGGGGCCTACGCCATCGCCGTGTTCTGCCGCGACGAGCCGGCGCGCGTGGTCGGCGCGCGCAAGGGTTCGCCGCTGGTGCTGGGCGTGGGCGTGGTGGGCTCGGGCGAGCACTTCATCGCCTCCGATGCCATGGCGCTGGCCGGGGTCACCGACCAGATCGTCTACCTGGAAGAGGGCGACGTCGTCGACATCCAGCTCGGCAAGAGCTGGGTCACCGCGCCCGAGGGTGTGGGCGGGCGCTACCTGCCGGTGCAGCGCGTGGTGCGCACGGTGCACGCGCACAGCGGTGCGGTGGAACTGGGCCCGTACCGGCACTACATGCAAAAGGAGATCTTCGAGCAGCCGCGCGCGGTGGCCGACACGCTCGAAGGCGTGAACGGCCTGGACGCCACGCTCTTCGGCGAGCTGGCCCCGGCGGTGTTCGACGGCGTGGACCGCGTGCTCATCCTGGCCTGCGGCACGAGCTACTACGCCGGCAGCACGGCGCGCTACTGGCTCGAGGCCATCGCCGGCGTGCCCTGCAGCGTGGAGATCGCCAGCGAATACCGCTACCGCGAGAGCGTGCCGGCACCGAGCACGCTGGTCGTGACCATCAGCCAGAGCGGCGAGACCGCCGACACCCTGGCCGCGCTGAAGCACGCGCGCAGACTGGGCATGGAGCGCACGCTGACCATCTGCAACGTCGCCACCAGCGCCATGGTGCGTGAATGCAAGCTCGCCTACATCACGCGCGCCGGGGTGGAGATCGGCGTGGCCAGCACCAAGGCCTTCACCACGCAGCTCGTGGCCCTGTTCCTGCTCACCCTGGTGCTGGCCAAGCGCCGCGGCAAGCTGCCGATGCAGGGCGAAGAGGCCGCGCTGCGCAACCTGCGCCACCTGCCCGTGGCATTGCAGGCGGTGCTCGCGCTGGAGCCGCAGATCATCGGCTGGGCCGAGGCCTTCGCGCCGCGCCAGCATGCCCTGTTCCTGGGCCGCGGGCGGCACTACCCGATCGCCATGGAAGGTGCGCTCAAGCTCAAGGAGATCAGCTACATCCACGCCGAGGCCTACCCCGCCGGCGAGCTCAAGCACGGCCCGCTGGCCCTGGTCGACGCCGAGATGCCTGTGGTCACCGTGGCCCCCGCCGACGACCTGCTGGAGAAGCTCAAGAGCAACCTGCAGGAAGTGCGCGCCCGTGGCGGCCACCTTTACGTCTTCGCCGACGCCGACACGCACATCGAGAACAGCCCCGGTGTGCACGTCATCCGCCTGCCCGAACACTACGGCGCGCTCAGCCCCATCCTGCACGTGGTGCCGCTGCAGCTGCTGGCCTACCACACGGCCTGCGCGCGTGGCACCGACGTGGACAAGCCACGCAACCTGGCCAAATCGGTCACGGTGGAGTGAGGTGCGGGGGCTGAGCGACCATGTGGGTCAGATTGCCCAGGTCAGATGACCAAGGCGTGGTCGGCAGGACGAGGCCTGCGAGACGCTCCGACCACTTGCGGGACGCCGCTATCTATGCGCGCCTGGCGGCAACCTGGAGGCGGTAGCCGCCCAGCATCAGTGTGCCGGCCAGGAACAGGAACGCCAGGCCGAAGGCAGAGATGAACAGCGTCATGCCCAGGGAAGTGACGCCCTCGCCATCCGGGAAGTTGCGGTTGGGGTCGTTCGGGTCGTAATGGATGCGGATGCGGTCCCCGGCCCGGTAGCCGCGCCAGCGATCGTCGTCCTCGCTCCAACGCCGCTCCATCGCACGGCCGTCCGGTAGGTTGAAACGATAGATCAGGCCATGGGTTTCGCCGGGCTTTGCCACCAGAAACCCGGCCCGGACGACGACGGCGTCCACCGTTACCGCCTCCCTCTCAATCCTGCTGTCATTCAGATAGGTCCCCCAGACGCCCGCCAGGATGAGCCCCGCCAGCAACAGGCTGATCGCGCCGCCCAGATAGTAGGGCAGCGGCCGGGATGGGCCCGACTCCTCGGCCACCGGAAAATCGAGCTTATCCCGTGTCGGCGCGTATTTCGGATAGAGGATGCCGGCCTCGGTGACGATCAATACCGGCCATTCCACGCCGTCCACGAAGCGCAGCTCGGCGGGGTAGTCGCCCGTTTTGGGAATCCACCCGGCGGGATTGAACTCGAACCGCCAGTCGCGGCCCTGCCGGTCAAGCATCCCGGCATGGTATTCGTCGGAGTCGCTGCCCTGAACGACCACGATGCGCAGGCTGTCCCGGACAGCCTCATGGCGGTCGAGCGCCAGGTGGGCATCGCTCAGTCGAGGGGCGAGCTGCCGGATGCTGTGGTTGATGCCGAGACCCAGAATGACCAGAAACAGAACGAAGGGGATGAGCACCCACACGCCCATGTAAAACGATGCCGCCAGGAGTCCGATGATCCCCAAGGCGATCACGCCCAGGCAGCCCATGCGGGAACGAGCCTGATTCCGCGGCGTCGCGAATGCTCGCAAGTTCTTGAGTTGTGTTTCGACCGTCTCCGGCATGTGCCCACCCCCTGGCGTCATTGAGCATAGTCAGTGTTGCCGTTCAGTGACACGTTCGCTGCGCCAGGATCTTGCGTTGTGCCCGCTGTGCCCGGTGTCCTGGCGGGCCTCTCGTGGCTGCCCATGGCCCCCGCACGCGCCACCCGTGCGGAGATGATTCCAGTCGGCCGCGGACCGCACCCACGGCTCGAGAACCTCGCGCCCTGAGCGCCCCCAGGGCCGGCCCGAGCCGACCCGCCCCCCGCCGTGGCGGTTCGAGCAAAGCGGCGGAGCCACGTTTGTTCGAGAGGTGGCAAGGCTCGCCCACGCGGTTCCGGTTTCCGGGGGCACGGCCCGAAGCGGCCGCATCCAACCCCCATCCAAACCCGCATCCAAACGCTTGCCCCGTGCGTATGGGGTTGCAAGCCGTCGATGACGCACACCCGTCGGTGGCCAACCCCGGCTTTCACAACCCATCGAGGAGAGCAACATGCGCAGTTCATCCCGCCGCCCGGCGGCACTTGCAGCCCTTGGCCTGGGCCTGGCCCTGGCCGGACAGCCGGCCTGGAGCGCCAGCCACAGCGACGCCCCGCTGAGCAAACAGGATCCGCAAACCAACATCACCGACGTCTACGCCTTCATCGGCAGCAAGTACGACAACGCGAGCCAGAGGGTGCTCAACGTCGTCGTCCAGGTGCGGCCGTTTTCGGAGCCCGGCGACGGCGTGACCTACGACCGCTTCGCCGACGACGCGCTGTACAGCATCCACATCACCCACCCCGCCACCGGCGTCACCCAGCAGCGCTACGACTTCCGCTTTTCCAGCGTCAATGCGCTGGCCGCGCCGGGCCTGAAAAACCCCAACACCGTCCTGTCCTACGGGCTGGGGACGGCGGCGGGCTCGATCGCCAGTGTCGGCGATGCGCAGCAGAATTTCACCCAGACCTACACCGTGACCAAGGTGGTGGGCGGGGCCTCCACCGTGATCGGCAGCGGCCTGATGACGCCGCCGCCCAACGTGGGATTGCGCACCACGCCGGCCTACAACGACCCGGCCACCGGCATGGCCGTTTCCGGCGCGACCACCTTCGCCCAACTGGACAGCTACACGCGGCAGACCGTCCACAGCCTGCCCTCGGGCGAAGCGACGTTTGCCGGTTCGCGCGACGACGGCTTTTACTCCGACATCCCCGGCATCTTCGATCTGCTGCATCCCCGCATCCTGGGCGGCAGCCTGGGCCAGGACGGCGGCGGCGTGGACGGATTCAAGGGCTTCAATGTGTTGTCCTTCGCCATCCAGATCCCCCTCTCCGGCCTGCCATCGTTCCCCTACACCGCGCCTTTCGCCGACCTCGCCCATGTCCTGCCGGCCCTGGGCGCCGCCCAGGGCGTTGGCGTGTATGCCTCGGTCAGCCGCCAGGCGGTGCGCGTGCTGCGCCAGACGGGCGGGCCGGTGAGCTCGGGGCCTTGGGTGCAGGTCAACCGCATGGGCAATCCGCTGTTCAACGAAGGCCTGGTCGCGCTCAAGGACAAGGACAACTTCAACCGCAGTTCGCCCGAAACGGATGCTGCGAAGTTCGCCACCTACGCGCTCAATCCCGAGTTGGCTGGCCTGATCAACTTCGTCTTCGGCACCGGTTTCGTCGCTTCGGGACGCGCCGACCTGCAGGCCGTGTTCATTCCTGAGGTGCTGCGGGTGGACACCACCACCCCGCCGGTGCGCCTGGCCGGTCAGGCGGGCTTCAGCCGCTTTGGTTTCGCCGGCGGCGACACCACCACCGACAGCAGCGGACGCGTCAAGTCCAGTGGCTGGCCCAACGGCAGGCGCCTGGGCGACGACGTGGTGGACATCGCGCTGACGGCGATCGCCAGCGGCCCGAGCTACAGCACGGTCACGGTGGTGGGCGACAACGTCAACGCCAACGACCAGCTCTACCACCAGGTCTTCCCCTATTCCGGCACACCCCACGCCGGCACCAGGAACCGCAAGGATCCCGCGCCCTGAACGCGGCATCGCGGAACGAGGAGGTGGCCGGGGCGACCCGGCGACCCCATCCCGGTCATCGTCCACGCCTCGAGGAGGAGATGTTCATGCACAAGATCGCCGTCGCCCTGGTGCTCGGCCTGGCTGCCGCCAGCGTCCATGCCTTGCCCATCGTATTCACCAGCAGCACCTACACCACCACGGCCCTGGCCGACGTGGACGGCACGCTGGACGCCCACGCCGACGACACCGGCCTCGCTGCGCTGCCCCTTATCAGCTCGGCCAGCGTCGATGCGGGCGGCGGCAACCTGGCTGCCGCCCACGCCGTGGCCGACGCCTTGCTGCTCGCCGCGAGCAGCGAGGCGGCGAGCACCGGCGCCAGCGCCAGCGCCGCCGCGACCACCACTTTCCTGGGCGTCTTCACCACCGGCGGCACGGGGTTGTCCCTGGAGGTGCTGTTCGAGGACCTGCTCGACGCCCTGGGCGGCGCCAGCGCGGGCGCGGAGCTCTTCGTGCTCTTGCAGGTGGACGGCGTCGACCTGTTCCAGGACAGTTTCAGTGCCACCGAGCTCATCCAGGCCACCTTCATGACCCTGCCCGGCCTGGCCGGGGTGCTGGACCTCACCCTGGTCAGCACCGCCGCCGCAGACCGGGCTGGCAGCGGCTTCAACCTGGCCAGCGCGTCGTTTGCGCTGAACAGCGTGCCCGAGCCCGCCAGCCTGGCCCTGGTGCTGGGCGGTCTGGGCCTGCTGGGCGTGGGTCGTCGAGGCCTGGGCAGACAGCGGTCTGCATGAGCATGCCCCGTCGCACCCGGGTCACGGCAGCCGCCATCGCCTGCCTGCTCGCCGTGCTCACCGTCTGCCCGGCGCTGGCGGGAAGTTCGCTGGGTTCGCCGGAAGATGCGCAAGCCGATCTGCTGGCCCAGCGCACGCGCCCGGACGCCGCCCGATTCGAGCGCGCCCGGGCCATTGCCGAGAGCGAGGTCGGGCGCGCCCCGAACGAGGCGCTGTCCTGGACGCTGCTCGCCTGGGCGCGCATGCTCGATCACCGTTTTGCGGACGCCCTCGAAGCCGCGCGCAGCGCCGACCGGCTGGTCGCCGGCGACCCGCTCAGCCTCGCCCTGATGTGCGATGCCCTGGTCGAACTGGGCCGCTACGAAGAAGCGGTGACCGTGGCCCAACGCCTGAACGACCTGAAGCCCGGCGTGCCGGCCTGGATACGCACGGCCCGCCTGCGCTTTCTGCACAACGACCTGGAGGGCGCGATCGCAATCCTGGACAAGGCGGCCAACAGCAGCGGCCAGCGCGGCGAGGCGGCCGCCTGGACCTGGCTCGAACTCGCCCGGCTGCATCTGCATGCCGGGGGCACGGCCGCCGCGGCGCTGGCCCTGGACGCCGCGCGGCGCGCCTACCCTGAGTTGCCCGCCATCCTGCCCGTACGCGCAAGCCTCGAGCTTGCGCAGGGCGACGCGCATGCCGCCCTCGGCCACTACCGGCAGGCGCTTGCGCTCCAGCCCAGCGCCGAGGATGCCCTCGCCGCCTGGCGCCTGGCGCGACAGCTGGGCCAGGACGGCGTGGCGAAGCACCAGGCCGCCCTGCTCGACGGCCTGGCCAGGCTGGACAGCGCGGCCCTGTCGCGGCGCGCGCTGGCCGAGTATTTCAGCGCCAGCGGCCAGAGCGCTCGCGCGTTGGAGCTGGCGCGGCAGGAACTGGCCGCCCGACCCGACATCTACAGCCACGCCACGTTGGCCCGAGCGCTGGCGGGCGCAGGCGACCGCGCACAGGCACAAGCGCACGCGCGCCAGGCCCTGGCCCTGAACACCCCCGACGCGCAACTGCAGGCCGAGATGGCCGCCATCCTCGGTGCGCCAAGCATGGCGCGGGAGGCGCGCCAATGATGCCCGGCAAGCAGGGCGTGGGCGGTCTCGTGGTGGCGGCGGCCCTCGCGGCCCTGCTGCTCGCCAACCTGGCCCACGCCCATCCCCTGGGCAACAACACGGTCAACCGGGCAGCGGCGATCGAAGTGCGGCCGCAACAGGTCTCGGTGCGCTACCTGCTCGACCTGGCCGAGATTCCCACGCTGCTTGCCGCCCAGGAGGCGGACACCGATGGCGACGGCAGCGCCTCCGCGGGTGAGTGGGAGGCCTACGCCGAACGCAGCGGCAAGGAGATCCGCGCCGGCATCGAACTCAGCGCCGATGGCATGCCGCTTGCCCTCGCCCTGGGCCCCAGCCGCTGGCATTTGGTGCCCGGCGCCGCAGGGCTGGACACCTTGCGCATCGAAGCACAGCTCAGGGCCTCGCTGCCCAGCGCCGCGGTGGCGCGCATCGAGTATCGGGACCGGCGGCGAACCGACGAGCCGGGCTGGAAGGAGGTGCAGGCCGGCGCCGACGGCGGCCTGCACCTGGCCGGCGCCGACGTGCCCACCGTGAGCCCCAGCCGCCTGCTCAGCGCTTATCCGCCGGCCGAACAGGGCGTGCCCAATGTGCTGGCCGCGCGCATCGACCTTCAGGCCGCAACTGCGCTGTCCACGCCAGCCCCGGCAGCGGGCCCAGCCGAAACTTCTGCCCACAGTTTGCCGCTGGCCGCCACGGCTTTGTCGCCGGCGCACGCCGGGCCGGCCGCCGACGCGGCCCCGGCCCAGCCGAGGGCCGCCGAGCCGGCCGCGCTCGCCGCACTGCCGCCACGCACCGAGGTGCCCGTGCAACGCCAGCCCGGCGCCTTCTTCCGCCTGGGCGTGCATCACATCGCCACCGGCTGGGACCATCTCGTCTTTCTGCTCGGCCTGATCGTGGCGCAGAAGTCATTGCGCCGGCTGGCCTGGGTGATCACCGCCTTCACCCTCGCTCACAGCCTGACCCTGGGCCTGGCTGCGAGCGGACTCGTGCGCCCGCCCGGGGAGTGGGTGGAGCCGGCGATCGCGCTGACCATCGCCTACGTGGGGCTGGCCAACCTGACGGGCAGGCTGCACCACGGGGCGAGCGTGGCCTTTGCCTTCGGCCTGATCCACGGCCTGGGATTCGCCGGCGCCCTCGCGCAGAGCCTGCAGGCCGCGCAGACCGGTGGCAGCGGCTGGTTGCTCGAGCTGGCCGCTTTCAACCTCGGCATCGAGGCCTTCCAGCTTGCGCTGGTGCTCTTGCTCGTGCCTCTCATGCGGCTCGGCGCGCGCCTGTCCTGGTCCCTCGTGGCGCGGCAGGCGGCGTCGCTTGGCGTGCTCGCCGCCGGCCTGGGCTGGTTCATCGTGCGCCTGTCCTGAGCATCTCGCTCGATCCGCCCTGTGCCACGACCTCGAGCTCGAGGTCGCCGTGCGCGTAGATCACGGCGCCGGTGTCGGTCTCGGTGCTGCGGTGGCCGGTGCCGGCCGGCGCGAGCTGGTAGTCGCCTTCCTGGAGCAGCACGTCGTCGAGAAACAGTTCGCCCTGCAGCATCAGGCATTCCTCGTCGTGTCCGTGGGTGTGCCAGGGGATCGCCGCACCCGGTTGGGCGTGGTACAGCAGCGCCGCCTGGCCTTCGTGCTGCCACAACACGCGCCAGCGGATGCCGGGCGCGTGGTCGATCCAGCTGGCGTCGACGTCGCGCACGGTGCATGGTGTCGCGCCCGCAGCCGCCGCGAGCGCCGACTCGCGCAGGAACAGCCAGGCACCTGCTTCGCTGCCCACAGGTCGCGAGGCGATGCCCGCGGGTGCCACGTGGTAGTCGCGCAACTGCAAGCGTTCCTCACCCATGCATGCCGACCCGCGCAGCACCAGCCACTCGCGCTGCTGCCCTGCATCGGGACCTGGCCACAGGGCGCCGGGCTGGAGTTCGATGAGTCGCGCCCGCACCGGCTCGCCGGGGCGCAGTGCACGCCCTGCCTGCGCCTCATACAGCGTGCGCGCGCTCACGCCTGGCGCCAGCTCGACCGCGGCCAGGCGCTGCGCACGGGAGGTGAACATCGCGCTGGCGGCGGCGCGCGACGCCATCAGGCGTTCCAGCAGGCGCTTCCTCACGCGGCCGGACTGCGTCGCGTGGTCCGACCCGTCCGCGCCCCACACGCGGGCAAAGGGGTCGCTGAGCAGGGGCTCCAGCTCGGGATGCACCAGCTCGGGCGGCAACTCGACGTGAAGCGGCAGGGGCGCGGATGACATGGTGCGTGGGTCCGTGAGGCGGTGGATGCTTGTGCCGGCGGCGGCCGGGCGGTTCATGACGCGCAGGCCGGCATGCCGCGTTCGCCGAGGATGCCTCGCAGCGCCTGCAGTGCCCGGCGGAGCTGCGACTTGACCGTGCCCAGGGGCAGCTGCGTCTGTTGCGCGATCTCCTCGTGGCTCAGGCCGCGGAAGAACGCCAGCGACACCAGCTGCCGCGGCTGCGCACCGAGCAGCGTCAGTGCCTGCTGAAGGTCCGACTGGTGGCGCGCCAGCTCCAGCAACTCGTCTGCCGGCGGCGTGTGGCCCTCGGCCCCGGCCTCCAACGCGTCGTCCAGGCTCTCGTGCTGAAAACGGGCTTCGCGGCGCAGTGCATCGATGGCGCGCGAGTGCGCGATGGACAGGACCCAGGTCAGGGCCTTGCCGCGCGAGGCATCGAATCGGACCGCCTGTCGCCAAACCTGGAAGTAGGCATCCTCCACCACCTCGCTTGCTGTCGCTGTGTTGCGCACAATGCGCCGCACCAGCCCGAAGACACGCGCGAACGTGGCGTCGTACAGCGCGGCCAGCGCGCGTTCGTCGTGCTCGACCACGGCCGCTATCCAGTGAGCCAGTTGCTGCTCGGTGACGGCGCCGGGCAGGCCCGGGCCGGCACGCCGTGCGGCCGGCTGTGTCGGCCACGGCCCGGCTTCGCAGTGCAGGGCATCGTCTTGCGCAAGATCCTCGGCCGGCAGCCACGGCGGGGCATCCGGGTGCGCGCCCTCGTCGCCCGTGTCCTGCGTCGTCCTCATGTCGCGCCTCCTCAGGCGAGCACGTGGTTTGCATGCGGCACGGCGCCGCGAAGGAAGATCGTCGCCCCCGTCGCGGTGGTGATGCGCGCGTGCAGTGCGCCGCCGTGGGCCAGGTGATAGCTTCCCGGGCCGAACTCGATCTTCGAGCCGACACGCAGCCGGCCCTGCAGCACGACGCACTCCTCGTCGAGCGCATGACGGTGCGCGGGCAGACAGGCGCCAGGCTGCAGCCGCAGCAGGTACGACAGGACGCCAGCGTGTTCACGCAGCACCTTCATCGCCACGCCGTCGAGCAAGGGCTGCCACTCACCCTGGCCCGCGGCTATGGTCAGGTGCGAGCAGTCCGCGTCGGCGACCCGCTCCATCAGGCGGCGTCGGATGCAGCGCGCCTGCGCCGATGGGTCGGCGCTCCAGGGCTCTGCGCATCGGGGGTCGGTGGGGTCCATGGTTCGCCTACGGATGACACGGTGCTACGGATGCAAAGCCCTGGACACGACGCGGTCATGCCGGGTGAGGCGTGCTCGTCGAAAGCCGGGCTTGGCAGTCGGCGCGCAGCACACTGCATCCAGGCGACGCAGCCACCCGTAAGGTGGGAGATGCCGCTCGTTCCATCTCCGAAAGGCCTGCCATGACCGGCTTTGCCGTCGTCACCCACCACGCATGCATCGCCGCGCCGGTGTCGCCACGGTGCGCGCGCAGTGCGCCGACCTCGACCACCACATCCGGCGCAACGCGCACCCCAGCTTGCGTTTCGAAGTCCTGCCACGCCGTGCTTGCCGCGACCTGACCCACTCGGCCTGCCCATGCCGTCGACCCACTTCGACCTGGCGAGCCAGTGGCGCATCCACGCGCCGGTGGACCGTGTCTGGGCCGCACTCACCGACCCGGCGAGCTGGCCGCGGTGGTGGCCCTACGTGCACGCGGTGCGCACGGTGCGCGAGGGCGGGCGCGACGGCCTGGGCGCGGTGCGTCGCATCGACTGGTCGACGCGGCTGCCGTATCGCATCGTCATCGTGGTCGAAAGCGTCGAGGCGCTGCGCCACCAGCGGCTGCGCGTGCGCTCGCGCGGCCAGCTCGAGGGCGAGGGCCTGTGGCTGCTGCGTGCCGAGCCGGGTTTCACCGACGTGACCTGCGTGTGGCGCGTGAAGCTGCAGCGGCGCTGGATGCGCTGGCTCGCGCCGCTGCTGGCGCCGGTCTTTCGCTGGAACCACGACAGCGTGATGCGCGCCGGCGAAGCCGGCTTGCGTCGGCTGCTCGAAGGCGGCTGACGACGCACTGCCGGGGACGGCCCGCCACTGCAGCTTGGATGCGGTGCGCCGCCGCCCCATAAGATGCACGCCACATATTGCTTATGTGGAACGCGGCTGCCACAATGCGTGTCTGTCCTACCGACCTCATGAGCTGGAGTCGCATGTCCCTTGCCGCTGAAACCCCTTCCATCGACCTGCGCTCGATCGCCGCGCAGGAGCGCCCCGCAAGGATCTTCGCTGCCTTCGAGTCACTCGCCGCGGGCGAGTCGATCGACCTGCTGAGCGACCGGGAGCCGCTTGCCCTGCGCGCCCGGTTCATGCAGCAATGGCCGGGCAAGTTCAGCTGGGATGTCCTGCAAGCCGGGCCGGCGCAGTGGCGCATCCGCGTCGGGCGCGTGGCTGCCGGCAAGAGCTGCTGCGGCTGCTGCGGCGGCTGACCGGCGCGAAGCCCGTGGACAAGCTCATCCGACTCCAGGAACGCCTGGATGCCGCGCCGGCGCGCCGCCTGGCGCTGTGGGACCTGGGATTCAGGCCGTTCTATCTGCTCGCCGCGCTGTTCGCCGCGCTGTCGGTGCCGCTGTGGGCGCTGCAATTCAGCGGCGTCATTGCCCAGCCCTGGTTGCGCGGGCCGCTGTGGCATGGGCACGAAATGGTGTTCGGCTACACGCTGGCGATCGTCGTCGGCTTCTTGTTCACTGCCGGGCGCAACTGGTCGGGGCAAGCCACGCCCACCGGGCCGGCGCTGATGATGCTCGCGGCCCTGTGGGTGGCTGGCCGGGTGCTGGTGTTGACGCCCTTTGGCGTGGCCGCGGCCGCGGCGAACGTGGCCTTTGCGCTTCTGGCGGCTTGGGGGTTGTGGCGCGCGCTGCGCGCCGGGGGCAACCGGCGCAACTACTTCTTCGTCGGCCTGCTGCTGGCATTGGCCGGCGCCGCCGCGGTGCTGCACCTGGGCCAGCTGCAGTGGCTGAGTCTGCCCGGGGAGTTCGGGCTGCCGGTGGCGCTGGACGTGGTGCTGTTCATCATCGCGGTGATGGCGGGCCGCGTCGTTCCCATGTTCACCAACAACGGCGCGCCCGGCGCGCGCGCCCGACGCGAGCCCCGACTGGAGACCGTGGCGCTGGCCAGCGTGCTGGCCCTGCTGGTGGCCGATGCCCTGGGCGTGCAGGGCCTGCCTCTGGCCGCGCTGCTCAGCTTGGCCGCGGCTGCCCACGCGGCCCGCTGGTGCTTGTGGCAGCCGTGGAAGACGCTTCGCCAACCGCTGGTGTGGGTGCTGCACGCGGCCTATTTCTGGCTGCCGCTGCACCTGGGCCTGCGTGCCGCCGCGGCGCTGGGCTGGGTCGCGGCCGGCCCGGCCACGCACGCGTTGACGGTGGGGCTGATCGGTACGCTGACGCTGGGCATGATCACGCGCACCGCGCTGGGCCACACCGGCCGGCCGTTGCGTGCCGGGTCCATCGAGACCACGGCCTACCTGGCGATGCTGGGCGCGGCCGTGGTGCGCGTGGGCCTGCCGCTGCTCGACGCCGCCTGGCTGTTGCCCTCGGTGGGCCTGTCGGCCGCGCTGTGGTCCCTGGCCTTCGTGCTCTACCTGGTGCGCTACACGCCGATGCTGCTCTGGCCCCGCGTTGACGGTCAGCCCGGATGAGACGGTGCGCTCGAGACAGCACGCCACAGGCCCTGCGCCGCCCACGCCATGCGACTGACCATCATGACCGACTACGCGCTGCGCCTGCTCATGCATGTGGGCCAGCACCGCGACCGGCTATGCACCATCGCCGAGGTGGCGCAGGTGTACGGAATATCCGAGGCGCATCTGATGAAGATCACCCACCAGCTTGGCCTGGGCGGCTGGATCGAGACGGTGCGTGGTCGCGGAGGCGGCATGCGGCTGGCCCGCTCGCCGGAGCAGATCAACCTCGGTGAGCTGGTGCGCAGCGTCGAACCCGACTTCGAACTGGTCGAGTGCATGGCCCGAGCCAGCGCCTGCACGCTGACCGGCAAGTGCGGACTGACGAGCGTGTTCAGCGGCGCGAGGGATGCCTTCATGAAGCAGCTGGACGGCCACACGCTGGCCGATGTGCTGCCCAAGCCGGGCGCGGCCGTCGGGCGGCGCCAGACGGTCGCGAGGCCTGCACCCTCTCGCCCGCGCCGCAGCGCGAGCTGAGTGCGGCTTGCTCCAGGCGCGGTCTGCGCCCGGGGCGTGGATGCGTTTGCCCGAGGGCCACGCCCCGAGGCCTACTCGCCGCGCAGCTGCTCGCGGCGCATCCCTGGCCACAGCGCCAGGTCGTAGGCAATCTTGAGCAACCCGCAGGCCACCAACGGCAGCGCCACGAATCCCGCGGCGAACAGGGCACCACTGATCGCCGGCCCCCGGCTGCGCGACCGCCTGTCGATCGATGTGCGCAGCCCGTACCACGTCGCCGCGGCGTTCGGGCACGACATCGGCGTCCGCCTCGATGGCAAGGAGCGCTTCGACGTCGAGGAAGACGGCATCAGCGAAGGCGGGGTCGAGATCACGAATGCCCCCGGCTTTGCCGGGGGATGGTTACACGGCACGCCAAGCGCGGCCCCGGGCGGCGCGTGCCCCGTCCGCGACAATCGAGCCCTGTCCACCTACCCGAAGCACGAGCCCACCCATGACCGAAGGCAAAGTCGCCCCCCCGTTGCCCGACCGGCTCTCGGTCGACGCGCACAGCCCGCATCACCTGGCGGCGGCGTTCGAGCACGAGATCGGCATCCGCCTCAACGGCAAGGAGCGCGTCGATGTCGAGGAATACTGCATCAGCGAAGGCTGGGTCAAGGTGCCCGTGGGCCGCGCGGTGGACCGCAAGGGCCGGCCGCTGACGATCAAGCTCAAGGGCAAGGTGGAAGCGTTCTACAAGTGAGCCCCGGCTGGGCGCGCCGAGTTGGCGTGCTGCGTGGCCTTGGTCGCTGCGGGGCTCAGCGGTGGGTGGCGCCCAGAAAGGGCAGCACCCGCGCGAGCAAGGCCTCGGGCGCCTCCTCGGCGATGTAGTGGCCGCAGGGCAGGGCGCTGCCCTGCACGTCGTCGGCCACGCGCTGCCACTCGGCCAGCGGCTCGAAGCAGCGCTGCACCACGCCTTGTTCGCCCCACAGCGCGAGCAGCGGCATCGCCAGGCGGCGCCCCGCCGCACGGTCGGCGCGGTCGTGTTCGAGGTCGATGCCGGCGGCGGCGCGGTAGTCCTCGCACATGGCGTGGGCTGCGCCTGGCTGGCGCAGGCTGCGTTCGTACGCCGCCAGCGCGCGCGGGTCGAAGGGGGAAAGGCCGGCGCTGCGCCGGCCCATCACGTCGCGCAGGTAGGCGCCGGGGTCGGCCTCGATGAGGCGCTCGGGCAGCGGTGCGCTCTGGATGAGGAAGAACCAGTGCCAGTAGGCGCGGGCAAAGGCCTCGCTGGTCTGCTCGTACATGGCCAGGGTGGGCGCGATGTCCAACAGCACCATGCGGCCCACGGCCTGCGGGTGGTCCATGCCCAGACGGTGGGCGACGCGCGCGCCGCGGTCGTGGGCGAGCACGTCGAAGCGCGCGTGGCCCAGCGAGCGCATCAGCTGCAGCATGTCGCGCGCCATGGTGCGCTTGCTGTAGTTGCCGTGGTCCGCCTCCCCCGCGGGCTTGGCGGAGTCGCCATAGCCGCGCAGGTCGGCCATGACCAAGGTGAAGTGCCGGGCCAGCTCCGGCGCCACGCGGTGCCAGATGGCGTGGGTCTGCGGGTGACCATGCAGCAGCAGCAGCGCCGGGCCGTGCCCGCCAGTGCAGGCGTGGATGTGCACGCCTTCATCGACGGGCACGTCGCAAGTGGTGAAACCGGGAAAGAGCGGGGTCGGTGTCATCGTCGGGTGCGGGGTGAGCACAGGCGAGGATGCCACGAGTGCCCCGGGCGCTCAGTTGATCGCCGAGCGCTTGCGCACGCTGTCGAAGCTCAGGCCGCTGTGGGACTCGCCCGTGCCTGACGTCTTGCTGCGGCCGATCCACAGGTAGGCACGGCCGTCGGAGGTGCGCGCGTACTGGAAGCTGCGGCGCACGATCGCGCCGGCGCGGGGCACCTCTTCCTCGGCCACAGCCAGGCTGTCGGTGGCCAGGGCGGCGCCCTGCGCGCCGGGGTCGACCTTGAGCAGCCGCCCGCGCGGGTGCAGCACGAACATCTGCACGCCGTTTTCCACGGCGGCCTCCTCGATGAACGTGTCCTGCAGGCGCAGCAGTTCGATGAACCCGGCGTAGGCCGGGTCGGCCATGAGGGCCGGCTCCACCGAATAGAAGCGCGCCATGCCGCCGCGCTGCAGCTTGACCGTGAAGCGCAGCGCGCCACCGTCGCCCTTGGGCACGAGCGGGATCCAGTGCGCCGGCACCTGCGTGGCCAGGCGGTAGACGAGCAGCGGGTCGTCGGGTGCCTCGGGCAGGCGTTGACGGAACGCCAGGTGGTCGGCCTCGAGCTTGCGGTCCAGCGGCTCGCCGCTCGTGCCCTGCACACGGCGCTCGATGCCCCAGGCAAGGTTGGCCATTTCGTCGCGCACGAGCAGCAGTTCCTCCAGCGGCGGGCCTTCGAGCGTGCCGCTCAAGGTGTCGGGCAGGCACAGCGTGTCCTTCACCTCGGGGGCCACGGCGCCGCGCGTGGCGAGCTCGAACATGCGCCACGGCGCGCCCGCCGCCGCGGGCAATGCGGCGTGGTCGGCGGCGCGCACCGTGGCCTCGACGCCGAAGGTGTCGCGCACCCTGAAACCGCCCAGGTCGTAGAGCGCACCCACCGGCAGATCCAGTGGCAGCAGGAACCAGTCGTTGCCGTAGGCCAGGCCGAACTCGGTCATGACCATGCGCACCACGCTCGCCGGCGAGGACTCGACGGCGGCGAAATTCACGCGCGCGTCCTCGAACTCCCAATACCGATCGGCGGGCATGCCCGGGTAGCGCACCGGCACGGGCAAGGCGTCGCGCAGCTTCACCACCGGCTCGGGTGGCGGCGCCGGGTTGGCCGCGCCTTCGGATTCGGCGACGAAGCTGTGCCAGTCGACGCGGCCGTCGGTGTATTCGTCGGCGCGCAGCGCGACATCGCGCGCGCGGCCCTTGGCGTAGAGCGAGAAGGCGTACTCGAAGCGTTCCTTGCGCCACGAGGCGTTGTCGGCCGCACCTTCATGCACCAGGGTGTCCAGCCATTGCAGCCAGGCGTCGAGCACCGCCAGCGCGTCGGCAACCTCGACTATCGGCAGCGGCAGCTCGGCCGGCACCGCGGCGAGGTGGCCGTCGGCGCCGCGCAGGGGTGCGAGCACGCCCGCCACCTTGGCCGCACTGATGCTGCGAGCGGCGAGCAGCAGATGCCACTGCTCGCCGGCCAGGTCGCTTTGCGGGTCGTCGGGTGCGCGCAGGTCCAGGGCGAAGTCCGGGCCACGCAGCGTGGCGACGAGCCCGGCAAGCCCGCGCGCGCGCGCCCGGCGCAGCAGGTTCAAGCCGGCTTCGCCGTCCAGGCGCGCGTGCGCGGCCAGCGCGGGCTCGGCCTCGACGCGCACTTCGATGGGCGCGCCGCCGTCCTCCAGTGCCACCGTCTGCGCCAGCGTGGCGCCGGGGCCGGGGGCAAAGCGGTCGATGGGCGAGGCGTGGACATCGATGTCCACGCCGATCGGCGTGCCGGCATCCTCGCCGCGCAGCTCGTTGAACTGCCACTGGCGGCCGATGAGCCACAGCGGGTCGGCCAGCGGCGCCGACAGGCCGTCGTCGAGCTGGGGCGAGATGGGCGAGGTCTCGATGCGCGCGAATCCGGTGATCGTCGGCTTCACCGGCTCGAGCAGGTGGAGGTCCACCGAAACCATGGCCTTGGGCAGCATGTAGAGCATGGCGTGGACCTTTCAGATCTTGCCCAGGGCGACCGTCTTGCTCGCCAGCGCGGCGTACTTGTGCGCCATCTGCCAGAGCTCGACGCTGGGCACCTCGGCGCCGAAGTGCTGCGGCAGGAAGTTGGCCGGCAGGAAGACACCCAGCCCGGCGACGAAGTCCTTGGGCCGCACGCAGCGCAGCTGCGCCAGGTCGAAGGCCTCGTGCACCGTGGCCAGCACCTCGTCGAAGCTCCACTGCGCCATCACCGCGCGCGGCGGCACGGCGAGCAGCACGGCCTGCGGCGGGCGCGCGCCCGGTGCGTCGTAGTGGAAGGCCACGCCGGTGGTCTGCATGCGCTCGGGGATGACCTCCTGCCACTCGTCGAGGCTCAGTCCGGCCAGCGGCGTGTCGGCATCCAGGCCTGCCAAGGCGTCGGCGCCGGCGGCGACCACCGCCAGCTGCGGCACGGCCTTGCGGATATCTTTGCCCGCCCAGGCCTCGGGCCGCGCGGCCCAGGCCTTGCCCTCGACGTGGGGCAGTTGCCACGCCACCAGATCGTCGGCCAGGCTGCTCTCGTGCAGCGCCTCGTGCGCGGTGAGGGCGGCATCCAGCCGGTCGGCGCCGGCGCGCACGCGCGCCAGCTTGGGCAACCAGCCGGCGAGCGCAAACGCGTCGTCGCCGAGCAGCGCCGCACGGTCGGCGAGCGACGCGGCCACCGAGGCCGCGTAGGGCCCGAGCGTGAACAGCGGCAGCACCGGGAAGTCCTTGCCGAAGACGAGCTTGATGCGGTCGATGGCCATGCCGATGGCCTCGGGCAGGGTGGGCTCGCGCTCTTCAGCCGGCGTGCGCCCGCGCGGCGGCAGGCGCGCCGAGCTGGCCAGGCGCTCGTCGATCTCGAGCACGACGCGGTCACGCCGCGCGCGGTGCTCGTCTTGCCAGCGCGCCTGCGCCGCTGCCTCGACCGGGGGCATGTCGGGCTCGGATTCGCGCAGGCCGAAGGGCCAGCAGGCGCGCAGGGCCATGGTGATGGCGTCGTCGTCGAGCGCGGCATCGACGAGGGTCTGCCTGGCGTTGCCCAGCAGGGTCAGCGCGGTGGCGGCGCGGCCTTCGATCTCCGCCGCATCGACGCCGGCGTAGTCGCCCTGGTCGCTCTGCGTGGCTTCGAGTTCGTCCTTGGGCACGACGAGGTCGTGCCGGTTCAGGGCGCGCACCCCCGCCACCAGTGCACGCACGCTGCCCGCCAGCGCCTCGAACTCGGCCAGGCCGGGGAGTTCGCCGGCGCCGTTGCGCTCCAGGATCTCGAGCTGCAGGTCGGCGGCGTTGCCCGCCGCGCGCACGAAGGCCTCGGCGAGCCAGCGCCGCAGCGGCGCGGCGCGCACGCCGGCCTCGCCCGGGTGCAGGGCCGCGCCCAGCACCAGCGACAGGGGGCCGCGCTGCAGGTCCGCCGGCGTGAGCACGATCTCGCCGTCGAGCGCCCCGTGGCGCGTCTTCAGCGCCTTGAAGGCAAAGCCCGCAGGCGCACCGAGCAGGCGTGCCACGGCGGCGTCCAGGCGCGGCTCGATGGTGCTGCGCGGGTCTCCCGCGGCGGCGCCGGCCCAGGCTTGCGGCAGCGGCGCGCTGGCGCAGAGCAGCATCAGGCGCTGCGCGTACGACACGCCGCCGCGCGGCGTTTGCGTCACCTGCGGCGAGATCGGGCTGGCGTGCGCGTCGAGCATGGCCGCCGCGGCGGCCGCACGCTCGAGGTTGTTCTGCGCCAGCTGGTAGACGCTCTCGGCGACCATCACGTCGCTCACCGCGTCCCAGGTTTCGGCCAGGTCGGCGAGCAGCGGGCGCAGGGCGGGCTTGTCGGCGTTGGCGACGAAGCCCAGCACCGCAGCGTCGCCGCCGGTGCGCCAGGCGTCGAGGAGCGCCAGGCCATCGACGACATCGCGCGCGGCGATGGCTTCGGCAGGCTGCTCGGCCAGTGTCGTGCCGGCGGCGCGCAGCGGGTAGCGCAGGCGGAAGTCGAGGATGTACTGCGCGCCGACGAAATCCGTCGTCTCGCGCAGTGCGCGCTCGAAGCGGTAGCCGAGCAGTGCCGCCGGGCTCTGGCCGCGCTCGATGCCCTCGACCAGGTCGCGCGCCTTTTGCACCCGAGCCGAGCTCAGGTCGATGTTGAAGGCCTCGCCGCCGCGCTCGGCATTGGCGAGGAAGCCGCTGCGCAGCAACGCCGCCGCGGCGGCCTGCGTCAACGACGGCGCATGCGTGTAGCCCAGGCTGTCAGGCGCGATGTCGCGCTGCAGGTTCTCGACGAAACCGTAGGCGCCCAGGTGCAGGCCCAGGGGCTGGCCGGCCTGTTCACGTGCCTGGCGCACCTGTGCGAGGCGCTTGGAGGCCAGGCCGGTGATCCACGCGTCAATGCGGTAGGAGAAGGTGTCGAGCGTCAGGCGAAACGCCAGGTCGAGTTCGCCCACCTCGAGCGGCGCGAGGTATCTGAGGCTCGCGCGCACGGCGCCGGTGTGGCGCCAGACGAAGGGCAGGCCCGCGTGGTAGTCGAGGAAGGCGCGCCCCGCGCCATGCCCGGCCACGGCCGCGTCCAGGGCCGGGGCCGTGTTGAGCGCACCCGCCACATGCGCCTCGATCGTCTTGCCGCCCGTCAGCGCCGGGATCTTCAGGTTGTTCAGCGCCCGCGTGGAGCCGACTTCCTGGAACGAGGCGGGCGCCGCCGGCGCTGCGATGCCGACGAACGACGGGGTCGACTTCGACAGTGCCAGGCTGCTCTTGGCGTGGGCATGCGGGCCTTCGGCCAGGGCGGTGTCGACCAGGCGCAGGCCGCTGCGGTCGAATTCCTCCTCGGCGGAGAAGGCGAGCAGCGCCTCGAGCAGCGAGTCGCCGTTCTGTTGCTGCGAGAGCTTCGATTTCGCCTGCGCCTCGTCGCCCAGCGCGGCCTCGATGGTGGCGATGAACGGCGGGTCCAGGGCATCGCCGGCGGCGCGCGGCTTCTTCCTGTCCTTGGGGTCGGCCTGCACCCAGGGCACGTAGCCGAGGTCGTGGTCCTGCACGTCGTGCACCACGTGTTCGAGCAGCACCTCGACCCCCTGCTGGATGCCGAAGGCGGCGAGCATGTCGCGCACGATGGGGGCCTTGCTCTGCGTCTGCGCGGCGCCGTACTGCGTGGTCAGGCCGTTGACGATGACCGACTTGTTGGGGTTCTCGATGTTGCGGAACTTGGCCACCGCCGACCAGGGGCCGCTTTGCACCAGCTCGCGCACCTCGTCGAGCTTGTTGCCGTCGACGCGCGGCACGCTGGCCAGCGCCTGGCCCCAGGCCGGGCGCAGCAAGCCCAGCACCTTGAAGACACCTGTTTCGATGCTGTCCTGCGGCTCGTACTGCGCGGCCACCGGCAGCACGCCGTAGGGCTGCTTGCCGATGCGCAGCACGGGCAAGGGCCCGCCGGGCCGCACCCAGCCGACGGCAAAGTTGCGTGTGGCGTCGATGGCGGCGTCGCTGACGTAGGTCTCGTTGATCTGCGAGACGTTCCACATCTCGTCGAGGTAGCGCCCGAAGGTGCCGCGCCACAGCGCGTTGATCATGTGCATCTGCGTGCGCTGTTCGGCGAGCCCCGCGCCGGCCACCATCTCGGGCCGCAGCAGCTGGCCGCGCAGGCCCAGGGCGCGCAGCGTCAGGTCGTAGGCGTCGGTGGCGCCGGCTGCGGGCACGGGTTGGGCCTCGGCGGGGGGCGGCGGCACCTCGCCCGAGTTGCGCGCCGCGGCGCCGCGGCCGGTGTTGTTGGTGGCCGTGCCCAGCGGCGCGAAGGCCATGCCGTGGCTCGCGGCGTGGCCTTCGAGCAGTTCTTCCAGCGCATCGGCCGCAGCGTCGGGCGCGAGCGTCCAGTCCACGCCCACGACCACCAGGCGCTCCAGAGGCGAGCCCCAGGCGAAAGGCTGCGCGTCGTGGCGTTGCTGCAGTCGCCGGGCGACATGCGCGGCGGTGATGGACAAGCCCATGCCGACCTTCACCGCCTCGTCGAACTTGCGCATCCATTCGCGGTCGGGCCCGAACAGCGCGTCTTTGGCCGGCCCGGTGGTGGCGAGCGCCGGGTCGAGCTCGGGGCTCATGGGCAGGATGTCGGGCACGTTGGCGCCCCACTCGCGGAACACCTCGCGCCGCCCGGGCGCATAGCCCACGGCACAGAAGCGGTCGGGCAGGAGCATGGCGTAGGACTGGCGCGAGAGCGTGGTCACGGCCTGGGCTTCGTCGGGGTTGGCCGGGTCGGTGGCGCGCACGATGAACTGCGCGCGCGGTGCCCGATACGCGGCCACGAGGCGGCGCCACACGGTCTCTTCCTTGCCCACGCCGGCCCCGGCCTCGGCCCAGTACTCCTGCCCGCCGCGCCGCTCCGCGTCTGTCAGGCCGCGCAGGTGGCGCATGACGTGGATGGTGTCGGGGTAGATGCGGACCGCCAGGCGCGTGCCCTGGTCCAGGTAGCGCGTCTCCAGGCGCACGGGGAGCAGGGCGATGGGCACGTCGCCACTCAGTGCCTGCACCATGTCGGCGGGGTCGCGCTGCTCGAGCAGGCGCTCGGAATGCTGGCGGATCTGGTCGACCAGGCCCGTGCGACCGCCCGCCACCGCGGCGAGCGCGGCCTCGCCCTGAGTCACCGCCTGCTTCAGCGCGTCGACGCGAAAGGCCGCGTCGCCTTGCGCCAGCGCCGACGCCAGCGCGCCGCGCGCCAGGGCCACCTCGACGCGCGCCGCGTCCAGGCGGCGCTGCGTCTCGGCCAGCGCCGCACGCGCCTGGGCTATCGGTCCACGGGCTATGGGCAGCAGGGGCATGGCTCTCTCCTTGCGCGCGCACGCGCTCAGGGCAACAGGTCGGTGCCGATGTAGTAGGCGCGGAAGGGGCGTTGCAGCAAGGCCTTGGCCACGTCCGCGGCATGTGCCGAGTTCAGCAGCGACACCGGCCGCGCCGGCACCTGCGGCGTGGCCGGCGGCGCCGCCACCAGGTCGTTCAGGCGCAGGAAGCGGCGCGCCACGTTGGCCGGCAGCACCTGGTTCCAGGTCACGTCCTTCCAGCCGCCACCGCCGCTGGTGAGGCGGCCGCTGTCGGGCTCGTCGAAACCGAAGCGCGGTTCGGTCATCTGCTCTTCGAGCACGAAGCACCACTTGGCGACTTCGGCCTTGGCCTGCACGGGGTCGACGATGGGAATGTCGAAGCCCACGTAGACCAGGTCGGGGGGCAAGGGGCCGGCGAAGATCGGCCGCTTGACGATCATGTCCAGCGTCGCCGGCGGGCTGATGCCGGGCTCGGCCACGCTGAAGTCGGCGGGCTGGCCCAGCGAGTTCTTCGCCGGGTGCTTGCGCTGCGCATAGATGGTGAGGTTGGGAAAGCGCTTGATGAGCGTGGCGCGGATCACGAGCACGAGCTTGTCGCCGCCGGTGGCCGGGGGCGGGGGCGGCTGGTGCCCCAGGGCGAAGGCGGCATTCCAGGTGTGCAGCTCGCGGATGTCGGGCTGGTCGTCGAGGCGGTCCCAGAAGTGGCGCATCGGCGTGCCGCGCTGGTCCGTGGGGAAGCCGCGCCAGAGCAGCTCGCGCGCCATCTCGTGGTTGATGCCCACCATGAACGACTCGATGAAGCGGTTGTTGGTGCGCGCCAGCACGAGGAAGTCGTTGGGGATCGCGTTCGCCCCGGGCATCATGGCTTCGGCGTCCATGCGCGCCAGGCGTACGGCCATCGGCTCCTCGAGCTTGGGAAAGGCCATGACGCGGTCGAAGAGCCGCGGCAGCACGAAGCGCACATCGGTGAACGCCGCCGCGCTGGCCAGGGCCGAGGCGATGAAGGGGTTGGACAAGCTGCGCGTCGCGGCGTCGAAAGCCAGCGCGCTGCCGCCGATGGAGAGCGTGGCGGCGAGGCGCGCGGGCACGGTGAGCTCGGGGTCGGTGCGCCGGCGCATTTCTCTCGCCACCGCCGCCAGCGGGAAGTCCAGCGCCTTGACCTTCACCCCGGCCTCGGCCAGCGGCGAGAACCACAGGCGGTTCACGTCCTTGAGCGCGGCCGTGAAGCGCGCCAGGGTGGCGCGGTCGTGCAGTGGCGCGGCGACGGTCACGGTGGCTGCGCCGGCGGGCAGGGCCACCGCGGCCTGGCCCTGGAACAGGCCCGCCAATGCCGACGCCGCGTTGGAGCCGATGGCGATGGGCACGGCCTGCTGCGCCAGCGGCAGCGAGTTCACCGGCAGGGTGGAGAAGATCGCCGCGTTGCCGAACTGGCCCACCTGCTGCGAGACCACCGTGCCGAAGCCCGAGCGCAGCGCGGCGGCTCGCGTGGCACGGCTGCGCGCCAGCTTGCGTTGGCGCAGTCCCGCACCGAAGGCCTGGATCGCACCGGTGCGCCCGTCGATGCGCAGGGGCACGACGGCAGCCTGCGCCAGGCCCTGCTTGTCGCTCAGCGCGATGAGCACGCCCTCGCTGCGCCGCACGTCGGCGTCGGCCTGCACCCGGCGCGCGATCTCGGCCAGCGGAATGCGCACCGTGGCGGTGGCGGAGAGTTGCGCGAAGCGGATGAAGTGCGCCTCGGTGAGCACACCCTGTGCGGTGGCGGGTTTGAGCTTGGGGCGCCACGCGGCGCCTTCGCCCTTGGCCTGGTCGTACCACTGGCGGGCGGACTGCCCCGCAGCCTGCATCGCCTGCAGCTGGTCGGCGCGCAGGCTGCCGGCGAGGCCGATGGGCGAGAGGTCGACGAGCGCCGCGGGGTCGGCCGGCAGCGCCAGCCGGTCGTAGCTCTTGCTGCCGAGGATGCCGTCGGGCACGTAGCGGTTGGGGTCGATGGCGTGCGGGTTGCTCGAGCCCTTGACCAGCGTGGCCACCATGCCGGCCACCTGCGTGGCCACCGATGGGCCGGCGGCCTGGCGCACGGCGGCCTTGAGGGCCGGGCGTTGCGCGCTGGTGAGGCGGCGCAGGCCCGGGTCGGCGACGGCATTGGGCACGCTGGTGGCGCGGATGCGCGCATGCACGGTCTCTTCGGCGGCGACGCGGATGCGCGAGGCCGCCGGGCCGGCGACGGCGAGAAGGCGGTCGTCGGGCAGCTTCTTCAGCTTGGCGTGCAGCACGCGCTGCACTTCCTTGGCCATGGCGGCGCGGGCCAGCGCGCGCTCGATGCGCAGCACCTCGCCCACCTGGCTCCAGCAGGCGTCCATGAAGGCCTCCTGGTTGGCGCGCACGACCTCGGTGCCCTTGCCGGCGGCGGCACGAAAGCGCGGGTCGCGGTTCAGCTCGTTGAGCCAGCGCCCCGGCGTGGCGTCGACGACATGCTTGCGCGCATGCCAGGCGCCGTAGATCGGCGGCGCCACGGTGGGCGCGCGCTCGGGTGCGGCGGCCGAGATGAGCTGCGTCTGCGGTGCGTTGACGATGGTCTGCAGCTTGCCGGCGACGTCGTCGCGCGCATGCGGCTCGCTGGCGTAGCTCACCGAGGTGAGCGCGCCCTCGTAGAGCGGGTTGATGGGCTGCGCGTCGGCGGTGAGCAGGCGGTCGGCGTCGACCGACATGGGCACGGTGCCCAGGGTTTGCAGGCGCTGCGTCAGCGTGGCGTCGCCGACATAGGCCTTGGGCGTCTTGATGCGCCGCGCCAGGGTCTCGAAGTCACCGGCCGGGCCGGTGGAGAACTCCCAGTGGAAGTACACCGGCAGCTCGACGTCGCCGACGAAGGGCCGCGTCCAGGCCGATTGCAGCACCGGCGCCGCGTCGGCCTGCGCCATCAGGGGCTGGCCCAGGCCGCGCCGGCAGCCGACGTCGAAGGCCGGAACGAGGCAGGCGAAGTAGTTGTGCGAGGCCTCGAGCCGGCGCGGGCTGACCAGGCGCGAGACGTTGCGCTCGGGCTGCTGCGCCAGCTCGCCTTCGATCTGCGCCTTGGTCGTTGCGGCGGAGGTGGCCTGGGCATGGGCCCAGAGCCACGATTCGTCCAGGTCCGGCAGCTCGGTCTCGGCCACGTCCAGCGGCACGCGCACCGAAGGCAGCGGCACCGTGCTGCCACGCATGCGCGGCAGCGCCACGCGGGCGCGGTCGAAGACCACCAGCACGAGCCAGGGGCGCAGGCGCTGCGACGCGCCGGCCTGTGCCGGGGTGAACATCCAGGGGAAGTCCGGCGGGTCGAAGTCCACCAGCGCCAGGTAATTGGGTTCGAAGCTCGTGGCGTGGGGCTTGGGGTCGGTGCGCAGGATCAGCCGCGTGTCCAGGCCCACGATGTCGGCCGGGCCGAACAGGCGCAGTCCCACCTGGCCGGTGACCGGTGCCACCGCGTTGCCGTCGCGGTCGGCGGCGATGGTCAGGCCGAGCTGGATCCCGGGACGCGCCGCGATGCCCAGGGCATCGGGGGTTTGCACGGCACGCACCAGGCCGCGCCGGGCCCAGGGCAGGAAGCGGTAGTCGATGGCCATGGTGCGGGCTCCTCAGATCAGCGCTTCGAAGGCCTCGGCGACCTGGAAGTCGTCGGCCGCCAGCGTGGCCGCATGGGCCTTGGCGTTCGAGTAGGTGCTGGTGCCCGCGGCCACCGCCTTGGCCGTGCTGCGTTCGGTGACGCGGTAGCCTGCCGGGGCGACCTGCGCCTTGGCCAGGACCTTGGGTTGCAGGCGCTGGCGCAGCGGGCTGCGCGCCGCGCCGCCGAAGGCGTACATCCACTGCGCGTCGGCGAGCAGGCCGAGGTGGTGCGGGCTGATGCGCTTGGGCTCGTCGCTGGAGAGGTTGACCTCTTCGTAGTCGAAGCTCTCGCCGATGGCGGGGCCGCTGTCGAAGCTGTCCACCGCCACGGTGACGCCGGCCTCGTACTGCTCGAACGACGGGCCCTGCAGGCGGTCCTGCTCGGTGACGTCGAAGAACTGCGCGGCGGCGAAATGGTCCTTCACCGCGCTGGCGGGGAAACCACCGGCGCCGCCGGGCAGGGTGAGCGCCGGCAGACCGAAGCGGTTCGGCCCCGAAGGCCGCTTCGTGCCCAGGCGCTCGAGCGTGGCGTCCAGCGGGATGTACTTCTGGCGGAAGGTGAGCGGGCTGCGCGGGTGCGCCATCAGGTCGGTCACCCCCTCGACCTTGGCCAGGGTGACGAAGGCGTCCTCGGGGCGCGGCAGCTGCGCCGACCAGTTTTCGACCTTGCCGATCTGCCGCGCGAGCTCGAGCTCGACGGCCTCGGTGGGCGTGGGCGTGTCGACGGCGCTGCCCCAGCTCTCGTCGAAATCGACACTGTGCTCGCCGAAGAAACCCAGGTCCACCGTGGCCTGGCCGGCGGCGCGCCAGCGGCCCGGCCCGGCCAGGGTGCCCTCGATGTGTGCGCCCAGGGTGAAGCCCAGCAGCATGACCTTGGCCCACAGGCGCATGTCGGCCTCGAAGTGCAGGCGCGGCTCGAGGTAGACGATGACGTCGTAGCCGAAACCCCCGTCGAAGCTGGCCACGCCGACATCGGCCCAGACGCGCAACTCGGAGCCGCCCTGCACGGTGGCCGAGGTGACGGCGAAATAGCCTTCGAACTTCACGCCGACGATGCCGATGGAGAAGCCCGCGCCGATGCGGTCCATCTTCGGCACGTCGTCGGGGATGTCCTTGAAGCCGGGGTGGAAGCCGCCGGCGCTGAGCAGGAAGCTGGGCTTGTCGCCGAAGCTGGCACGGAAGGCAAAGCTGCCGGTGAGGGTGATGAAGAGCACGCGCGAGTCGCGCAGCAGGCCGTCGAAGCCGACCTTGAAGGGGTCGAAGATGATGTAGCCAATGAAGTCGACCTGCAGGCGCAGGATCGCCAGGTCCTTGCTCACCAGCGGCGGGATCTGGATCAGCGCCTGGCCGAGGATGACGATCTTGGAGGCTTCGATGAGCACGCCGGCGCGGATCGTCACCAGGTTGGGCGTGCCCCAGCCGACCTCGAGCATCGGGCCGATGACGAAGCCGCCGCGCTGGGTGGGGAAGAGGGTGCGCAGGGTGTTGATGATCTGCGGCGCGTCGGCCACCGGGTTGGCGGGGAAGAGCACGGCGTCGAGCGCGCCGCTGGCCAGGCCCTTGGACAGCGCATCCGTGCTCACCGTGTGCTGCAGGCCGATGAGCCCGCCGATGCCGGTGAGGGTGAAGCCGAAGGACAGCTGGATGGGCGGGAAGTTGCCGAAGATGAGCAGCAGCAGCGACCAGCCGGCGTCGGCCACCTTGGTGTTGAGGATGGCGATGGCCTTGATGCCGATGGCCATCATGCGCAGCTCGAGCACGCCGGCGTATTCGCCCTTGTCCGGGTCGAGATAGACGTAGCCGCCACCGGCGACCACGCCGGCATCGAGCGACAGGCCCGCGCCATTGGGCGGCTTGAGCGCAAAGGCCACGTCGGGGTCGTTGCCGAAGAGCTTGCGCAGGCGCACGATCACGCCCAGGCGGTCCACCGAGCCCTTGAACGGCCCGAGCGAGATGCCGAAGGAGGCCGAGAGCTCGGCATCGATCTCGTTGAACGAGCCGTTGAGCGGGTCGATGCCCAGGTTGATGAGCATCAGCTCGAGCGGCCCGCTGGGGATCTTGGGCACGGGCAGCGAGACATGCAGCCCGGTGCCGTCTTTCATGTGCAGCCGGCCCTTGGCGTCGATCTGCGCTTCGACGGCGAAGTCCACCGTGATGTCGCCAGAGAGCACTTCCTTGAGCAGCTTGTCTTCGATGACGAGCTTGATTTCGCCTTCACGCAGGAAGAGATCGAAGCGTGGCGCGAGCGACTTGCCGGCGACCTTCAGCGCGAGCTGGATCGCCGCGCCGATCTCCTTGACTTGCAGCGCCGCGCTGCCGAAGCCGGCCAGGTCGACCGGGCCCATCTTCAGCGCGAAACCGTCGGTCTGCTTCTTCGACAGCTCGATGCCTATCGACGGGTCGGTGCCTTCGACCTCGGCCGCGCCGGGGGGCATCACGGGTTGGTACACCTTCAATGCCGCGCTGCCCTCGAGCTTGACCTTGGCCGGGCCGGCGGCGGCCGCGGCGTCGAGGTTCAGCGCGGCATCGAACTGCACCCCCGAGGCGGCGGGCGGCAGCGCCGCGACCACGTTCAGGCTGAGCTTGGCCGGCCCGGCGGCAAGGCCGAAGGGCAGCACGATGGGCCCGAGCGCGCCGGGAGGCACGGCGGCGGCCATGGCCTGCGCCGACCAGCCGAAATCCGCCGCGGTGACGGCCTTGGCGAAGCTGCGATCGATCAGGCCGCCGGTAAGTGCGGTGAACAGGCCCAGGGCCGAGGCGGCATCGTCGATCTGCGCCTGGTTCGGGTTGCCGCCGACGGTGCTGCGGGCGACGAAATCGGCCAGTTGCTGCGCGTGGGACTGCCCGGCAGCGACGCTGGCGCGCGCATCGCCCGACATCGTGAGCATGAGCTTGGCCAGGCCGAAGGCGCTGGGGTAGCGCGCCGCGGCATCCACGCCCTTGACGATGCCGTCGACCTGAGCCACCACCTGGCCCACGACGCGGAAGATGTCCTGGCGCGCGGCGGCGCTCATGCCGCCCTCGGCCACCGCCTTGATGGCATCCACGGCGGCCTTCACCGTGTCCAGCGCAGCGAGGAATTCCGCGGCGATGAGTGCGGCCAGGGCAATGCCCTGTGAGGCTGCGCCGGCGCCCTGGAACTGCTCCAGCGTCAAGGCACTGCCCGCGGGCAATGGCGCATTCACGTCGATGCGGCCGAGCAGGGTCCAGAGCAACTTCTCGACACTCGCCCGCTGCGCCGCCACCGCCGGCGGTGCCGCGGCAAGCGCGTGGTCGACGGCTTCGCGGAACCACGCGTAGCTTTGCACGAATACCGGGTCGGGCTGGGTCGCCATGGCGGTGCCTTTGCATTCAAGGGCGCCGGAGCAAAGTGCCGGCCCTGCGCGCCAGTGCAGCGTGGCACCTGCGGCGACTGCGGGTCCCATGCCCGAGCGGCCGCATCCTAGGCAGCACGCCGGGCCATGCACACCCCTATGTTCCTGCTCGGGCGGGGTGCAGCGTAGGGGGTCGGCGGACGGTATTCGATGTCTGACGATCGGCGCGGCCGTCATGGCCGGTGCCGCGGCGCTGGTCATGCCGCGTGCGTGGTCATTTCCTGGGTATTGACACCATCCACCGGCCGGCGCAGAAATGCGCGCCCGGGCGCCACGTGCGCTCAGTTAGCGATCGATTCTCCAGGAGACGCGCATGAGCATGAATTGGCACCCGATGCGCAGCGCGCTGGCCACAGCCGCGCTCTGCACCATCCTCCCCGCTGCTGCCGACGACCCTGGCGTCAAGCTCGGCAGCGTGCACTTCGAGGTCGGCTGCAACGCCCAGGCGCAGCGCGAATTCGATCTGGCGATGGCCTACTTCCACTCCTTCGCCTGGGAGCAGATCAAGGCACCGCTAGACCGCGCTCTGGCCGCCGATGCGACCTGCGGCATGGCCCACTGGGCGCGCGCGCTGGCCTCGCTGGACAACCCCTTCGTCTGGCCGGCCAATGTGTCTGCCAAGACCCTCGCCGAGGGCGCCGCACTGATGGAGCAGGCGCGCAAGGCGGGCCTGGCCACGCAGCGCGAGCGCGACTACGTCGACGCGCTGGCGGCCTTCTTCGAGGGCGCCGACAAGCTCAGCCACCGCAGCCGCACCAAGGCGCTGGAGAGCGGCCTGGAAAAAGTTGCCACCACGTACCCCGCGGACAGCGAGGCGAGCATCCTTCATGCCCTCGTGCTGTCAGCCAATTTCGACCCCGCCGACAGACAGTACGGCAACCAGTTGCGCGCCGCCAGGCTGCTCGAGCCGATCTTCGCGAAGCAGCCCGAGCACCCCGGCGCCGCGCATTACCTGATCCACAGCTACGACTATCCACCGCTGGCCGTGCATGGGCTGCCAGCGGCACGGCGCTACAGCAAGATCGCCCCGGCGGCCTCACATGCGCAGCACATGCCGTCGCACATCTTCACGCGCGTCGGCGCCTGGACCGATTCCGTCGCGGCGAATCTGGCCTCGGCGAGAGCCGATGCCGCCAGCGGCCCCAACACACTGCATGCCTACGACTACATGACCTACGCCTACCTGCAGATGGGGCAGCACCGGGCCGCGCAGGCGGTGCAAGAGAGTGCCGTGGCGATCGCCAAGCGGCCCGACAACTTCGCTGCTGCGTTCGCCTATGCCGCGATTCCGGCCCGGCTCGCCCTTGAACGCGGCGACTGGGCCGCGGCGGCCGAGTTGCCGCTGACGCCGGCCGCCGACGCCTATCCGTGGGCCAAGTACCCGCAGGCCGAGGCGGGCAACGCCTATGCGCGAGCGCTGGGGGCGGCGGCGTTGGGCGATGCGGCAGCGGTCGACGCGGAACTGGCTCGCCTGGCACGCCTGCGCGACGCGGCCACCGCGCTGAAGATCGGCTACTGGGTCGAGCAGATCGGCATCCAGATCGATGTGGTGCGTGGCCTCGCCGTCTTCAAGGCGGGCCCTGTGCAGGCCGGCATCGCCGGCCTGCACAAGGCCGCCGACCGCGAGGACGCGAGCGAGAAGCACGCCGTCACGCCGGGTCCGCTGCTGCCGGCGCGCGAGGTGCTGGCCAGCGCGCTGCTCGAGAGCGGCGACGCGGCCGGTGCGCTGCGTGAATTCGAGGCCGTGCTGCGCAAGGAACCCAACCGCCTGCGCTCGATGGCCGGAGCGGCCGTCGCAGCCGAGCGCGCGGGAGATGTGGGCAAGGCGCGCGATCACGCCGACAAGGCTTCGCGCCAGACCGCGCGGGCCGATGTCGGTATTCCAGGCCTCAAGCTGGCACAGCATTCGGTGACGCGATGAGCGCAGCGTCGGCACCGCGGCTGGCGCTGCTGACGGCGCTGGCGGCGCTGGCGGCAGGCGGCGCCGGCGCCGCCGAGAGCGATCCGCTGCCGCTGTCGACGGCCGGAGGGCGCGCTGACGCGGTGCGCCATTACAACGACGGTGTCGTGCTGCTGCGGGCGCGCAACTTCCGCGAGGCGCAGCAGAAGTTCGAGGCCACGCTCGCGCTCGACGAGGGCCTGGCCGAAGCCCACAACAACCTGGCGTTCGCCCTGAGGATGCAGGGGCGCCACAACTTCACGGCGTCGCTCGCGCACTACAACCGCGCCATCGAACTGAAGCCCGATCTCGCGCAGGCCTACATGTACCGCGGCGTGCTCTTCGTGCAGCAGGGCGACAAGCAGCGCGCACGCCAGGATCTCGAGCGCCTGCGCGGCCTCGATGCAAGGCTCGCGGCGGATCTCGAGCGCGTCGTCTCTGGCGCCGACGAGGGCGCAGGCCAGGGTGGTGTCGCGGCGCAGTACGACTGACGGCCCGATCGAGCCCGCGCTGCAAGTCCAGGCTGCCCGCGCCACCTTCTGAAGACCCGCAGGACCCGGGAATTCATGCACCCTCTTTCGCGCTCTGCGCCGCCCTGGGCTTGCCCGGCGCTGCACTTGATGCCGCGCTCGACGCCGCACCCCGCGGGCACGCTGCAAAGCATGAACTGGGGATTGCCGCCCCGCGCCAGGCCGACGTGCAATGCGCCCGCGCCCACTTCTCAGGGCGTGAGGTCAAACCCATGATCAAGCCCATGAAGTGCCCGCGCAGTTCAGCTCTCACGGCCGCGGCCGCCGTCGCGGCGACCCTGGTCCAGGTCGCCTGTGGCGGTGGCGTCGGGGAACTCGCCCTGGCGACGTTCCTCGGCACGGGCGGCGGCCAATTCCTGCTGGAACCGCAGCCGATGCCGGCCGACTACGGCATTTTCGACGACGCGCTCACCTTCAGCCGCTCGGGCACGCAGGTTGACACCACACCACCCGACCTGTACGCCAGCGAGTACAACGTCTTCGTATCCGGCGTCAACGGCGCGCGGCTGGGCGCCTGCACTGGCGCCAGCGGCCGCGTGGTGGGCGAGCGTGTCACCATCACGGGCTGCTTCACCGGCCGCTACGTCAACGTCAACCGGCTCGTCTCGGACGATGGCACCAGGGTGCTGTACCACAGCTTCGACCCGGACCTGGCCACGGGACTGTGGGTGGACGTCAACGACGCGTCGCATGCGCTGAAGTTCGTCGGCCAGACAGCGGCCTGCGAGTATGTCGGCGCCACGAAGCGCGCGGCGAGCTACCAGCGGCGCCTGGCCGAGGTCTCGCAGGCGGCCAACGGGCGGCCCTTCGTCCTCACCACGGCCGGCATCACTTCGCTTGCCGTCACCGGCGGTCAGACCTGGACGGGCGAGTTCATCGGCATCAGCGGGCTGCGCCTGACCAGCGGCACCGGCTCGGTTGATCTGCAGCGTCGCGACACCGCAGCGCCGGCAGCTTGCCCCTGACGGGGCGCCTCAGCCCACGCGCGCGAAGAAGCGCTCGCGCGCCAGGGCCGTGCTGCGCCGGCCATCGCCGCGCCGCCACTCGAATTCCGCCGCCGCGCGGCCGCGCAGCGGGCCCCATGCGGCCGGCGGCACCGGCCGCGCCAGCGGCTGCCCGTCCAGTGCGATGAGCTCGTCGCCGGCACGCACCCCGGCGGTCGCCGCCGGGCCGCCGGCCAGCACCTGTTGTGCCACGAGCCGGTCTCCCGCGGTCGCCAGCACGACGCCGAACCCGCCCGGCAACGACGTGCCGGCGGCGGCCGTGGTCCATGCGCTGCGCCGCGTGGCATCGAAGCCTAGCGCAGCGTGCTCGAACAAGGCCATGCCGACCGCGCCTACCACCCCGTGCAGCGCGACCGACGCGCCGAGCGGGGACGCGGGCAGCAGCAGTGCCGGCACGTCACTCCACGCGGCCGGCCCGATGCTCAGCCGCGCCAGCAGCACGGCCGTCACCGCGGTGCGGCCACCGACACCGTCGACCTGGATGCGTGCACCACCGCCTGCGGTGCGGCCCAGCGCCGTGGCGACGTCGCCCCACAGCATCAGCGCGCCGGCGAAGCCGGTATCCAGCAGCAGCGGAGCCGGCGCACGTTCACCCCACTGGCCATCGACGACCGGCAGCACCGAGGCGCCGCTCCACGGCATCTGCAGCGCGACCCCAGGCGGCGCGAGGGCCTCATCGCCACGGCTCCACCGGCCGGCGGGCGGCTCCAGCCGCCAGGGCAGGGTGGCCAGCGTGGGCCAGCCGACGATGCCCTGCACCGGCTCGCCGGCCGCGGCGCCATGCGCGCCGAGATCGATCACCGTCGCCTCCCGCAGCGCCAGGCAGGTGCCGGCGGCGCACAGGCCGGGCGGCTCGACGATGGGCGCAGCCGCCACCCGCCCGCCAGGGGCGCGCAGGTCGCGCGAGCCGCGCTGGCGCAGGCCCAGGCGAAGCGCCAGGCCGGTGTGCACCGCGGCGGCCTCGGCGCCCGTGTCCAGCAGCCAGGCGCCGGTGGCCGTGCCCTCGGGGCCGCTGGCGTGTGCATCCAGCACCGCCAGCCCGCCGATGTCGCCCAGCGCCAGCCAGCGTAGCGGCCCGGTCGCGCGCTCTGCCTGGGGCGCGGCCGTGCCTGGCCAAGCCGCAGCGGCCAGCGCCTGCAGCACGCGCCGGCGCGGCACGGCGGCCTCACGCAGCGTCACGTGATCTCCCGTTCCAGGGCTGCAATGGTCTGCGTCGAGCGACGTGAGAGTTCGTCCAGCGCCGCGCCGGCGTGCGCCAGCACGGCGTCACGCTGCGCCTGGTCGTCGGCTGCGGGCACCTGCGGCGGATCGGTGACCATCAGCGCGTGCACGATCTCGTGGATGCGATTGAGGGCGAACATCTCGCCGCGGTAGACCTGCTCGATGCGCTCGGTGAGCGCGCGCACGTCATCGCACAGGCCACGGTAGCGCGACCACGCGGCGGTGATGCGGTCGCGGTGCGCGCCGAGGTGCGCGATGAAGGGATCGGCGGCCTCGTTGTACAGGCGCACCGATTCGCGCACGTGCTCGCAGGCCTGCGGGTTGGTGGTGAGCACGTCGAGCGCATTGCCCAGCGAGGCGCGCCACTGGAACGCGGCCTGCTTGTAAGCGGTGAGCTCGCGCGAGAAGGCCTCCAGCAGCGAGCGGCGCGCGGTGCTGCGCAGCGATTCCACCAGCAAGCTGGCGTGGAAGAACAACTGCTCCGAGAGTTCGGCCGCCGCCCGCGCGACGCCGGCGGGCGATTTGTCGGGCGCCATCAGGTACAGCCGCTTGTCCAACTGCGGGATCTCATGCAGCCGCTCGCGCACGTCTTCGAGCAGCACCGGAATGACGAAGGTGCGGCCGAGGCTTGCCTCGCGCTCCAGGCCCCAGGCCACTTCGCGCGGAACCCAATCGCGCGACAGCGCTGCATCGTCGAGGAAGACCACCATGTAGTCGCAGGTCTGCGCGATGGCGTCCTCGATGCGACGGCTGAACTGTTCACCGGCGGCCATCTGTTCCTTGTCGAGCCATCGGTCCACGTGGGCGGGCAGGCCTGCAGCAATGCGCTCGACGACGGGCTTGGACTCGCTGGCGTGGCTGAGGAACAGTCGCATGCCTGCACTGTGAGGCGCGGCACGCCGGCTCGTCAAGCGCCCCGGCCGCCCTGCGCGGTGGGGGCCAGGCGCCGCCCGCCTTTCAGCGAGCGGGTTGCGGCCAGCGGGCGATCCGCGCCCGGCGGTGTGCGAGCTGCGCGACGGCAGCGATCCTGGAGCGCGCACAGGCGGGGCGTGTCGCCGCTCCCCTTATCCTCCCGTGTCTTCCACACGCCGAGTCGCTTCATGATCCTCAATGCCATCTGGGTCGCCTTCATCCTGGTCGGCTTCGTGGCAGCGCTGGTCCAGCTGGCGCAGGGCGACGCGGCCATCTTCACCAAGGTGCTCGCGGGGCTGTTCGATACCGCCAAGACGGGCTTCGACATCTCGCTCGGGCTGGTGGGGGTGATGAGCCTGTGGCTGGGCCTCATGAAGGTCGGCGAGCGGGCGGGGATGATCGCGCTCTTCGCGCGCGCCATGGACCCGCTCTTCCGGCGCCTGTTCCCGGACATCCCGCGCGGCCACGCGGCCGGCGGCAGCATCGTCATGAACTTCAGCGCCAACATGCTCGGGCTGGACAACGCCGCCACGCCGCTTGGGCTGAAGGCCATGCGCGAGTTGCAGGAGATCAACCCCGTCAAGGACGTGGCGAGCAACCCGATGATCATGTTCCTGGTGCTCAACACCGCGGGCATCACGCTCATCCCGACCTCGGTGATCGCCATCCGCCAGGCCATCGCCGCCGAGCAGGGGCTGGCGGGCTTCAACGGCGCGGACATCTTCCTGCCCACGCTCATCGGCACCTTCATCTCCTTCGTCGCCGGGCTGGTGGCGGTGGCCTGGGTGCAGAAGATCCGCCTGCTGCAGTGGCCCCTCATGCTCTTCTTCGGCGGCTTCGCGGCGCTGATGGCGGCGCTGTACCTGGGTCTGCGCGGCCTGCCCGCGGCGCAGATGGCGCAGGCCATCGGCCTGCTCGGCAGCGCGGTGATCTTCGGCGTCATCGTGCTCTTCGTCGCCGCCGGGGCGCTGCGCCGCGTGAACGTCTACGAGGCCTTCGTCGAAGGCGCCAAGGACGGCTTCGGCGTCGCCATCCAGATCGTGCCCTACCTCATCGCCATCCTCGTGGCGATCTCGGTCTTCCGCGTCACCGGCTGCATGGACTACCTGGTGCGCGGCATCGCCGCGGCGGTGGCCGCGCTGGGGCTGAATACCGACTTCGTGCCGGCGCTGCCGGTGGGGCTGATGAAGACGCTCTCGGGCAGCGGCGCGCGCGGGCTGATGGTCGACGTGATGAAGACCTACGGCGTGGAGTCGTTCCAGGGCAAGCTGGCGGCCATCATCCAGGGTTCGACCGAAACCACCTTCTACGTGCTGGCGGTGTACTTCGGCAGCGTCAACATCCGCCAGACGCGCTACGCGCTGAGCTGCGGCTTGTTCGCCGATTTCGTCGGCCTGGTGGGCGCCATCCTGGTGGGCTACGCCTTCTACCACTGAGGTGGCGGCGGTCGGCGCGCGCGGGTGAGCCCGCGCCCCAGCACCTGGGGGGGCGAGGGTGAATCTCGGGGTAGGCGCACGCCGGCCTGGCCCACAAGATGTTCCGGGCCAGCGGTGCGTTCTTGCTTCCCTGGCACGTCGAACCCAACTCCTGGAGGAAGCCTAAATGAAGCGAGTGCATGGACTGTGGTGGATCGGTCTGGCGGCGTGGGCCCTGGCCCTGCCGGCGGCGCAGGCGCAGGCGCAGGCGCAGCGCCCGCCGCGCCCGGACGGGGAGTGGAGGAAGGTGGAGAACCTGCGCCCGATCATCGGTGTCGACGGCAAGCGTCACGAAGCCACCTGCTCGGGCTATCCGGGCACCGACCCGACGTTCAGCTTCTGGGCCAAGCGCGGATCGTCGAAGAACCTCGTCGTCTACTTCGAGGGCGGCGGCGCCTGCTGGGACAGCCTGACCTGCACCTTCCCGACAGACGCCAGGCTGCCGGCGCAGGTGCCGCAGTTCTTCGTCCCCGCCGTGCCGGCGAACAACAACCCGGCCAACTACGACGGCATCTTCAAGGACGACGCGGCCAACCCGGTGAAGGACTGGAGCATCGTCTACATCCCCTATTGCACGGGCGACCTGCACGCGGGCTCGTCGACGAAGACCTACGCCAACGTCGGGCACCCGGTGTTCCCGCTGCCCTCGACCTTCGAGATCCAGCACAAGGGCTTCGACAATTTCATGGTCGTGCTCGACTGGGTGAAGAAGCACTTCAAGCACCCGCGCAACGTGCTCGTCGCCGGCTCCAGCGCCGGCGGCTATGGCGCCAGCGTCAACTTCCCCTGGGTCGCCAAGACCTTCCCGCAGGCCCACATGTCGGTGATTGCCGATGCCAGCCAGGGCGTGACGACCCCGGCCTGGGACGTGGGCACGCCGGGCCGCGGCTCGTGGAACATGCAGCTCGCGCCCTGGGTCTTCGGCAGCGACCCGTCGCAGACGCGCGGCGCCGACCTGCTGCGCGTGGCGGCCAGGGCCTATCCGCACGCCAAGGTGGCGCAGTTCACCACCGCGCTGGACGGCGTGCAGATCGGTTTCTACAGCCTGATGAAGGCCTACTACGGGCCCGGCGGCGCGTGCCCCAACCCGGCCGTCGACTGGTACCAGCAGATGAGCACGACGCTGCAGTCCTACGACGACACGCTGCGCAACTATCGCTACTACGTGGCCGCGGGGTCCTACCACACGACCCTGCGCGCGCCGACCTTCTACACCGAAGCCTCCGCCGGGCCGGTGTACAGCGAGTGGGTGGGCGACATGCTCGCCCACCGCGGCGGTAGGCATGGCCACGGCGGATGGGACGACGCGGCGTGCCCGACCTGCCTGGTGCCGCTGGCCTGCCCCTGAAAGCCTGCCGGCGCTGAGCGCCCCCAGGGCCGGCCCGAGCCGGCCCGCCCCCCGTGGGGGTTCAAGCAAAGTGGCGCAGCCACATTTGCTTGAAAGGCCAACCCCGCCCTGCGTGCCCGCGGACCGCGCTCAGGTCCCCTGCACGTAGGGGTTGGTGCGGCGCTCGCGGCCGAAGCTGCTTTCCGGGCCGTGGCCGGGGATGAACACCGTGGCATCGCCCATGGGCCACAGGCGTTCGGTGATGCTGGCGATGAGCGTGTCGTGGTCGCCGCCGGGGAAGTCGGTGCGGCCGATGCTGCCGGCAAAGAGCACGTCGCCGACGAAGGCGCGGCCTGCCTCGGCACTGTGGAAGACGACGTGCCCCGGGGTGTGGCCCGGGCAGTGGCGCACGGTCATGGTGCTGCGGCCGACCTGGACGCTGTCGCCGTCGTGCAGCCAGCGCGTGGGCGTGAAGGCCTCGACGGCGGCCAGGCCGAACTGTCGCGCCTGCTGCGCCAGCGCGTCTATCCAGAACTGGTCGCCCGGGTGCGGGCCGACGATGGGGATGGCGAGGTCCCGCGCCAGCGCCGCCGAGCCGCCGGCATGGTCGATGTGGGCATGGGTGAGCAGGATCTGCTCGAGCGTCACCCCCAGGCGCTGCGCTGCGGCCTTGATGAGCGGCAGGTCGCCGCCGGGGTCGATGACCGCGCCCTCCATGGTCTGGTCGCACCAGACGATGGAGCAGTTCTGCTGGAAAGGTGTGACGGGGATGGTCTGGTAGCGCAGCATGGTGCAGTGGGCCTGTTTGCAATGCAGGGTCGACTCTTCGCCCGGGTCACGCCAGCGCCTTGAGCGGGTTGAGCAAGAACTTGCCGCCGGTGTGACGCGGCGTGTTGCGGCCAGTGTAGGCCGCGCGGCCGGGCAGGCTCAGCCCGGACCACGGAGGGTGCGGGCCTTCGGCAGGCGCCAGGCCGCGCGCAGGCGCGCCCTGGCGTCCAGGCTCAGCCCCCACTGAGCGCGAGCACGACGGCCACGAAGTCGTGCGGCTGCAGGGCATGCCCGAGCTCGCGCACGCCGATGCCGTTGACGAAGACGCGCAGGTTCGGCCGCAGCCGGTGCTGCTCGTCGAGCACACGGAAACGCAGTCCGGGGTAGCGGCGGTCGAGGTCTGCGAACAGACCGTCCAGCGTGTCGCCCAGCGCCTCGACCTGCGACGCGCCGGTGTACGAGCGCAGCGCGCCGGGGATCAGCACCTTCATCGGCGCGTCTTCGTTCCAGTACCGCGATTCATGCGGGCTGCACCACTTCCACGGCGTAGATCTCCGGCAGGTGCCGGGCGATGTTCGACCAGCGCGCGCCTTCCTCATGCCCGATCCACAGCTCGCCGCTGGTGGTGCCGTCCATCGGGAAGACCCAGGCCGTGTCCGCGTCGCGCGGATGCACGACC
>DYOR01000128.1 GCA_020720385.1 Rubrivivax sp.
CTAGAATCCGCGCCCCACCTCCTGCTGCTGCCATGTTCAAGAACGCCCTCGTTTACCGCATCGAAGATTGGGCGCTGCCCACGCTGGCCGAATTCGAATCGCGCCTGGCGGGGTCACGTTTCATCGAGTGCGGCGCCACGCAGCCGGAGTCCGCCGGCTGGGTGGCCCCGCGTGGCGACGAACATGGCGCGCTGGCCGAAAGCGTGGGCGGGCAGATCATCCTCAAGCTGCGCAGCGAGACCAAGGCCGTGCCCGCCGGCGTGGTGAAGACGCAGCTGCAGGCGCAGCTCGACCGCATCGAGAAGGAATCCGGCCGCCGGCCCAGGGGCAAGCTCGTCAAGGAGCTCAAGCAAGAGGTCGTCCACACGCTCATGCCGCGCGCCTTCCCCAAGCGCGCCGAGACGCTGGTGTGGGTCGACGCCAAGGCGCAGCTCGTGCTCGTCGGTGCGGCGAGCGCGAAGAAGGCCGACGCCGTGGTCACGCGCCTGCTCGAACTGCTCGGTGGCGGCGCGCGCCTGGCGCTGCTGCAGACGGCGCTCGCCCCGGCCAGCGCGATGGCCGCGTGGCTCGTCGAGGGTGAGGCGCCGGCGGGTTTCTCGATCGACCGCGAGTGCGAACTCAAGCACCCCGATGGCGAGAAGGCCGCCGTGCGCTATGCCCGCCACACGCTGGATATCGACGAAGTCTGTGCACACATCCAGCAAGGCAAACGGCCCACGCAGCTGGCGCTGACCTGGCACGGCCGCGTCTCCTTCGTCCTCACCGAAGGGCTGGCGCTGAAGAGGATCAAGCTGCTCGACGTGGCGCTCGAAGGCACGGGTGCGGCGGCCGGCCAGGCGGACGACGGCTTCGACGCCGACGTGGCCATCGCCACGGGCGAGCTGCGCCAGCTCGTCGCCGCGCTGCTCGAAGCCCTGGGCGGACTGCACCAGCCCGAGCCCGCTGTGGCACCCGCCCCGGCCGCCCCGGCGCAGCGCGCACCCTGGGATCCCGTGCCGGCCTGAGCCGGCGCGCAACCAGGCCCTGAGGGCGCTCAGGCGCCCGGCGTGACGCCGAAGGTCTCGGGCATCTGCAGCGCCACCACCTCGCCGCGCGCCGTGATCACGCCATCGACGAGCACCGAGGTCTCGACCACCACCTTGCGCCCCTTGATCTCCTTGACGCGGCCGCGCACCTCGATCTCGTCGGTGAGCGGCGTGGGCTTGAGGTAGTCCACGTGCAGCGAGCCGGTGACGAAGCGCAAGGCCGGCAGGCTGTCCATGTCGCGCCCTTCGGCGCGGTACATCGCCGCCGCGGCCGTGCCGGTGCTGTGGCAGTCGACGAGCGAGGCGATGAGCCCGCCGTAGACGAAGCCCGGGATGGCGGTGTGGAAGGGCTCGGGCTTGTAGCGCGTGACGGTTTCGTCGCCTTCCCAGACGGTCTTGATCTGGTGGCCGTGGGGGTTGAGCCGCCCGCAGCCGTAGCAATGCGCGACGTTCTCGGGGTAGTGGTCCTGGAAAGCACTCATGGGGGTCCTGTGTGAGGTGAGAGGGTCTTGTGGCGCGGGCGCGCGTGCCGGGTTCAGTCCACCTTGGCGCCCGAGGCCTTCACCACGCGTGCCCACTTCTTCGTCTCCGCGTCGATGAAGCGCACGTACTCCTGCGGGCTCATGCCGCTGGGGATGGCGCCTTGCGACTGCAGCCGCTCCTTCATCGACGGCAGCGCCAGGGCCTTGGCGGTTTCCTGCTGCACGCGCAGCACGATGTCGGCGGGCGTGCCCGCCGGGGCGAGCAGGCCGAACCAGGAGCTCGCCTCGTAGCCATCGAGCGCCGCGCCGCCGGCCTCGGCCACCGTGGGCAGCTCGGGCAGGGCGGTCGAGCGCTGGCTGCTCGTCACCGCCAGGGCCTTGAGCTTGCCCGCCTTGAGGTGCGGCATGGAACTGGGCAGGTTGTCGAACATCAGGTCGACGTTGCCGCCCATGAGGTCGATCAGCGCCGGGCCGGAGCCGCGGTAGGGCAGGTGGACCATGAAGGTCCCGGTGAGGCTCTTGAAGAGCTCGCCGGCGAGGTGGATGGAGGTGCCGTTGCCCGAGCTGGCCATGTTCAGCTTGCCCGGCTTGGCCTTGGCCACGCGCACCAGGTCGGCCACGCTGTGGATGCCGTTGGCCTGGGCGAAGGCCGGGTTGACCACGAGCACGTTGGGCACGCCGGCGACCAGGGTGACGGGGGCGAAATCCTTGATGTGGTCGTAGGGCATCTTCGCGTACATGGACGGGTTGATGGCGTGCGTGCCCACCGTGCCCATGAGGAAGGTGTAGCCGTCGGGCGCGGCCTTGGCCACTTCGGCCGCGCCGGTGTTGCCGCCGGCGCCGGGCTTGTTGTCGACGATGAAGGACTGGCCGAACACGCGCGAGAACTCCGGCGCCAGCGCGCGCGCCAGGATGTCGGTGGTGCCCGCCGCGGGGAACGGCACGACGATGCGCACCGGCTTGGCGGGCCAGGCGCTCTGCGCCGGGGCGGCCAGGGGCAGCGCAGCGCCGCACAGCAGCAGGTGGCGGCGGGTGATGGTCATGGCGGTCTATCCTCGGGTGGGGCGGCGGTGAGCGGAGCGGCCAGTGTGCCCCGCGCCGGGCGGCGCCGTCAGCGGGGCCACCCCTAGGCGGGGCGTCACTTCGGTGACTACAGCTTTAACTCCAGGCGCAGTTGCCACTGGGTATAGCTCGGTCCGCGGCTCAGGCTCGTGGTGCGTTCGCTGCCCGCGGGCAGCACGGTGTCGTTGACCGAGGTGCTGGCATAGTCGCGCGGCGCCAGGTTGTTGGCGAGCAGGCGCAGGCCGAGCTCGGGGCGAAAGGTCCACAGCGCGAAAGCGTCCCAGACGAGCTTGGTGCTCACGGTGGCGGTCTGGTCGGCCTCGAGCCGGGTGGTGTAGCCGGGCACCCAGTTGAGGTTGCCACCCAGGGTCAGCGGCGTGCCGCGCAGCCGGTAGTCGGCGCCCAGGTTGGCGCTGCCCTTGGCCTGCTGGTCGAGCCGGTTGTCGGGGCCGGGAACGGCCTTGACACGCGAGCGGTAGAGCGCCAGGTTGCTGCGCATCTCCACCGGCGGCATGCCAGCGACGAGCTGGTCGAGCCTGAACTTGGCCTCCAGCTCGACGCCCGAGGTGACCGCGTCGCCGATGTTGCGCGTGCGCCGCACCCAGCGCGGCACCGGGCTCCAACTCACCGTCTCCAGCGCGGTGACGCCGCGCATCAGGTCGGTGATGGTGCGATGGAAGAGGTTGGCGCTGAGCACGCCACCGTCGGCCAGGTAGCGCTCCACGGCGATGTCGATGCCCCGCGCCAGCTCGGGCTCGAGCTGTGGGTTGCCGGCGTGGTCGGGGCTGGTTTCGCGGTTGCTCCCCTCCACCGGGTAATCGCGGCTGATCGAGGGCCGGGCGATGAGCGAGGCCAGCGTCGGCGAGCGGTAGCTGCGCGTCAGGCTCATGCGCACCTGGTCGCGACCCTTGGGGTCGGGTTTCCACACCGCGTGCAGCAGCGGCGTGACGACCGTGCTGCGGTGGGTCGGCCGCTCGCCGCCGCCGGCGTCGCCGTGGGTGGTGATGCCTTCCCAGCGCACGCCGGCATGCGCGCCCCAGTGCGCGTCGATGTTCCACTCGTCCTGCGCGTAGGCGGCCAGGCGCAGCGAGCTGGCCTGCAGCTCGTCGCCGAAGTCGGTGAGCAGCGGCACGCCGTCCTGCAGCGAGCTGCGCGTGTCGTTGCGCTGCAGCGCCTCGAGCTCGGCGCCGCCGACCAGGCCGTGCTCGCCGCCGGCCGCGCCGCCTGCGGCCAGGCCCGAGCCCTTGAGCGTGAGGTTGAGCGAGCGTTCGCGCGAGCGCGTGTGCTCCTCCAGGACGCGAATGGGCAGGGCACTGCCGTCGTCGAATTCGTGGCGCAGTGAATCGTTGTGCGAGCGCGATGCGCCACCGCCGCCCTGCAGCTCCACGCGCACGCCGCCCAGGCGCTGGCGCCACTGGCCGTTCAGGCGAGCGGCGGCGAAGCCGCTCTCGGCTTCGGTGCGGCCGGTGTCGTAGAAGGCGGGCGTGGAGGGCCGGCGCAGCGCCTCAAGGAGGGTGAAGCGCGTGTCGCTGCGGCCCTGCGAGGCCACCACCATGGGCGCGAGCAGGAGCATGTCGCCGCCCTCGCCCAGCCGCCACTGCAAGCGCGTGGTGAGGTGCAGGCCGCGGCGCGTCTCCAGCGTCGTCGAGCGGCCGCTGCGTTCCTCCAGCGGCGCGCCGCTGGCGAGGTCGCTGACCGTGGTGTGCCACTCGTTGCGGCTCTCGCGCTCGCGCGCGAAGAGCGAGGCCGAGAGGTTGTAGGTGAGCGCGCCGACGGTGTCGTTGCGCGTCCAGCCGATGCCCGGCGAGAGGCGGCCGTTCTCCAGCCCCAGACCCAGCCGCAGGTCGTTGATGCGGCGCTTGTAGCCTTCGCGGGTGATGATGTTGATGGTGCCGGCGATGGCCCGCGCGCCGGTTTCGGCGGTGGGCGCGCGCAGGATCTCGATGCGCTCGATCTGTTCGGGCGTGAGCGACTCCAGGCTGAACCCGGGCGGGATGCGCTGCCCATCGATGAGCAGCTGCGTGAAGCCGTTGCCCAGGCCGCGCATGCGCGGCGCGCCACCACGCCCCGGGGCGCCGGGCGTGGTCACGCCGGGCAGGCGGCGCAGCACCTCGCCCACCGTGGCATCGCCGAACTTGTCGAGCTCCTCGCGGCCGACGACGATCTTCGAGGCGGTGCTGCGGCGGCGTGCCTCGGTGTCCGATTCGCGCCCGCCGGTGATCTCGATGCGCTGCGGGGGCTGCGCGGGGGCCGCTGCGGCCGACGCGGGGCGTGCGGGGGCAGATGCGGCCGGCGCCGGGCCGCGGGCACGCCCTGGCGGGGCGGAAGCGCCGAGCGCTGGTGCCGGCGCGGGCGATTGCGCCTGCGCGCTCGCCAGAGCCAGCGCCAGCGCCAGGGCCAGGGCCAGCGGGATCGGAAACGCCGTCCGGCGCGCATTCTTGTTCTTCGGCATGGCGGCGATTGTCCGCGCGCAACGGCGCACGCCGCGGCGAAGCCCGACGCCATCTGGGTCCACCTCCGCCACGCCCGCCACAATCGCGCCCAGCCCATGCACATCAGCGACATCCGCCAGCGTCTGCGCCGTCTCGGCGCCTCAGCGCCGCACGAAGAGCGCGTGCTGCGCCTGTGGGCCTGCGCGCTGCCGCAGGACAGCGGCCGGCGCCGCCTCGAGGACTTCCTGCCGCAGGCCTTGCGCGCCGAGCTGCCCGCGCTGTGCGCCGACCTCGCCGCGCTGGCGCGGCTGCAGTCCGAGCACGCCGGCGAGGACGGCTCGGCGCGGCTGCTTCTGGCCCTGGCCGACGGCCAAGCGGTGGAGGCCGTGCTCCTGCCGCCGGGGCGCACGCCGGGCCTGTGCGTGAGCACGCAGGTGGGCTGCGCCGTGGGTTGCCGCTTCTGCATGACCGGCCAGGGCGGCCTGGTGCGCCAGCTCGGCAGCGCCGAGATCGTCGCCCAGGTGGCACTGGCGCGCACGCGCCGGCCGGTGGCCAAGGTGGTCTTCATGGGCATGGGCGAGCCGGCGCACAACCTGGGCGCGGTGATGGAGGCGATCGAGCTGCTCGGCACGCTGGGCGGCATCGGCCACAAGAACCTGGTCCTCTCCACGGTCGGCGACACGCGCCTGTTCGAGCGCCTGCATGCCCTGGAGCACGCCGCGCCGGGCACGGTGAAGCCCGCGCTGGCGCTCTCGCTGCACACCACCAAGGCGGCGCTGCGCGCCGAGCTGCTGCCGCGCGCGGCGCGCCTGGAGCCGGCCGAGCTCGTGGCCCACAGCGAACGCTACGCCCGCGCCACGGGCTACCCCACCCAGTACCAATGGACGTTGCTCGAAGGCGTGAACGACGGCGACGACGAGGTCGAGGCCATCGCCGGGCTGCTCTCGGGCAAGTACGCGGTAATGAACCTGATCCCCTACAACGCGGTGCCCGGGCTGCCCTTCGCCCGCCCGCGCTGGGAGCGCGCCGCGCAGATGGCGCGCACGCTGCACCGCCGCGGCATCCTCACCAAGCTGCGGCGCTCGGCCGGGCAGGACGTGGACGCCGGCTGCGGCCAGCTGCGTGCGCGCACAGGCGCCGCCTAGCACCGCGGCACCGAGGTTTCGGAACACGATGAAAGCGATGGATTCGGCCCAGGCGCGGTACATGCGGGCACTGTGGGCCGGCGAGCGGTGGGGCAATTCAGTCCCCTCGAGCTCCCGCGCGCACCGCGATGCGCAGCGCCTGCAGCGCCACCGTCAGCGTCACCACCTGCCCCGCGCGGATCTTGCAGGTCTTGCGCAGCTCGATGTGGCCGTCCACCTGCACCCGGCCTGCGGCCACCAGGGCCTTGGCGGCGCCGCCGCTGGGTGCCGCGCCGGTGGCCTTGAGCAAGGCATCCAGGGCGATGTGCTCGCCGCGCAGTTCGAAGTCGATCTCGTCCATGTCACCCTCGCCGCGTGCTGCGCGGCCCAAGCCCAAGGCGAGCGGCGCGTTCCAGGCCCCGACGCCGCCCTCAGCGCCTACGGGTTGAGTATCCATGCGGCGGTTTGCGCAACCACCTCGCGCTCGATGCCATTGAAGCCGTGGTGCGCCCGCGCCAGGCACGGCTGGCCTTCATCGTAGCCGCCGGTGAAGGAGAGCAGCGCCTTGCGCGGCGCGTGCCCGAGCTTGGCCATGAGCGCGGGGACGGCGGAGAAGGCGCAATGCACGCAGCCGTCCTGCTCGTGGTGCACCACCAGCACCGGGACGCGAATGCGTCCCAGGGGCATGGCGCTGACCGGCCGCCCGGCGTCGTCGCTGAGCATGGTCGAGCTCAGCACCACGCCGTCCGGGCCGCCCGCGCCGGCGAGTTCGATGGCCGCGTAGGCCGCCGACTGCGTGCCGCGGCTGGTGCCCACCAGCCACACGGGCACGGCGGCCTGGGCGCGCATCCAGGCGATCACCGCCTTCAGGTCGGCGGCGTGCTCGGGCTTCTGGCGAAAACCGCCCAGGTAGGGCGGGCTCTGGCGGTCGGACGGCGCATCCACCACCGCCACCAGCAGGCCCTGCTCGGCGAAGAGGTGGCGCGTGCGCACGAGGAAGTTGTCGTCGCCCCATTTGAACGAGCCGTTGCGAAAGATCTGCAGCCCGCCGTGGCCCCCGGCGAGCAGGACCACGGCCGCCTTGGGCGCGGCGGGCCTGACCACGACCATGCGCTGGGTGACACCGGGCCGGGTGGGAATGTCGACCACCGACTCCGGGGTCTGCGCCCAGCCCAGCGCGGCCCAGGCGACGAGCGCCGCTGCGAAGCCGGACTTGACGAGGATGTTGCGCATGGCTCTACTCCTTTGCATCGGACTGCGCGCGAGAGCCGCGGGCAGCCTCGCCACGGACCCTGGCGTTGGCCGCTTGCCGACGGCCCGGGGCGTCGGCTGACACGGCATGCAGCGCGAGGAAATTCGCGACCATGCTGAGCCGACCCCGCGCAACGCCGTTGAGCGAGGTCAATCGGCGTGCGCACGGCGCCGCCCCGCCCGCACCGCGGCCGCCCGCATAAGATGGCCGCATGCCCGCCCTCCCGCCGCGCCTGCGCGGCCTGTCCAGCCGCATCTACCTGGCCTTCCTCATGGCGGCGGTGATCCCCACGGCCATCGCCGGGATCATCGGCGTCTACTACTCGCAGCAGGCCTTGCGCCAGGAGACGCTGCGCAACCTGAACCAGGAAGTGGGCCTGCGCGCCAAGGGCGTGGGGCGCTTCTTCGAGCAGTTCTCCACCGACCTGCTCACGCTGGCGGCGTCGCGCACCCTGAAGGACCTGAACGTGGCCCGCGTGCAGGGCGACCAGGAGAAGATCGAGGCGGCGGTGCGCCGGCTGGAGACGCAGTACAGCATCTTCGCGCGCAACTACCCGCACTTTTATTACATCCGCTATATCGCCCTGGACGGGCGCGAGCTGATGCGCGTGAAGCGCAAGAACGGCGAGGTCTTCACCATCCCGCACGACCGGCTGCAGGACAAGTCCAGGCGCTACTACTTCCACGCGGCACTCAAGCTCAAGCCCGGCGAGATCTACATCTCGCCCATGGACCTGAACATCGAGTACGACGAGATCGAGAAGCCCGAGCAGCCGGTGATCCGCTTCGCCACGCCGATCCCCGACCAGGACGGCAAGGTGCAGGGGCTGCTGGTGGCCAACCTGCACGCGCAGGTGCTGCTCGAACACGTGCAGGAACTGAGCGAGGCGCGCGCCGGC
>DYOR01000129.1 GCA_020720385.1 Rubrivivax sp.
TACAGCCCGGCCGCGGCGCGCAGCGCCTGGGCGCGGTCGGTGCGCTCCCAGCTGAACTCGGGCTCCTCGCGGCCGAAGTGGCCGTAGGCGGCGGTCTTCTCGTAGATCGGGCGCAGCAGGTCGAGCATCTGGATGATGCCCTTGGGGCGCAGGTCGAAGTGCTCGTTCACCAGCGCGGCGATTCTCTCGTCGCTGATCTTGCCCGTGCCTTCGGTGTAGACGGTGACGTTCATCGGCTTGGCCACGCCGATGGCGTAGGCCACCTGGATCTGGCATTGCCGCGCCAGGCCCGCGGCGACGATGTTCTTGGCCACGTAGCGCGCGGCGTAGGCCGCCGAGCGGTCGACCTTGCTCGGGTCCTTGCCGCTGAAGGCGCCGCCACCGTGCGGGCAGGCGCCGCCGTAGGTGTCGACGATGATCTTGCGCCCGGTGAGGCCGCAGTCGCCCTGCGGGCCGCCGACGACGAAGCGCCCCGTCGGGTTGACCAGGTAGCGCGTGTCCTTGAGCCATTCCTTGGGCAGCACGGGCTTGATGATCTCCTCGATCACCGCCTCGTAGAACGCGGGCGTCATCTTGTCGCCCAGGCTCATCTCCGGGGCGTGCTGGCTGGACAGCACCACGGTGTCGATGCTGTGCGGCTTGCCATCCACGTAGCGCATCGTCACCTGGCTCTTGGCGTCGGGGCGCAGGAAGGGCAGGCGGCCGTCCTTGCGCAATGCGGCCTGGCGCTCCACCAGCCGGTGGGCGTAGTAGATCGGCGCGGGCATGAGCTCGGGCGTCTCGTCGCAGGCGTAGCCGAACATCAGCCCCTGGTCGCCGGCGCCGGTGTTGAGGTGGTCGTCGCTGGCGTGGTCCACGCCCTGGGCGATGTCGTTGCTCTGCTTGTCGTAGGCCACGAGCACGGCGCAGCCCTTGTAGTCGATGCCGTACTCGGTGTTGTCGTAGCCGATGCGCTTGAGCACGCCGCGCGCCACCTGCATGTAGTCGACGTTGGCCTGCGTGGTGATCTCGCCGGCGAGCACCACCAGGCCGGTGTTGCACAGCGTCTCGGCGGCCACGCGGCTGCGCGGGTCCTGCGTGAAGATGGCATCGAGGATGGCATCCGAGATCTGGTCGGCCACCTTGTCGGGGTGACCTTCGGAGACGGATTCGGAAGTGAAGAGGAATTCGTTCGCCACGGTGAGAAAGCTCCGGTTGGTTGCACGGGGTGCGTCGCCGGTGGAGTCTTGCTGTGAACCGCGGCGAACGCTTTAGCGGTTTTGGTGAGCCTGTCGGCCCGGCGCGGCTCGTTATGCTTGAGCCCCGCGATCGCCCCGCAAGTTGTCCTTTAACTCGGCGACCCCCCAAGTATACGAACGATGCCGGTCCTGCTCCGCTGGTTGTCCACGCGCTCGCTGCGCTCTTTGCACGCCCTGGGCGCGGTGCTGGGCTGGATCGCCTACGCCTTGTCGCCGAGCTACCGCTCGCGGCTGCGGGCGAATGCCGCGCTCGCCGGCGTGGGCGCGGGCGAGCGCCGCGCCGCGGTGGCCGACGCCGGGCGCCTGGTGATGGAGCTGCCACGGCTGTGGCTGCGCCCGCGCGAGCAGGCCATCGCCGATCCGGTGCGCTGGGACGGCGCGGCCCTCATCGAGGAGCTGCTCGCACGCGGCCGCGGTCTGGTGCTGCTCACGCCGCACATGGGCAGCTTCGAGGTCTCGGGCCAGGCCTACGCCGAGCGCTTCGGCGCCCAGCAGCCCATCACCGTGCTCTACCGCCCGGCGCGCAAGGCCTGGCTGCGCAGCCTCGAGGAAACCGCCCGCGCGCGCCCCAGGCTGGCCACCGCGCCGGCGGACTTTGCCGGCGTGCGGCTCATGCTGCGCGCGCTCAAGCGCGGCGAGACCGTGGGCCTGCTGCCCGACCAGGTGCCCCCCGAGAGCATGGGCGTGTGGGTGCCCTTCTTCGGCCGGCCGGCCTACACCATGACGCTGGCGGCCAGGCTCGTGCAGCAGACCGGCGCGGCGGTGGCCGTGCTCTGGACCGAGCGGCTGCCGCGCGGCGCCGGCTACGTGGTGCACGCGAGCAACCTGCCCGTGGCGCTGCCGCAGGCCGGCGACGACGAGGCCGCGGCGCTGGCGGTGAACCGCTCGATGGAGGCGGTGATCCGCTTGAAGCCCTCGCAGTACCTGTGGGGCTACCACCGCTACAAGAGCCCGCGGCAGGCGGCGCGCGCCGGGGTGACCCCATGACAGGTCGCGTGCTGGCGCGCCTGCTGCTGGCCGCCGTGTGGCTGGCGCACTGGCTGCCGCTGCCCGTGCAGGCGGCGCTGGGCCGCGGCCTGGGCCGGCTGCTGCACCTGCTCGGGCGGCAGCGGCGCGCGGTGGCGCTGCGCAACGTCGAGCTGTGCCTGCCCGAACTCGGCCCGGCCGAGCGTCGCGCGCTGGTGCGCGCGCATTTCCAGTGGCTAGGCCGCAGCCTGCTCGAACGCGGCCTGCTGTGGTACGCCAGCCCGGCGCGGCTGCGCCGGCTGATCCAGGTCGAGGGCGACGTCCTCCTGGCCCAGGGCAGCGCGCGCCCGGTGATGTGGCTGGTGCCGCACTTCATGGCCCTGGACGTGGCCGGCGTGGCCACGCAGCTCTTCCAGACCAAGCAGGTGGCGTCGATCTACCAGGCGCAGAGCAACGCCGTGCTCGACCGCGCGATGCGCCGCGGCCGGCTGCGTTTCGGCTTCGGCGAGGTCTACTCGCGCAAGGAAAGCGCGCTGCCGCTGGTGCGGGCGGTGAAGCGCGGCGCAGCCTTCTTCAACCTGCCCGACATGGATTTCGGCATGCGCGACGCCGCCTTCGTGCCCTTCTTCCATGTCGAGGCGGCGACGCTGCTGGCGCCGTCGCGCATGGCGCGCTCGCTGCAGATGGTGGTGCAGCCGGTGGTCGCCGAGATGCTGCCCGGCGGTGCCGGCTACCGCGTGCGCTTCCTGCCGCCGTGGAGCGACTGGCCGAGCGACGACGCCGAGGACGACGCGCGGCGCATGAACCGCTGGATCGAGAGCGAGATCCGGCGCAACCCGGCGCAATACCTGTGGGTGCACAAGCGCTTCAAGTCGCGCCCGGCGGGCGCGCCGTCGCTCTACTGATCTGAACCGCGGGGCACGGTGCCGGCGGCAGCGCTCAGGCCAGCGCTGCCAGGCGCCACAGCGAGGTCAGCTCCGCCGCGCGCGCCGCATGCAGCGCGTCGCTGGCGTCGTCGGCCCGCGCATGGCTGGGGCGGACGTCGCTGCGCGCCAGCACGCGCAGGCCGCCTTGCGCGATCCAGCCCAGCAGCTCCTCGCGCGAGCGCAGGCCCAGGTGCTCGGCCAGGTCGGAGAGGATCAACCAGCCTTCGCCGCCGGGCACGAGGTGCGCCGCCAGCCCGGCGAGGAAGCCGCGCAGCATGCGGCTGTCGGGGTCGTAGACGGCCGCATCGAGCATCGAGGTGGGCTGTGCCGGGATCCACGGCGGGTTGCACACCACGAGGCCGGCGCGGCCCAGCGGGAAGAGGTCGGTCTGCACCAGCGTCACCTGGCGCGCGAGCTTGAGCCGGGTGAGGTTCTCGCGCGCGCACTCCAGCGCCCGCGGGGCGATGTCGGTGGCCACCACGCTCAGCCCGCGCTGCGCGAGCACCGCGGCGAGCACGCCGGTGCCGGTGCCGATGTCGCAGGCGCCGTCGCTCAGCGCCGCGGCGGGCAGCTCGGCGCGTGCCACCAGCTCGACATACTCGCCGCGCACCGGTGCGAAGACACCGTGGTGCGGGTGGATGCACGCGTGCAGCGCGGCCACGGGCACGCCCCTGCGCCGCCACTCGAACGCGCCCACCAGGCCGAGCAGTTCGCGCAGCGAGGTGACGTAGGGCGCGTCCACCGGGCCATGCGCGGCCAGGCAGGCCGCGCGCAGGTCGGGTGCGCGGCGCAGCGCCAGGCCGTGCCCGGCGTCCAGCGGCAGCAGCAGCCGGCCCAGCAGTTGCGCGCGCTGCGACTGCGCCTGGCGCTGCATGAAGAAGGCCTCCTTCGGGCTCGCCGGGGCAGGGCCGGGGCGGGCAGCCTGCGCGTTCAGGCGCCGGCGCATGGCGTCGAGCAGGTGGCGCGCGTTGAGGTAGTCGCCGTGCCAGAGCAGGGCGGTGCCCTCGCGCGCCAGGCGCAGCGCTTCGGCCGCGCCCTTCTCGTCGCCCGCCGGCAGCACCCGCGCGGGGGCCGGGTGGGCGGCGAGCGAGCGCCAGCGCGCCTGCTGCGGCTGGCCCTCGTCGTCGGTCCAGCGGACCTGCTCGCCAGCGTCGTGGCTGTCCATGTTCATGACGCGATTCTCGCTGCCAGGCCGGATAATCCGCGCGATGCGGCTGCCCTTCACCAAGATGCAAGGCGCGGGCAACGACTTCGTCGTGCTCGACGCGCTGCGCGAGCCCATCGAGCTCAGCGCGGACCAGGTGCGCCGCCTCGCCGACCGGCGCTTTGGCGTGGGCGCCGACCAGATCCTGCTCGTCGAGGCGAGCCGCACCCCGGGCATCGACTTCCGCTACCGCATCTTCAACCGCAGCGGCGAGGAGGTCGAGCACTGCGGCAACGGTGCGCGCTGCTTCCTGCGCTACGTGCACGAGCGCGGCCTCACCGCAAAGGACAGCGTGCGCGTGGAGACGGTGAACAACGTGCTCGAGCTGCAGCTGCGCGCGGACGGCCGCGTCAGCGTGGACATGAACCGCCCGCTGTTCGATCTCGCGCGCGTGCCCTTCGATGCCCGCGGCCTGAGCCCGCGCCGCGAGGGCGGCTTCGAGCTCTGGCCGGTGGAAGGCGTGGAGCTGGCCGTGCTCTCCATGGGCAACCCGCACGCCGTGCAGCGCGTGGCCGACGTGGACACTGCGCCGGTGGCCACGCTCGGGCCGCGCATCGAGAATCACGCGCGCTTCGCGCAGCGCGTCAACGCCGGTTTCATGCAGCTGGTTTCGCGCCACGAGCTGCGCCTGCGCGTGCACGAGCGCGGCGCCGGCGAAACGCTGGCCTGCGGCACCGGCGCCTGCGCCGCGGTGGTCGCCGGCATCCGCCTGGGCTGGCTGGACCGCGCCGTGGAAGTGCACACGCGCGGTGGCGACCTGCTCGTCGAGTGGCCCGACGACCAGGCCAGCGTCGTCATGACCGGCCCGGCCGTCACCGTCTTCCAAGGAGAAATCGAACTGTGAGCACGAATTCAGGCACCACCCAGGGCGTGCAGGGCATCACCGAGAGCGACATCGCCCAGTACCTGGCGCACACGCCGGCGTTCTTCGAGCGCCACGCCGAGTTGCTCTCGTCGGTGCAGCTCACCAGCCCGCACGGGCAGCGCGCCGTCTCGCTGCAGGAGCGGCAGATGGAAATGCTGCGCGAACGCATCAAGGGGCTCGAGCACAAGATCGTCGAGATGATCCGCCACGGCCAGGAGAACGCATCGCTGGCCGACCGGCTGCACCGCTGCACGCGGCGCATCCTGCTCACCACCGACGCGGCGGAACTGCCCGCGCGCACGCTGGCCTCGCTGATGCACGAGTTCATGATCCCGCAGGCCGCCATCCGCCTGTGGGGCGTGGCGCCGCCTGCCGACGGCCGCGGCGATGCCGAGCCGCCGAGCGACGACGTGAAGAGCTTTGCCGCCAGCCTGAGTGCGCCCTACTGCGGCGTGAATGCCGGTTTCGAAGCGAGCAAGTGGCTCGCCGAGCCGGGCGCGGCGAAGTCGATGGCGATGCTCCCGCTGCGCCACGGCGAGCAGTGCTTCGGCCTGCTCGTCTTCGGCTCGCCCGACCCGACGCGCTACGCCGCGGAGATGGGCACCGAGTTCCTGGCGCGCATCGGCGAGGTGGTCTCGGCCGCGCTGGCGCGCCTGCGCCCCGTGGCCTGAGGCGCGCCGCCACCCGATGCCCGAGCTGGCCGCAGCGCTGCAGGACTTTCTTCGGCACCTGGCGGTGGAGCGCCGCCTCGCGCCGCGCACGCTGGCGCTGTACCGCGCGGCGCTGGGGCGCTTGCAGGCGTCGGCGCAGGCCGCGGGGGTGGAGTTGCAGGCGGCCCAGCCGCACCACCTGCGCAGCTGGGCGGCGCAGATGCGCGTGCAGGGCCTGGCGCCGCGCAGCATGGCCCTCGTGCTGTCGGCCTGGCGCGGCCTGTACCGCTGGTGGGGACGGCAGGGCGAGGTGGCGCTGAACCCGGTGCAGTGCCTGCGCGCGCCCAAGGCGGCCCGGCCGCTGCCCAAGGCCTTGTCGGTGGAGCAGGCGGTGGCGCTGGCGCAGCACGAGACGCAAGGGGGTCGCGGCAAGTGCGCCCCGGCGCTGGCCGCGCGCGACCATGCCATCGCCGAGCTGCTTTACGGCTGCGGCCTGCGCGTGGCCGAACTCACCGGCCTGGATGTCAACGCCGGCGCGGCCGCGCGCGGCTGGGTCGACGTGGCCGATGCCAGCGCGCATGTGCTGGGCAAGGGCAGCAAGCGGCGCAGCGTGCCCGTGGGTGGCGCGGCGCTGCGCGCCCTGCACGCCTGGCTGGCGCAGCGGCCCCGCCTGGCCCGGGGCGACGAACCGGCGCTCTTCGTCAGCCAGCGCGGCACGCGCCTCACGGCCAACCAGCTGCGCCAGCGGCTGCAGAGGCAGGCGCTGCAGGCCGGGCTGCCCACGCGCGTGCACCCGCACATGCTGCGCCACAGCTACGCCAGCCACCTGCTGCAGTCCAGCGGCGACCTGCGCGCGGTGCAGGAGTTGCTCGGCCACGCCGCCATCAGCACCACCCAGGTCTACACCAAGCTCGACTACCAGCACCTGGCCAAGGCCTACGACGCCGCACACCCGCGCGCGCGGCGCAAGCCCTGAAATGAAACGACCCCCAAGCTCACTTCATTCGCTGCCCCCGAGGGAGCGCTCAGTACCTTCGGAACGGCCGGGCGGTACTGAAGTGCATCGCCCATGAAAGCCATCCGTCTGCGCGAAGGCAAGGAGCGCTCGCTCCTGCGCCGTCACCCCTGGGTCTTCGAAGGCAGCATCGCCAAGGGCAAGGCGGACACCGGCGAGACGGTGCGCGTGGAGGCCGCCGACGGGCGCTTCCTCGCCTGGGGCGCGTACAGCCCGCACTCCAGCATCCGCGTGCGCGCCTGGAGCTTCGATGAGGCCGAGCGCATAGCCGCGCCGTTCTTCCAGCGCCGCGTGGCCGCGGCGGTGGCACTGCGTGCGCGGCTGCCCATCGCCAGCGACGGCGTGCGCCTGGTGCACGGCGAGGCCGACGGCCTGCCGGGGCTCGTCGTCGACCGCTACGGCGCGACGCTGAGCGCGCAGTTCCTCTTTGCCGGCGCCGAGCGCTGGAAGGCCCCGCTCGCCGATGCGCTGATCGAGGCCAGCGGCGCCGCGCGCTTGTACGAGCGCTCGGACACCAGCGCGCGTGCGCTCGAAGGCCTGGCGCCGTGCAGCGGCTGGCTGCGCGGGGGCGAGGGCGGGGCGGCGCCCACCGAGTGCATGATCCGCGAACACGACTGGCGGCTCACCCTGGACGTGGCCAGCGGCCACAAGACCGGCTTGTACCTCGACCAGCGCGACAACCGCGCGCTCTTCGCGCGCTGGGTGCGCCGGCTGGGCTGCCAGCAGGTGCTCAACTGCTACTGCTACACGGGTGGCTTCAGCGTGGCCGCGCTGGCGGGCGGCGCGGCGCAGGTGACGAGCGTCGACTCCTCGGGCCCGGCGCTCGAGCGCCTGTGCGCGCACGTGCAGCTCAACGGCTTCGAAGCGGCGCGCAGCGCGTGCGTGGACGGCGACGTCAACGCCTTCCTGCGCGAGAGCCTGGCGGCCGGCAGGCGCTTCGACGCCATCGTCCTCGACCCGCCCAAGTTCGCCGCCACCGCGGCGCAGGCCGAGCGCGCTGCGCGTGCCTACAAGGACATCAACCGGCTGGCGTTGATGCTGCTGGCGCCCGGCGGACTGCTCTTCACCTTCAGCTGCAGCGGCGGCATCGGCGCCGACCTGTTCCACAAGATCGTCGCCGGCGCGGCGCATGACGCCGGGGTCGACGGCGCCATCGTGCAGCGCCTGGAGGCCGCCTGCGACCACCCCACCACGCTGGCTTTCCCCGAAGGCGAGTACCTCAAGGGCCTGGTGATCCTGAAGCAGGCCTGAGAGTGCCCCCAGACCTGCCGCTGCGCGTCAGGCCCCCCGAGGGGGATGAGGAAAC
>DYOR01000130.1:0-3113 GCA_020720385.1 Rubrivivax sp.
AGCGCGGCGTCGTGCCCGGCCGGGGCGGCGAGCATCAGGCCCACGGGCAACTCGCCGGCAGCGTGGCAGGGCAGGGTGAAGGCGCAGCCGTCGAGGAAGTTGATGGGGAAGGTGTTGCGCAAGAGCAAGCCGTTGGCCTTGAAGAAGGCCTCGTCACTGGCCCGCAGCGGCGCGATGGGTGGCGCGGTGATCGGCAGCGTCGGGCAGACCAGCGCGTCGAAGCCCTCGAGCCGCCGCGTCACGCGCTCGATCCAGTCGCCGCGGCGCTGCTGCATGGTGATGTAGTCGGCCGCGCTCACGCCTTCGCCGGGCGCAATGCGCGCCGCCACGCGCGGGTCGAAGAGCTCGCGCCGCGTCTGCATCGCCTGGCGGTGCGTGACCCAGGCCTCGACGGCCGAGAACCCGCCGGGGGCGTTGATCTGGGCGATCTCCGCCAGCTCGGCCAGCGGCAGTTCCTCGATCACCGCCCCCGCCGCCGACAGCCGCGCCAGCGCGCGCTCGAAAGCCGTGGCCACCGTCGGCTCCAGCGCGTCGAGCACGAGCGTGCGCGGCAGCGCCAGGCGCAACCCGGCCACGCCGCGCGCGGCCACGGGCAGCGGCGCGCCGGCGAGCACGCCATCGACGATGAGGCAGTCCTGCACCGAGCGCGTCATGGCGCACACCGTGTCGAGCGTGAACGAGAGCGGAAACGCGCCTGCCCGCGGTGTGCGCGACTGCGTGCTCTTGAAGCCGACCAGGCCGCACAGCGCCGCCGGGATGCGGATCGAGCCGCCGGTGTCCGAACCCAGCCCCGCCACCGCCAGGCCCAGCGCCACCGACACCGCCGCCCCCGAGGACGAACCGCCGGGGATGCGCGCCACGGCGGCGTCGGCCGGGTTGCACGGCGTGCCGTGGTGCGGGTTGATGCCCACGCCGGAGAAGGCGAACTCGCTCATGTTCGTCAGGCCGACGAGGGCCGCGCCGGCCGCGCGCAGCCGCGCCACGGCCGCGGCGTCCCGCAGTGCGACGGGCTCGCCCCGGCGCAGCACGGAGCCGGCCAGCGTGGTGCGCCCGGCGATGTCGTAGAGGTCCTTCACCGACACCGGCAGCCCGGCCAGCGGCGGCAGCGGCCGGCCCGCGGCCTGCGCCTCGTCGGCGGCGCGCGCCGCGGCCAGGGCCTGCTCCTCCAGGAGCGCGGTGAAGACATGCGCGGCGGCCGGCGCGCCGGCCTGGGCGAGCACTTGCAGGGCGAGGGCGCGGTGCGCACCCGGCGCGGCCAGGCGCGAGCGCAGGTTCTGGATGGTGGGCAGCAAGACGGTTCTCCCTGGGCCCCGGCATGCTCGGGCGGGCCGTGGGGCGATTCTTGCCGATGGACGGCTTCAGCCCGGCCCGCGCAGTTCGCGGCGCAGCACCTTGCCCGCCGGCGAGCGCGGCAGCTCCTGGCGGAACTCCACCACCCGCGGCCGCTTGTAGCCGGCGAGCTGCGCTTCGCAGAAGGTGCGCACGTCGGCCTCGGTGGGCCAGGCGCTGCCCGGGCCGCTGCGCACCACCACCACCTTCACCGCCTCGCCGGACCGGGCATCGGGCACGCCGATGGCAGCGCACTCGCGCACGCCGGGCAGCTGCGCGAGCAGCTCTTCGATCTCGCTCGGGTAGACGTTGAAACCGCTCACCAGGATGAGGTCCTTCTTGCGGTCGACGAGGCGCAGCCAGCCGTGCTCGTCCATCACGCCGATGTCGCCACTGCGCAGGAAGCCGTCGGCGGTCATGACCCGGGCGGTCTCGTCCGGACGCTGCCAATAGCCGGCCATGACCTGCGGCCCGCGGATGAGGATCTCGCCGGGCACGCCCGGGCCGACCTCGGCGCCGCTTTCATCGAGCAGCTTGACTTCGGTGCCCGGCAGCGGCACGCCAATGCTGCCGCTGAAAGCGGCCGTGTCCGCCGGGTTGCAGGTCACCGCGGGGCTGGTCTCGGACAGGCCGTAGCCCTCGCAGATGGGGCAGCCGGTCTTCTCCGCCCACAAGCGGGCGGTGGCCGGCCGCACCGCCATGCCGCCGCCCAGGCTCAGGCGCAGGCCGCTCCAGTCCACGCGCGCGCAGCCCGGCTCCAGGGCCAACGCGTGGAACAGGCTGTCCACGCCGGGGAAGCAGTGCACGCGCTGCCGCGCCAGCGCCTCGAGCACGGCGCGTGGGTCGCCGGCATCCGGCATGAGCACGCTGCAGGCCCCCTGGTGCAGGCCCAGCAGCATCACCAGCGTGAAGCCGAAGATGTGGTCCAGCGGCAGCGCGCCGGCGGTGGTGAGCTGCTCGCCCGCCGGCAGGCGCGCGAGCACCGGGCCGTACCAGGCCTGCGCCTGCAGCAGGTTGGCCACGAGGTGGCGGTGCAGCAGCACGGCCCCCTTGCTCACGCCGGTGGTGCCGCCGGTGTATTGCAGCAGGGCGATGTCCTCGGGCCCCAGGGCGGGTGGCGTGAGCGTCATCTGCCGGCCGCGCGCCAGGGCGTCGTTGAAACGCACCGCCCGGGGCAGATCGAAGGCCGGCACGCGCATCTCCAGGTGCCGCGCCGCGTGGTTCACCCAACGGCCCTTGATCGGCCCGAGCAGGTCGCCCGCGCCGGTGAGCACGACGTGGCGCGTGGGCACCGCGCGCAGCACCTGCTGCAGCGTGGCGGCGAAGTTCTCGAGCACGACGATGGCGCGCGCGCCGCTGTCCTTGAGCTGGTGCTCGAGCTCGCGTGCGCTGCACAGCGGGTTGACGTTGACCACCACGCCGCCGGCACGCAGCACGGCCGCCGCCGCCACCAGGTATTGCGGCAGGTTGTGCAGCATCAGCGCGACGCGCTCGCCGCGGCCCAGCCCCAGCGACTGCAGGTAGGCGGCGAGCGCGGCGGAAAGGGCTTCGATCTGGCCGAAGCGCAGCGTGCGCCCCAGGCACACGCACGCGGGCCGTGCGGCATGGCGGGAAAAGCTCTCCTCGAGCAACGCCACCAGCGACGCATGGCGGTCGGTGGCCAGCTGCGCCGGAACACCCGCCGGGTATTGCCTGAGCCAGACCTTCTCCATCACCGCCTCGTCAACCGGGAGGCCGATTCTGGCGATGGCCCCGCGGCGGCGGCATCAGGGGATTCGATAGCG
>DYOR01000130.1:3213-7978 GCA_020720385.1 Rubrivivax sp.
ACCGCCTTGACCATGTCCTCGACGACCTTCTTCGCGTCGCCGAAGACCATCATCGTCTTGTCCATGTAGAAGAGCTCGTTGTCCAGCCCGGCGTAGCCGCTGGCCATGCTGCGCTTGTTGACGATCACGGTCTTGGCCTTGAAGGCCTCGAGGATGGGCATGCCGTAGATGGCGCTGCCCTTTTGCAGCGCGGCGGGGTTCACGACGTCGTTGGCGCCGAGGATGATGGCCACGTCGGCCTGGCCGAATTCGCCGTTGATGTCCTCCATCTCGAAGACCTGCTCGTAGGGCACCTCGGCCTCGGCCAGGAGCACGTTCATGTGCCCCGGCATGCGCCCGGCCACCGGGTGGATGGCGTACTTCACGGTCACGCCCTTGTGCTTGAGCTTCTCGGCCAGTTCGTTCACCGCGTGCTGGGCGCGCGCCACCGCCAGGCCGTAGCCCGGCACGATGATCACCGTCTCGGCCTGGCTGAGCATGAACGCGGCGTCGTCGGCGCTGCCGGTCTTCACCGCGCGCTGCGCCTGGGCGCCGGCCGCCGCCGTGGCCGTCTCGCCGCCGAAGCCGCCCAGGATGACGTTGAAGAACGAGCGGTTCATCGCCTTGCACATGATGTACGAGAGGATCGCTCCCGAGCTGCCGACGAGGCTGCCGGCGACGATGAGCATGGCGTTGTTGAGGCTGAAGCCGATGCCTGCGGCGGCCCAGCCCGAGTAGCTGTTGAGCATGCTCACCACCACCGGCATGTCGGCGCCGCCGATGGGGATGATGATGAGCACGCCCATGACGAAGGCCAGCGCGAGCATGGCGAAGAAGGCCGGCCAGCTTTCGCTGAAGGCGAAGGCCAGGCCCAGGCCGAGCAGGGCCAGGCCGAGCACGAGGTTCACGGGGTGCTGGCCGGCGAAGGTCACCGGCGCGCCCTGGAAGAGGCGGAACCTGTACTTGCCGCTGAGCTTGCCGAAGGCGATCACCGAGCCGCTGAAGGTGACGGCGCCGATGGCCGCGCCGAGGAAGAGCTCGAAGCGGTTGCCGGTGGGAATGGGGCGGCCCTTGGCGACGATGCCGAAGGCCCAGGGCTCGGCCACCGCGGCCACGGCGATGAACACCGCGGCCAGGCCGATCATGCTGTGCATGAAGGCCACCAGCTCGGGCATCTTCGTCATCTCCACGCGCTGCGCCATGAGGGTGCCCGCGCCGCCGCCCACGGCCAGCCCGACGAGGACCCAGACCATGCCCTGCCAGTGCGTCTGGCCCTTGAAGAGCGAGAACTGCACGATCAGCGCGCCGGTGGTGACCACGGCCACGGCCATCCCGGCCATGCCGAAGAGGTTGCCGCGGATCGAGGTGGTGGGGTGGCTCAGCCCCTTGAGCGCCTGGATGAAGCACACGCTGGCCACCAGGTAGAGCAGGGCGACGAGGTTCAGGCTCATGCCTGTTCTCCCTTGGCCGACGGCGCAGCCTTCTTCTCCTTCTTCCTGAACATCTCGAGCATGCGCCGCGTGACGAGGAAGCCGCCGAAGATGTTCACCGCGGCCAGCACCACGGCGAGCACGCCCATGGTCTTGCCCAGCGTGGTTTCGGTGAGCGCCGCGGCGAGCATGGCGCCGACGATGACGATGGCCGAGATGGCGTTGGTCACGGCCATCAGCGGCGTGTGCAGCGCCGGCGTCACCGTCCACACGACGTGGTAGCCGACGTAGATGGCGAGGACGAAGATGATGAGGTTGGTGATGGTCGGGCTGACGATGTCCATGCGGTTCTCCTGCGGTGCGCGGCGCGGGGTCAGGCCTTGCGGCGCACTTCGCCTTCGTGTGTCATGAGGCAGGCGACGACGATGTCGTCGTCCATCGGCAGCTGAAAGCCGCCTTCCTTGGTGAGCACGAGCTTGAGGAAGTCGAGCAGGTTGCGCGCGTACAGGCTCGAGCTGTCCGCCGCCACCAGGGCGGGGATGTTGGTCTCGCCGACGATGGTCACGCCATGCCTGAGCACCGTCTTGCCGGCCTCGGTGAGGGGGCAGTTGCCGCTGGGCTGTCCAGACGGCCCTGGCGTGCCGTGGGGTGCAGCCATGTCGACGATCACCGAGCCCGGCTTCATCGAGCGCACCATCTCTTCGGTGATGAGCACCGGCGCGGGCCGGCCCGGGATGAGCGCGGTGGCGATGACGATGTCGGCCGCGGCCACGCGCTTGGCCACTTCGACCTGCTGGCGCGCAAGCCAGCTCGGCGGCATGGGCCGGGCGTAGCCGCCCACGCCCTCGGCGGCCTGCTTCTCCTGCGGGGTCTCGTAGGCCACGTCGATGAACTTGGCGCCCAGGCTCTCCACCTGCTCCTTCACCGAGGGCCGCACGTCGCTGGCCTCGATCACCGCGCCCAGGCGCTTGGCCGTGGCGATGGCCTGCAGGCCGGCCACGCCCACGCCGAGGATGACGACGCGTGCGGCCTTGATCGTGCCGGCCGCCGTCATGAGCATGGGGAAGAGGCGCTGGTACTTGTCGGCGGCCATGATCACCGCCTTGTAGCCGGCGATGTTGGCCTGGCTGGAGAGCACGTCCATGCTCTGCGCGCGGGTGGTGCGCGGCGCGGCCTCGAGCGCGAAACTGGTCAGCCCGGCCGCCGCCAGGCGGGCCAGCCCCTCGCGGTCGAAGGGGTTGAGCAGGCCCACCAGGGCCGTGCCCGGCCGCATCAGGCTGAGCTCGTCGGCGTCGGGGCTGCGCACCTTGAGCACGAGCTCGCAGCCCAGGGCGCCGGCACGGTCGGTGAGCTCGGCGCCCGCCGCGGCGTAAGCCTCGTCGGTGACGCTGGCGGCCACGCCCGCGCCGCACTGCACCTTCACCCCATGGCCTTGGGCCTTGAGCTTCTTCGTCGTCTCGGGGGTGACCGCGACGCGGGTCTCGCCCGCTGCGGTTTCGAGCGGAACACCGATGAGCATGGGCGCCTCCTCGTTTCGTGGGCTGGGGCTGTGGGCGCGCGAAGCTACCACAGTCTGGCCGCCGCGCAGGCGCGCGGCAAGCCCGGCGACGGGGACGCCGGCGCGCTCTACGCCTGGCGGCGCTGCTCGATCTCGTGCGCGGCTTCGCAGTCCACGCAACGCTGCGCCCAGGGCTCGGCCTTGAGGCGGTCGAAGGGGATGTCGGCGCCGCAGTCGGTGCACAGGCCGTACCTGCCGTTGCGCAGCCGGGCCAGGGCCTGGCTGATGCGCGCGAGTTCACGCAACTCGAGGTCGGACAGCGCCATGTCGAGCACGCGCTCGCCTTCGCGCTGGGCGGCGTCGTGGCCGTCCAGCTCGAGCACCTCGTGCGCATGCTCGGCGCGTGTCATGCCGCCCTGGTGCTCGGACAGGCGCGCGTCGAGCTGGCGCTTGAGCGCCAGCAGCTCAGCTTCCAGCATGGCGCGCTGGCCCGCGGTCAGGCGCTCGTCCATGGCAACCACCCCCAAGAAGTTTCGACCAGCTTGGCAGCAATGAAGTGACCGCAGCTTGAGCCCGGTCAAGGCTTGGGCAGACGCGCCGCCCCAACGCAGCGGGCTTCTAGAATCGCCGGCCATGCTGCCACCCACCCTGCCCCAGGCCTGCGACGTGCTCGTCGTCGGCGCCGGCCCGGCCGGCAGCGCCTGCGCGCAGGCCCTGGCCGCCGGCGGCCTGGACGTGCTGCTCGTCGACCAGCACGACTTCCCGCGCGACAAGGTCTGCGGCGACGGCCTCATCCCCGACACCCACGCGGCGCTGCGTCGCCTGGGCGTGCACGAGGAGGTGGCGGCGCTGGCGATGCACGTGGCGCACGTGCGCTGCGTCGGCCCGCGCGGCGGCCATGTGGACGTGCCGGGCACGCTCTCGGTGCTGCCGCGCAAGACGCTCGACCACGTGCTCGTGCGCGCCGCGCAGCGCGCCGGCGCGCGGCTGCTCACGCCGCTGCGCTTCGAGGCGCCGCTGCTCGAGGGCGAACGCGTGGTGGGCGCACGCCTGCGCGCGGCAGCGGCCACGCACGAGATCGCCGCGCGCTGGGTGGTGCTGGCCACCGGCGCGGCGAGCGGGCCGCTCAGCGCCGCCGGCCTGTGCCAGCGCCACACGCCCAGCGGCGTGGCGCTGCGCGGCTACGTGAAGAACGCGGCCATGGGCTCGAGCATCCGGCAGTTGCAGCTCGTCTGGCACCCGCGGCTGCGCGGCGGCTACGGCTGGATCTTCCCCGCGCCGGGCGGGGTGTTCAACATCGGCGCCGGGCTCACCGGCAGCCACATCACGCAGCGCAACGGCAAAGGCCGCATGCAGGACGTGAACCTGCGCCGCATGTTCGAGGATTTCTGCGCCCTCTACGCGCCGGCCGCCGAACTCGTCGCCGGCGGCGAGTGGCTGGGCGAGCTCAAGGGCGCGCCGCTGCGCTGCTCGCTGCAAGGCGCGCGCTGGTCGCGGCCGGGCCTGCTCGGCGTGGGCGAGGTCGTGGGCAGCACCTATGCCTTCAGCGGCGAAGGCATAGGCAAGGCGCTGGAGACCGGCCTGCTTGCCGCGCAGGCCGTGCTTGCCGGCCGCAGCCAGGCTGAAGCCAGCGTGCGCGAGGCCTACGAGGCCGGCCTGCGCGGGCTCAAGCCCAAGTTCGACCTGTACGAGACCGCCAGCCGCGTCAACCAGCACCCCTGGCTGGCCGACCTGGTGGTGTGGCGCGGCAAGCGCAGCGCCCGCATCCGGCGCCGCCTGGCCGGCGTGCTCGAGGAAACGCAGAACCCGGGGCGGCTGTTCACCTGGCGCGGCATCACCAAGCTCCTCTTCGAGTGAG
>DYOR01000131.1 GCA_020720385.1 Rubrivivax sp.
CATCAGCGTGAAGAAGAACGCTGATTCCATCGTCGAGGCGATTTCCGCCGAGGACCTGGGCAAGCTGCCCGACACGAGCATCGCCGAGTCGATCTCGCGCCTGCCCGGCGTGGCCGCGCAGCGCACCGACGGCCGCGCGCAGCAGATCAGCATCCGCGGCATGGCGCCGGACTTCGGCACCACGCTGCTCAACGGCCGCGAACAGGCGAGCACGGGCGACAGCCGCAGCGCCGAGTTCGACCAGTACCCGTCCGAACTCATCAACGGCGTGCTCATCTACAAGACGCCCGACGGCGCGCTCGTCGGCCAGGGTCTCTCGGGCACGGTGGACATGCAGACCGTGCGTCCGCTGGACCGCCCCGGGCGCGAGGTGGCGCTGTCCTGGCGCAAGAACAAGCTCAACGTCGGCGGCAAGGGCACCGAAGGCGACGGCCACCGCTTCAGCATCTTCTACGTCGACCAGTTCCTCGACCGCACCCTCGGCGTGGCCCTGGGCTTCGCGCGCCTGGACGAGACCGGCGGCGCGATCTCGCGCTTCGACTCCTGGGGCAGCGGCACCACGCCCTACGGCGAGGGCACGGTGAACGTGCCCTACAACGGCTTCAACGCCTGGCTGGACCAGGAAACGCGCAAGCGCGACGGCGTCTCGGCCACCGTGCAGTTCAAGCCGAGCAAGGACTTCATCAGCACGCTCGACGTGCTGCACTCGAAGTTCGACAAGGTCAAGGCGACCAAGGGCTTCCAGGCGCCGCTGAACGACTCCTGGAACCCCGCGGTGGGTGGCAACTACGACAGCGCCGGCGTGCTCAGCAACGCCACCCTGAGCGGCAGCGACGTCACCTCGGGCACCTTCAACAACGTGCGCGGCGTGGTGCGCAACGATGCCGAGTTCAGCAACGACAAGATCACGTCCATCGGCTGGAACAACAAGTTCAAGGTCGGCCCGACCTGGACGCTGAATGCCGACCTGAGCAGCTCCGTGGCCAAGAGCACCGGCGGCATCATCGAGACCACCGCCGGGGTGACGCAGGACGTGCTCGGCACGGCCCCGTTGAGCTCGGTGCAATTCACCAGCGCGGGGGCCTTCACCCCCAGCATCGACTACACCGACCGCGGCGTGATCAAGCTCACCGACGTGCAAGGCTGGGGCGGCGGCGTGGCCTCGCCGCAGGCGGGCTACTCCAAGCTGCCCTTCGTCGAGGACAAGCTCGGCGGCTACCGGCTGAGCGCCAAGCGCGACCTCGAGCTCGGCCCGGTGGTGGCCGTGGAGGGCGGGCTGCACTACTCGGACCGCAACAAGGAGCGCTCGTTCACCGAAGGCCGCCTGGTGATCCTGGGCGACACCACGGGCCTGGGCTACACGGCCGTCCCCGGCACCAGCACCATGGCCATCCCGACCCCGGGCGGCACGAGCATCGCCATACCGACCTTCGATCCGTCCACCTCCGTGGGCTCGATCTACTCGGTGGCGCGCAAGCTCCACCCGGACATCTACAACAAGGACTGGAAGACCAAGGAGAAGGTGACCACGGTCTTCGCCAAGGGGGACATCGACGGCACACTCATGGGCCGGGCCGTGCGCGGCAACGTCGGCGTGCAGGTGGTGGGCACGGACCAGAGTTCCACCGCCTTCAACGTCGACCGCACCACCTGCGCCAATGACCAGGACTGCCCCGCCGCGACGAACACCGCCGGCGCCACCTACACCGACTTCCTGCCCAGCCTGAACCTGGCCACCGACCTCGGCAACGGCGGCACGCTGCGCTTCGCCCTGGCGCGCGTGATGGCGCGGCCCAAGGTCGACGACCTGCGCGCCAGCAGCTCCTTCACCTTCGACGCCACCAAGGGCGTGCTCACCGGCAGCGGCGGCAACCCCGCGCTCAAGCCCTTCCGCGCCAACGCCATCGACCTGTCCTACGAGAAGTACTTCGGCACCAAGGCCTATGTCGGCGTGGCGGGCTTCTACAAGAAGCTCAGCTCGTACATCGTGAACATCAACAACACCCAGTACGACTTCGGCCGCTACGTCACGCCGGGCACGGTGATCCCGCCCGGCCTGAACCTGATCGGCGAGTTCACGCAGCCCATCAACGGCAGCGGCGGCAACATCTCGGGCGTCGAGCTCTCGGCCTCGCTGCCGCTGAACATGCTCGCCGCGCCGCTCGACGGCTTCGGCGTCTTCGCCAGCTACTCCAACACCACCAGCTCGCTCGACCTGGCCACCGCGGGGCTGGCCACCGACAACGTCTCGACGAGCACGATCCCGCTGCCCGGCCTGTCCAAGCGTGTCGCCAACTACGGCGTGTACTTCGAGAAGTGGGGCTTCTCGGCGCGCGTGGCGGCGCGCTCGCGCTCGGACTTCGTCGGCGAGGTGGCCGACTTCACGGGCGACCGCCGGCTCACCTACATCAAGGGCGAGACCATCACCGACGCGCAGATTGGCTACGAGTTCCAGAGCGGCATGTTCAAGGGACTGGCGCTGCGCCTGGAAGTGAGCAACGCGGGCAACACCGACTACGTGCGCTACCGCGACGTGCCCACCAACGAGGTGGAGCGCAAGAAGGACGGCAAGTTCTACCAGTTCGGCCTCAACTACAAGCTCTAGGCCTGCCGCACGCGGTACGCCGCGACGGCACCCAGCCCCTTGCCGGCGCGTCCCGCAAGGGGTTTTCTTTTCCATCGACCAAGACCCGACAACCCGCAGAGGTACGCCATGCCCGAGCCGCAGATCCGGGAGATCGTCATCGTCGGCGGCGGCACCGCCGGCTGGATGACCGCCGCGGCGCTGGCCAAGGTGCTGCAATGCCAGGCCGGGCCCGCCGGGCCGCAGGGCCGCCACCGCATCACCCTGGTGGAGAGCGAGGAGATCGGCATCGTCGGTGTCGGCGAGGCCACCATCCCCATGATCCAGCTCTTCAACCGGGTGCTGGAACTCGACGAGGACGAGGTCCTGCGCGAGACCCAGGGCACGTTCAAGCTGGGCATCGAGTTCGTCGACTGGGGCCGCCTGGGCGAGACCTACATGCACGGCTTCGGCCGCATCGGGCGCGACCTGTGGACGGTGGGCTTCGAGCAGTACTGGCACAAGCTGCAGCAGGCCGGCCGCGCCGCCGACCTGCAGGCCTACTCGATCAACCGCGCCGCGGCCAAGGCGGGCAAGTTCATGCGCGCCGACCCTGCGCGTGGCAACTCGCCGCTGGGCGAGATCGCACACGCCTTCCATTTCGACGCCGCGCTGTATGCGAAATTCCTGCGCCGCTACGCCCAGGCGCGCGGCGTGCAACGCGTGGAAGGCCGCATCACCGAGGTGGCGCTGCACGGCGCGAGCGGGCATGTCGAGACGCTGAGGCTGCACGACGGCCGGCGCATCGGTGGCGAGCTCTTCATCGACTGCTCGGGCTTCCCCGGCCTGCTCATCGAGCAGGCGCTGCACACCGGCTACGAGGACTGGACGCACTGGCTGCCCTGCGACCGCGCCCTCGCCGTGCCCTGCGAGAGCGTGCAGCCGATCATCCCCTACACCCGCGCCACGGCGCGCGGCGCGGGCTGGCAGTGGCGCATCCCGCTGCAGCAGCGCACGGGCAACGGCCATGTCTACTGCAGCCGCCACATGAGCGAGGACGAGGCCGGCGCTGTCCTCCTGAAGAACCTCGACGGTCGGCCGCTCGCCGAGCCGCGCGCGCTGCGTTTCACCACCGGCATGCGCAAGCAGGGCTGGAACCGCAACGTGGTGGCCATCGGCCTGGCCAGCGGCTTCATGGAACCGCTGGAATCGACCAGCATCCACCTCATCCAGAGCGCCATCGCGCGGCTCATCGCCTTCTTCCCCGACCGCGGCTTCAGCGCCATCGACATCGACGAATACAACCGCCAGACGCGCTTCGAGTTCGAGCGCATCCGCGATTTCCTCATCCTGCACTACCACCTCAGCGCGCGCGACGACACGCCCTTCTGGCGCCACTGCCGCACGATGGAGGTGCCCGAATCGCTGCGTCGCCGCATGGCGCTGTACCGCAGCCACGGGCGCATCGTGCGCGAGGCCGACGAGCTCTTCGCCGAGGTCGCCTGGCTGCAGGTGATGCAAGGCCAGGGGCTGCAGCCACGGAGCTACCACCCGCTGGTGGATGTCGTCGACGAGCGCGAGATCGTCGCGCACCTCGAGGGCCTGCGCGGCGTCATCGCCCAGTGCGTCGCGGCGATGCCCACGCATGGCCAGTACATCGAGCACCATTGCAAGGCGGCCGCGCCCTCGATGGGCTGAAGCGCCCGCGCCGACCAGGAGAGTGTCCCGAATGACCCCGTTCCTGCGCCGCCTCCTTGCGGCTTGTTCGCTCGTCGCCTGCGGCCCCGCCCTGGCTGCAGACGCCGCCCCGGCCACGATCCCGGTGCAGGCCTTCTTCCAGAACCCCGTCTTCAGCGCCGCGGCGCTCTCGCCCTCGGGGCGCATGGTGGCCGTGGTCGTGGGTGCCTCGGGCAGCCGCGACCGCCTGGCGGTGGTGGACCTGGAGACGATGAAGGTGCGGCCGGTGATGTCGTTCAGCGATGCCGACATCGGCAACTTCCACTGGATCAGCGACTCGCGGCTGGTCTTCGACCTGCGCGACAGGCGCCTGGCCCAGGCCGACCAGCATCTGGCGCCGGGCCTCTACGCCGTCAACGCCGATGGCACGCGCTACCGCCAACTCGTCGAGCGTGACAACCCCTTCGTGCGCGACGGCAACGATCTGCGCGTGCTGCCCTGGAACACCTTCCTGCTCGGTCAGGCCGGCGCCCAGGACTCCGACGAGGTGGTCGTGGTGCAGCCGCAGCGCATCAGCGAAAAGGGCGTCGACTACATGAAGCTGCTGCGCGTGAACACGCACAGCGGCCGCAGCGAGGAGATCGACGCGCCGCTCAACGCCTTCCAGTGGCTGCTCGACGCCAGGGGCAACCTGCGCGCGGTGCGCACCGAGCGTGACGGGCTTGCGGCCCTGCACTGGCGCGACCCGGTCAGCGGCCAGTGGCGCAAGCTGCGCGAGTTCGATCGCTACACCGGCGCCAGCCTGAACCTGAAAGCCGTGGCGCCAGACGGCCGGCTCTACGTCACGGCGCGCCCGGGCCGCGACACCGAGGCGCTCTACCTCTACGACCCGGCCAAGGACGAACTTGCCTCCACGCCGCTGCTGGCCACGCCGCAGTACGACATCGCACCGCGCTTCATCATGCGCGACGACCAGCCGCTGGGCGTGCGCTTCACCATCGACGCCGAGATCACGCAGTGGTTCGACGCGGGCATGAAGGCGCACCAGGCCGAGGTCGACCGGCTGCTGCCCGCCACCGCCAACATGCTCACGCCGCCGCGCCGCGGCGACAGCCCGTGGATGCTGGTGCGCGCCTTCTCCGACGTGCAGCCGGCGACCTACTTCCTCTATCACGCGCAGACGAAGAAGCTCACGCGGCTGGGTGCCGAGCAGCCCGCCATCCGCCCGGCGCAGATGTCGACCATGGACATGGTGCGCTACAAGGCGCGCGACGGGCTGGAGATCCCCGCCTACCTGACGCTGCCAAAGTCCTCGGCGACGAAGAAGAACCTGCCGCTGGTGGTCTACGTGCACGGCGGCCCGTGGGTGCGCGGCACCACCTGGCAGTGGCAAGGCGACGTGCAGTTCCTCGCCTCGCGTGGCTACGCCGTGCTGCAGCCCGAGTTCCGCGGCAGCACCGGCTTCGGCGACAGGCACTTCCGCGCCAGCTTCAAGCAATGGGGCCTGAGCATGCAGGACGACCTGGCCGACGGGGCGCGCTGGGCCATCGCCCAGGGCATTGCCGACCCCGGGCGCATCTGCATCATGGGCGCGAGCTACGGCGGCTACGCCACGCTGATGGGCCTGGCGCGGGACGGCGACCTGTTCCGCTGCGGCGTGGAGTGGGCGGGCGTGTCCGACATCCTGCTCATGTTCGACGCCCACTGGAGCGACATGTCCGACGAGTGGAAGCGCTACGGCATGCCGCAGATGATCGGCGAGCGCGGCAAGGACCTGGCGCAGCTCGAAGCCACCTCGCCGCTGAAGCTCGCCGCGCGCATCAAGAACCCGCTGCTCATCGCCCACGGCCGCGTCGACCGCCGCGTGCCCATCGAGCACGGCAAGCGCATGTTCGACGCGCTGAAGGCGCACAACCCCGATGCGGAGTGGGTCGAGTACGAGAAGGATGGTCACGGCTGGGGGCTGCCCGAGACGCAGGCCGACTGGTGGGGCCGGGTGGAGAGGTTCCTGGCGCGGCACATCGGCGCCCGCTGAGCGCGCCCGCAAGGCGTGCCGGGCCGTGAAGCGCCCAGCACCGGGCCGGTGCGGCGGGCGCGCCCAGGCGCCGCCGAACTAGGGCTTCCGTCTTCATCGGCGAGCCACGATCATCGCCCCCGGGCAAGCCGAAGCGGGGTATCCGCCCCGCCCCTGTGGCTGCCTGCACCACGCAAAGGACACCCCTCATGGCAACCAAGTCGAGCACCGCGGCCGCCTCCAGGCGCAAGGCGCTTTCACTGCACATCGGCCTGAACAGCGTCAGCGCCGCCGCCTACGAAGGCTGGGACGGTCCGCTGGCGGCGTGCGAGTTCGACGCCAACGACATGGCCGCACTGGCCAGGACACGCGGCATCAAGCCCAGCGTGCTGCTGACGAAGAAGGCCACGCGCGGCGCGGTGCTCTCGGGCATGCGCAGCGCGGCCAAGGCGTTGAAGGCGGGCGACCTGTTCTTCCTCAGCTACTCCGGCCACGGCGGGCAGGTGCCCGACACCAACCACGACGAGCCCGACAAGAAGGACGAGACCTGGTGCCTCTACGACGGCCAGCTCGTCGACGACGAGCTCTACCTCGAGCTCAGCCGCTTTGCCGCCGGCGTGCGCGTGCTCGTGCTCTCCGACAGCTGCCACAGCGGCAGCGTGACGCGCGAGCGCAACCCGCCACCGCCGCCCCCCGGCCAGCGCCCCAAGCTCATGCCCATCGCCGTGGGCCTGCGCGTCTATGGCGCACACAAGGCCTTCTACGACAAGCTGCAGGCCGAGGTGGCCAAGGCCGCGGGCAAGCCCGTGGCGGACCCCGATGCGGCCCTGGCGCAGGTCGCCCTCACCGGGCCGGCGGCGCAGGCCGTGGCGCTGGTGGGCGCGTTCAAGCCTGCCGTGCTGCTCATCTCGGGCTGCCAGGACAACCAGACCTCGATGGACGGCGAGCACAACGGTGCCTTCACCGAGCAGTTGCTCAAGGTCTGGAACCAGGGTGCGTTCAGTGGCAGCTACGCGGCATTCCATGCGCGCATCCGCGCCGCCATGCCGGCCAGCCAAAGCCCCAACCTCTTTGCGCTGGGGCCGGCCGCGCCCTTCGTCGCGCAGGCGCCGTTCACGGTCTGAGCGCCCCCAGGGCCGGGCCAGCCCGGCCCGCCCCCCGTGGGGGTTCAAGCAAAGTGGCAAAGCCACATTTGCTCGAGAGCACGGCCGTGCGGCAAGCGCCCGTGCGGCCCGGGCGCGTGCGGGCTACTGCATGCGCTTGTAGTTGCTGTAGCCGTCGCTGCGCTGGCCGAGTACGGCATCACCGCCTCGATGAGCCGTCGCGGCGACTGCTGGAACAAGGCCTGCAGCGAAGCGCTGTTCGGGTCGCTGAAGGTGGAGCGGCTGCACGGGCAGCGCTTCAAGACCCGGCGCCAGGCCATGGACGAAGTCATCGCCTGGATGCTCTGGTACAACCGAACCCGACTGCACTCGACGCTGGCCTACGTCAGCCCGATGCAGTTCGAAGAAAACTGGCTGGCCCAATCAACCCCGGCAAGCCAGTGCATGAGATCGGCTATGGGATACGGATTCCAGGGGCAAGGTCAGGTAGCTAGCGCATGAGCCCAGCTATGGGGTACTGACTCCAGGGGCAAGGTCAAAGAGAATCGATCCCATGCCATCCACCCTGCCGTCCCGC
>DYOR01000132.1 GCA_020720385.1 Rubrivivax sp.
TGCTCGGTGCGCTGGCGTGGGCCGCGCCGGGCAGTGCGCTGCTCGGCCGCGTGACGCTGGGTGCTGGCGCGCGCCTCGGGCCTTGCGCCACCCTGCGCGCCGACGGCCACGTGGTGCGGGCTGGCGCCGGCCTGCACCTGGGCGCGCGCAGCACCGTGCACATCGCCCACGAGCGCCACGGCGCGACCCTGGGCGAAGGCGTGAGCGTGGGCGAGAACTGCGTCATCCACGCCTGCACGCTGGGCGACGGCTGCGTCGTCGAGGACGGCGCCTGCGTGCTCGACGGCAGCGTCGTCGGCGCGGGCGCGGTGGTGGCCGCCGGCGCGGTGGTCTTCCCGCGCCGCGTGCTGCCCGCCGGCCAGTGGTGCGCAGGCGTGCCCGCCGTGCCCCTGCGCCCGGTGCTTGCCGCGGAGCTGGCCGCGCTGCACGAGCGCCTGCGCAGCGCGTCGCTGCGCGCCGCGGCCGGCGCGCCACCGCCGGCCTGGGCCGGCCGGGCCGCGGGCTATGTCGCCCCCACCGTCAGCGGCCAGGGCGAGCTGCGCCTGGGCGAGGGCGCCAGCCTGTGGTTCGGCTGCGTCGTCGACGCGCCGCGGCACGGCGTGGACCTGGCCGCGGGCGCCAACGTGCAGGACAACAGCGTGCTGCGCTGCAGCCAGCGCGCCATCGCCATCGGCGCGGGCAGCGTCGTCGGCCACAACGTGCAGCTGCACGACTGCGAGGTGGGCGCCCGCGTCCTCGTGGGCATGGGCAGCGTCCTGGCTCCGGGCACCGTGGTGGGCGACGACAGCTTCATCGCCGCAGGTGCCACCACCCGCGCCGGCCAGGTGCTCGAAGGCGGCTGGCTGTGGGCGGGCCGGCCGGCGCGGCGCCTGCTGCCACTGGACGAAGCCAAGCGCCGCCTGGTGCGCGACGCCGCGGACATCTACCGCCATTACGCAAGCGCTTTCGCCGCCGCGCCCGGCCCGGCGCCGGGCTGATTCGCCCCACGCCCGCGCCGCGCGCCGGCACCGTGCGCGCTTTCGCCACCGCGGGCCGGGGCCATGCACGCACAATGCGCGCTGTTGCGCGAACTCGGCAAAACCCCTCATGAAGATTGACTGGATGTTCAGGAAGTACGTGGCGCCGCGCCACGACACGCCGCCCGCCACCGCGGACAAGGCCGACACGGCCGCGGCGCGCAAGGCGGCCAAGGCCGCCGCGCCCGCGCCGGCGCCGGTGGACTGGCAGCCCCGGCTGCAGGCGGCGCTGGGCGACGACGAGGCGCTGCTCGCCCTGGCGCGCGAGGCCCTGCCCATCGAGGCCCGGCTGGCCGCGGTGGAGGCGCTGGCGGGCGAGGCCGCACTCAGGCAGGCCGAACGCGAGTTCCGCAACCGCGACCGCCGCGTGCACCGCGTCGCCAAGCAGCGCTACCAGGCGCTGGTGACACAGCGCGAGACGCGCGAGCAGGCCAAGTGCCTGATCGCCGCCGCGCAGGCCCTGGTCGGCCAGGAGCAGCTGCCGCTCAACCGCCTCGTCGACCTGGACCACGCCTGGCAGGCCCTGGACGCCACGGCGCTCGAGGAAGCGCTGTGCAGCGACTTCGCCACCCTGCTCGCCGCGCTCGGCGCCCACAGCCGCGACGCCGCCGACCGGGCCTTGCGCCTGAAGCGCTGGACGGCCGAGGCGAAAACGGCCCTGGCCGCGTGGCAGGCGAGCTGCAAGGCCGCCGCCGAAGGCACGCAGACGCGCCAGGAACTGGCCGCCGCCGCCGCCGCCGTGCACGCCCAGCTCGACGCCGCACCGGGCGCCGACAGCGCCACCTTGTGCGAGACGCTGCGCGCAAGCCTGCGCCATGCCGCCCCGCTGGACGAGCGCCTGGCCCTGCTCGACGAGCTGGCTCAGGCGGCCAGCGCACCACGGGCCCGCACGCCCACACCGGCCCCCGAGATGCCTGCTGCACCGCCGGATGCACGCGCCGCGGATGCGCCCGCAGCGGCACCCGCCGAGCCCCCGCCGGAGACCCCGGCCGGAGCGCCATCCGCCACAACGCCCAGTGCAGGGGTCGAAGCCACGGCCGAAGTCGCGGCTGACGCAAAGATCGAAGTAGCGACCGAAGCCCTGGCCGAAGCGCCGACCGAAATACCGGATGAAACGCCTGCCGATGCCGGGGTCGAAGCCCCGACCCCGGCACCCCCCGCGGCGCCGCGCGATGCCGGCCAGCGCTGGCAGGCGCTGGCGCCGCTGGAAGACGCGGCGCTGGCGGCGGCGCTGGAGCGGCGCTTCGAGGCCTGGCAGCAGGGTCGCGAAGCCGAACGCCAGGCGCGCCGCACGCAGCGCCGCGAGCAGGCCAAGGACGAGCAGCGCGCCGTGCGCAGCGAACGCAGCAAGACGCTCGCCGCGGCGCTCGATCTCGCCGAGGCGGCGCTCGCCGCCGGGCACCTCATCGACACGCACAAGCAGCTGGTGGACATCGACGAGCTGCTGCACGGCGGCGCCAGCGCCGGCGAGCTGCGCACGCGCATCGACGCGCTGCAGGCGCAGTACGCCCAGCTCAAGGGCTGGCAGCACTGGAGTGGCGGCGTGGCGCGCGACGAACTCGTGCTCCAGGCCGAGGCGCTGGCCGCGGCCAGTGCGGGCGCCGGGCTGCCCGGCGGCATCAAGCTCTCGCTCAAGCAGCAGGCCGAGACCATCGCCGAGATGCGCGAGCGCTGGAGGGAACTCGACCGCCTGGGCGGCGCCACCAGCCGCGCACTGTGGCAGCGCTTCGACAGCGCGCTGAAGACCGCCTACGAACCGGTGGCGGTGCAGGTGGCGGCCCAGCGCGCCGCGCGCGAGATCAACCTGCAGGCACGCCGCGATCTCATCGCCGCGCTCGACGGCGTGGCCCTGCCCGAGCCCGGCGAAGGCCAGGCCACGCCGCCCGACTGGAAAGCCCTGGCCGTGGCGCTGGACCACTTCCAGGCCGAGTGGCGCAAGCTCGGGCCGGTGGAACACACCGTGCCGCACAAGGCGCGCGAGGGCCTGCTCGAACGCATGCGCCAGGCCATGCAGCGCATCGAGGCACCACTGGGCGAGGCCCGGCGCAGCGCCCAGGCGGCGCGCGAAGAGCTCATCGCGCAGGCCCGCGCGCTCGGCGAGGAGGCGGCGCACAAGACGCTGGGGCGCGACCTGGTCGACCGCGTGCGCGCGCTGCAAGGGCAGTGGCAGCAGCAGGCCAAGGCCCTGCCCCTGGCGCGCGGCGCGGAGAACGCGCTGTGGGCCGAATTCAAGGGCACGATCGACGCCATCTTCAGCGCCCGCGACGCCGAGTTCAACGCCCGCGAGGCCGAATTCCAGGCCCACGGCGCCGAACGCGGCAAGCTCATCGAACGCCTCGAGGCGCTCAGCGCGGACACCCCCGTGGCCGAGTTCAGGCGCACGCTGGCCGAGGTCGACACCCTGTGGCAGCGCGCCGGGCCGGCGCCGCGCCACGACGCCGCCGCGCTGGACCAGCGCTTCCGCCAGGCGCGCGACACGGCCCAGCAGTGGCTCGCCGGCAGCGCGCAGCGTGCCTGGCACGCCACCTGCGACACCCTGGCGGCCAAGCTCGCGCTGTGCGAGCAGGCCCCGCCCGACGACGCGGCCAAGGCCGCGCTGGCCGAACGCTGGGCCGCGCTGCCCGCCCTGCCCGCCAGCTGGGAGCAGGCGCTGGCGCCGCGCGCCGGCCTGGCCCCCGCGCCGCGCGGCCCGGCCGTCGTCAAGACCGCCAGCGACGAGTTGCTGCTGAAGCTGGAAGACGACTTGCAGATCGACTCGCCGCCGGCCTGCCAGCAGGCGCGGCGCGACCTCAAGCTGCACGCGCTGAAGGCCGCGCTGGAGAGCCGCAGCGCCGCGCACGCACCCCTGGAGCCCGACGCCATGCTCTGCGCGCTGCTCGCGCGCGCCGAGCTCGACACGCTGCAGCGCGAGCGCCTGGGCGCCATCCTCGGCGCCCTGCGCCGGCACGGGCCGGGCGGGCCGCGGCGCAGTTGAGGACGGGCCAGGCTCCACACCGCTGCGCGGGTGCTCAGGCCTGCATGAACCCCAGGTTGCGGACGCTGCCGAAGTTGGCGAGGTTGGGCAGGATGGTGTCGAGCTGAGCGCTGGTGGCACCGAACCAGCTCAGCAGCGTGGCAGCGTACTGGTCCACGCTGTGGCTGGGAATCCAGCGCCCGTGCATGTCCCATTCGTTGTCGCCCACGTCGCTGGGGCCGGCCAGCACCAGCTCCGGGTAGGTGCCGTAGGTCAGGCCACCCTGCACCGCGGCGCCCAGCACCAGCTGGTGGTTGCCCCAGGCGTGGTCGGTGCCGCGGCTGCTGTTGGGCGCGAAGGTGCGGCCAAAGTCACTCTGGGTGAACAGGGTCACGCGGTCCGACAGACCCAGACCCTTCATGGCGGCATGGAAGCAGGCCATGGCCTGTGCCAGTTCTTGCAGCAGATCGGCGTGGCTGCCGCCCATCGCGTCGCCTGCGATCTGGTCGCTGTGCGTGTCGTAGCCACCCTGGGTGGCCAGAAACAGCTGGCGGTTGCCGCGCACGGTGGCGTTCTGCCACACCAGTTTGGCCACTTGGTACAGCTGCGTGCCCAGCGGGCTGGCGATGTCGTGGTTGTCGATCAGGGGCGCAAAGGCCGCGTCGATGACTGAGGACGATCCGGGGTCGCCGGGCCGCAACTCAACCAGGGGGCCAAGCCGGTCGGCCACGGCAAAGGCGTCGCGCTGCTGGCTGGCAAAGGCCTCCACCAGGGTGTCGCTCTGCGGCTGCGCGTACAGGGCGGCCAGGGCGCTTCTGCGGGCCAGGTCGGGTGACCAGTTGCCGTCATAGCCGTACAGGCCGAAGGTGGAACCGGGCTCGGGTAGCACCAGGGGGGAGGTCAGATCCGACAGGCCGAAATGCCCATTGCCACCGACAGAGATGACCGGGTTGGCCGTGCCCAGCGTGGCCGCCGCGCGGCCGCCCCAGCCGGTGCGCTCCACCGAGCTGCCGCCACCGGCTTCCCACAGCAGTTGCTGGTCGGAGTGCGAGAACAGGTTGTCGGGCAGCGCGCTTTCGGCCGCGGCCAGGTACTGCGCCTTGGTCAGCGGCGCGCGCAGCGGGCCGAGGTTGAACACCGGGGCCAGCGCACCGTCGGTCCAGGCGGTGGCAAGGGCCGCCATGGACGGGTGCAGGCCGTAGTCGGTCCCCGTCAGGCTGGCCAGGCTGCCGCGCGGCAATGCCAGCGCGCCGCGCACCGCGGCGTACAGGTCGTGGCGCGTCAGGTCGGTGGGCACCACCATGTTCAGCCCGTCGTTGCCACCCAACAGGAACACGCAGACCAGGGCCTTGTAAGCTTCCTGCGCACTGGCCACGCGCGGCGCCAGGGCCGACAGAGTGCCCATGCCCAGCGCACCGGCCAGGCTGCCACCGGCCAGGCGCAGCCAGCGGCGGCGGTCGAGCAGGAGCGCGGTCAGGGGATCGGTGGGGTGGTGGTGCATGGTGCGGACCGAGGTGCAAGTCGTGTGGGGCGAAGCGTGATGCTCAGCGGGCAATCTGGTACTGGGGCGAGGCGAACACCAGGTAGGCGGCCTGTTGCACGCGAAGGCGCCGGTACTCGTCCGCACCGCTGTTGGCCGATGTGTAGGCATTCACGGCGTCGATCACGACGGTGCGCGCCGCCGACGGCAGCGGCACGCCCAGGGCCAGGTTGGAGAGCCGATCGACCAGCACACCGGACCGGTCGGCATCGGCCAGGAAAGCGCTCAGGTCCACTCGCGTGCCGGTGGCGCCCGGCACGTCGTCGGACGGCGCAGATCCCCCCCAGAACAGCAGGCTGTGAACGAAGTTGATGCGTTGCAGCGCGGTGTTGGCGTTGTGGATGCCGAACGCCGGTCCGACCAGCGTGGTGCCCGGTACCGGGTAGGTGGGCAGGTAGAAGCTGAACACCGAGGGCGGACGGAACACGTGCTGCTGAAGCGTCTCGCCCCAGTACCAGCCCAGCGCATCGCCGTCGCTGCGACCCCCCAGTGCGCGCAGCACGCCGGTGAACAGCTGGGCCGGTTCGCGCAGGCGGCCAGCGTTGCGCGCCGGGCTGTCGCTGCGGGCTTCGGCATCCAGCAGCACGGCGGCCACGGTGGCTTGCAGATCACCCGCCTGGCCGTTGCCAAATCCGGCGTATGAGCCGCTGGCAAAGGCCTGCGCCACACGCCGCACATAGGCGGGTGACGGATTGCTGCTGACGAGGTGCTGGATCAGCTGCTTGCCGATGAAGGGCGCGGTGCTGGGGTGACGCATCAGGCTGTCGAGCACGGCGCTCAGCGCCTGTTCGGCGGTGTGGCCCGTGCTCAGGCGCACGCCCGCGAGCAGGGTGCGCGCATCGGGGTTGTGCCGGGCCGCAACGGCCACCATGTCGCCGCCGTAGAACTGGCAGTTCGTGCCGCGCGGCCAGCAGCCCCAGGGCGAATCGCCACCCGCCGGGTAGGTCCAGCCGGTGAGCGCAAAAGCGTAGGCGCGCACGGTGTTGTTGTCGTAGGTGGGCGTGCAGCGATCGCCTTTCAACGATCCGTCGGCGTTGAGTTCGCAGGTGCCGATGGAGAACAACTGCAGCAGTTCGCGCGCGAAATTCTCGTTGGGTGCCTCGGGGTCGTTGTTGACGTGGTCGAGGTAGTCCCCCATCAGCGGCGAGAGCGTGACCTGGCGCAGGAGGTCGCGGTAGTTGCCCAAGGCATGGGTGAGCAAGGTGTTGTGGAAATTGCGCAGGCCGTAGGTGCCCGCGACCTCTTCGTTGGACACCACCAGGATCTGCTGCAGCGCAAAGGCCACGCGCTGGCGCAATTGGTCGGGCTGCTGGGTGGCGTTGCGGTAGAAGTCCCAGAGCAGCGGAATGGACGAATACCAGTCGCGCCAGCAGTTGTCGCCGCGGCCCTCGCAGAAGTCGGACATGCCGCTGTGCTGGTGCACGCGCTGGTCCCCGCCGCTGCTGTAGCGAGCGCTGGACAAGGCCATCTGCTGCGCCACCCATTTGGTTGCGCCCTGGGTGCGGATGGTGCCCACCAGTTCCTCCGTGGGCCCGAAGCTGGCCTGGTCGGCCAGGCGCACCGCGTCACGCTGGCTGGTGGGCTGGTCGGAAGTGCTTGCAGGCGGCGGGTCGAGGTCGTTGCTGTCCGTGCCCGTTCCACTGCCACCGCAGGCGGTCAGGCCGATCAGCAGCGCGGTCGACAGCACCAGGCGCCGCAACCGCCGCCCAGCCTCAGGAGATCTTTGGCAAGTCATGCCAGGCACTGTAGGCATGCTGGGTTCCGGCCTTGTAATCAGACGTCAGCGCAGCGGATGGGCCGGCTACGTCTCGGCACAACGGCAACCCTGGCGGCACTTGGTTGCCGTTGAGCGGCTGAGGGAGGCACCCTTCAAGCAGGCCCCCGGCGGCCGACGCCGCGCACCGCTTCGCCTGCACCCTGCTGCTGGCGCGCCGGCTCAACCCGCAGGCCGCCAACCACCGCCTGGGCACGCTGGCGGCGCTGCACCGCCTGCCCGACACCGGCCGCGCCCACCGCGCCCTGGCCGACGCCGAGACCACCGCGCACCTGCTGCTGCGCATGCA
>DYOR01000133.1 GCA_020720385.1 Rubrivivax sp.
AGGGGGCTCTTGCAGCGGCCCGGCAGAGCCGGTTCCGCGCAAGGGCTTGGTAGAACGACGAAGAAGGGCTCCCCACGGAGCCCTTCTTCATGGGCGTGCGCGCGCCAGCGCCAGGTACTCGGCCACCGGCACTTCCTCGGCGCGGCGCTGCAGGTCGAAGGCGGCATGCGGGCCCTGCGCCTCGAGCCAGCGGCCCAGCGTATGGCGCAGCAGCTTGCGCCGCTGCGAGAAGGCCACCGTGACCAGCTCGCGCAGGCGCTGCGCGTCGACGCGCTCGTCCGCCGGCAGGGGCTGCATGCGCACCACAGCCGAGTCCACGCGCGGCGGGGGCTCGAAGGCCTCGGGCGGCACGTCGAGCACGCTTTCAATGCGATAGCGCCACTGGAGCATCACGCTCAGGCGGCCGTAGTCCTTGCTGCCGGGCGCCGCGGCCATGCGCTCGACGACTTCCTTTTGCAGCATGAAGTGCTGGTCGACGACGCTGGCGCAGGCCTCGAGCAGGTGGAAGAGGATGGGTGTGGAGATGTTGTAGGGCAGGTTGCCAACCACCCGCAGCTTGCGGCCCATGTGCGCCGCCAAGGCGCGGAAGTCGACCTCCAGCACGTCGGCCTCGATCACCGTCAGGCCCGGGTGCCGGCGCAGCCGCGCGGCCAGGTCGCGGTCGAGCTCGATCACCGTGAGCGCCTTGCAGCGCTCGAGCAGGGGGCCGGTCAGCGCGCCCAGGCCGGGGCCGATCTCGACCAGCGCCTCGTCGGGCTGCGGCGCGATCGCCGCGACGATGCGGTCGATGACGGCGTGGTCGGCCAGGAAGTGCTGGCCGAAGCGCTTGCGCGCGACGTGCCTCACTTCGTCCCGCGCGCCGGCGCCGCGCCGCGTGGCGACCCCACGAGGCCAGCCCTCACTGCGGCGGCTCGCGGTACTCGACATAGGCGCGCGAGCGCAGCTCCTTGGTCCAGTCGAGGTAGGCCTGCTCGAAGCGCTGCTCGCGCAGCATGTTGCGCGCCTGCTCGCGCACCTGCTTGGTGTCCAGCGCCACCTCGCGGCGCTCGAGCACCTGGATGAGGTGCACGCCGAAGCGCGACACCACCGGCGCCGACAAGCCGCCGATGGCCAGGGCATTCATCGCGTGCTCGAACTCCGGCACCATCACGCCGGGGGAAGACCAGCCCAGGTCGCCGCCGGAGGCCGCAGATCCGTCCTCGCTGTACTGCCGGGCGATGTCCTCGAAGTGGCGCGTGCCGGCCTCGATCTGCTTGCGGTACTCGGCCAGGCGCCGCGTGGCCACCTCCGCGCTGAGCTGCGGCGAGGTGCGCAGCAGCACGTGCCGCGCCCGTGTCTGCGTGATCTGTCCGACCACCGCCTGCTTGCGCTCGAGCAGCTTGAGGATGTGCAAGCCCGCCCCGGTGCGCAGGGGCTGGGCGGTGACCTCGCCCGGCTCGAGGGCCCGGGTCGCTTCGATGAAAACGTCGGGCAGGCGCGAGGCCGGCCGCAGGCCGATCGCTCCGCCGGCCTGGCGGTTGCCGTCCTCGGAGACCTCGCGCGCCACCGCCTCGAACGCCTCGCCCTTGCGCACGCGCGCCAGCGCCGCGTCGATGCGCGCGCGGCGCTCGGCCACGGTGGCGGCATCGGCACCCTCGGGCACGGAGACGAGGATCTGCGCAATGTTCGTCTCGGCGTCGGCACCGGCCGCCGCGCGCTGGCGCTCGATCTCGCGGTCGACATCTTCGTCGCTCACCTTGATGCGCCCGTAGACCTCGCGCTCGCGCAGCCGCTCGATCATGATCTGGTCGCGCAGGTTGGCGCGGAAGCGCCCGTAGTCCGTGCCTTCGGCCTGCAGCCGCGCACGCAGCGTCTCCAGGGAGATCTGGTTCTGCGCGGCGATGCTCTGCACCGCGCGGTCGATCTCGGGCTCGTCCACGCGCATGCCGCTCTCACGCGCCGCGCTGATCATCACGCGCTCGTCGATGAGTGCGTCCAGGGCGAGGCGGTGCAACTCGACCTTGGGCGGCAGCTTGGCGCCGCGGCCGCTGTCGGCCAGGGCCCGATCGACGCGCCGCTCCACCTCGCCGGCGGTGACCAGCTCCTGGTTGACGATGACGGCAATGTAGTCGCCCGGCCGCGGGTCGTTGCGCCCCTGGGCAGCGGCGGGCAGCGCGGCACACAGCAAGGCCAGCGCCAGCGGGGTCAGCCGGGCCTGCGCCTCACGGCGCCAGCGGGATCGAGATTCAGTCATGGATGGAAACGCCGGGCCGGTCGTCGAAGGTCAAGGCACTGCGGCGCTCGTCGCGCAGCAGGCGGTAACCGGGGATATTGTCCTTCAAGACCTGCAAGGGGTTGGACCCCAGGCGCGACAGCCCCACCAGCTCGAGCTGGAACATGAAGCGCGTGGTGGCCGCGCTCAGGCCGGTGGACAGCCGCTCGGCGACGAAGCGGCCGATCCAGCAGCCCGCGTCGTACTCCAGGCCGAGCACCGAGTCGGTGATGCGCTTGTCCTTCAGGCTGTAGTTCGCCCGGCCCACCGAGTACCAGGTGCGGCTGTCGCATGAGCCGCCGCCGGCGTCGCGCGGCGCGCTGCGCGGGCCGTCCGTGGCGGCGGGCACGCGGCCGGCCAGCGGCCATTGCCAGCCGATCTCGAGCTGCTCGCTCACCCCGCGTGTGAGGCGGTAGGTGGTGCTCACCGTGCGCCACGGGCCGGGCGAGTAGCGCGCGGCCATGAGCGAGCGCGTGAAGCGCCGCAGGTCGGGGCTGTACTGCAGCGCGGCGTCGAGCGTCCAGCGCGGCGCCAGGTTGGTCGAGGCCAGCAGCAGCGCGTCGGACAGGCGCTGCGTCTGCGCTTCGCCGTCGGGCGTGCCGTCGGCCTGGGCGGTGACGCGCTGGGTGCGCAAGCGGTAGCGCTGTGCCAGCCCCAGGCGCAGCGCCTCGGCGCCGCTGGCGGCGTCGACATAGCGTGTGGTGAAACCGGCGGTGAGCTGGTGCGCATCGGCGACGCGGTCGATGCCGGAGAAGGGGTTGTCGGTGTAGATCGAGACGAAGTTGAAGTCCTTCGCCGCCGAATCGTAGTTGGGCAGGCCGATCTGTTCGCGGTAGGGCGTGTTCACGTAGAGCAGCCGCGGCTCCAGCGTCTGGCGCAGCGTGCGGCCGAAGACCTGCGTGCGGCGCTCGAACTCGAAGCCCAGGTCGACGCTGGCCGTCGGGATGACGCGGCTGGCGCGCCCGCTGGCGTGGAGCAACTGCCCGGCGGCGTTGTAGCTCGCCGCGTTGACGCTGAGCCGGGGCACCAGCCACCAGCCGGGCTCGCGCCACGGGTAGCTCAGGCGGCCCAGCGCGTGGAGGCGGTCGCCGCCCTCGCGCCCGGCGCGCGCGGCCACGCCCGAAGGCAGGCTGAACCGGTTGTATTCGCTCTCCAGCGCGTAGTTCCAGCCGCCGGACCGGCCCTCCAGGCGCAGCCCCACCTGCGGGCTGCGTTCGTAGGGCGAGACGACCACCGCGTCGGAACCCTGCAGCACCTGCCAGCGCAGCGCGCGCGCGTAGGCCAGGCCGCTGCCGCCGGCGAACTCGAAGGGGCGCTCGATGCCCACGCGCAGGGGCAGCAGGCGCGAAGTCAGGCTGCGGCCGACGTCGGGGAAGTCCTTCCACCAGTCGTCGTCCGACACACGCACGAGCTGGGCCGAGTAGCGCAGGCCTGCCGCCAGCTGGCCCTCGTGCGTCCAGCGCAGCGCCTCGCGCGAGTGGCCGGTGAGGTTGTCCGAGGGCAGCCACTCGTGCTGCAGCGCGCCCTGCATCGCGCTGCCGAGGTAGCGGAACTCGCTGTCCAGGCCGAGCCCGCGCCGCGTGATCAGGCGCGGCGTGAGCGTGGCGTCGCGATCGGGGGCGAGGTTCCAGTAATAGGGCATCGCGATCTCGACGCCGCTGCGGTTGTCGGTGCCGATGCTCGGTGGCAACCAGCCCGATTTGCGCTCGTCGGAGAGCGGAAAGCTCATCGTCGGCAGGGCCAGGATGGGTGCGCCCAGGAAGCGCAGCACGGCGCCCTCGGCCACCCCTTCGTTGATGTCGAAGTCGAGGGTGACACGGTCGGTGCGCAGCACCCAGGCCGGTTCCCGCGCGCCATCGCGCGGGCAGCTCGTGTACTCGGCATGCGTGGCGCGCGAACGGGCGGCGTCGATGAAGTCGATGCGCTCGGCCCGCCCGCCGGCGCCCAGGTCCCTGAACTCGAACTCGGGCTGCAGGAAGAAGCCCTCGAAGCGCTGCACCTGCAGCTGCAGCTCGGGGCCGGTGTAGACGGCGCCCGCACGGCTCACGCGCACCTGGCCGCTGGCGCGGGCCAGGTCCTGAGCGATGTCGTAGCTCATGCGCTCGGCGCGGATGGTCAACCCGGCGCGGCGGAACTCGACCCCACCCTCGGCCACGGTGCGTTGGTCCGCCTGGCCATGGAGTTGCCGTGCGCGCAGCACGATGGGTGCTGTGCGCGCGGCCTCGCCGCGCGGCAGCGGGCGCAGGGCCGGGCTGGGTTCGAGGCCGGGCACGTTCACCACGGGCGCTGACGCGGCAGCGGCTGGCCCCGAGGCCGCGGACGCGGCCGCCGAGGCGGCCCGGGCGCAGGGCGGCGGCGGGGTCGGCGCGTCCTGCCCATGGGCGCCGCCGGCGCACACGCCTGCCGCCAGGACCAGCGCGGGGATTCGCATCGGCAACGAGGGGGAGCGAGCGCGCAAGGAAGGCCGGGGCAGGTTCGTAAAATCGATTATCCATGACCCACCCCATCGCCTGGCCCGACCTCGCGCGGCAGCACGCCTTCGAGCGCTGGCTCGAAGACGTTGCCCCGCGCCACGGCCTCGACCCGCGCACGCTCGCACCGGCATCCGCCGACGCGAGTTTCCGGCGCTACCTGCGCGTGGCCGGGCGCGACGGCACAAGCTTCGTGATCATGGACGCGCCGCCGCCGCTGGAGGACGTGCGCCCCTTCGTCCATGTCGCCGGCCTCATCCGCGCGGCCGGGTTGAACGCTCCGCAGGTGCTGCAGGCCGACGTCGGGCAGGGCTTCCTGCTTCTGGACGACCTGGGCGAGCGCGTCTACCTTCGCGCCCTGCAAGGCGCCCGCGCCGGGCAGGCCGACCGGCTCATGCGCGCCGCCCTGGACGCGCTCGTGCGCTTCCAGCAGCACGTGCCCGCCGGCGCGCTGCCCCCCTTCGACGAGGCGCTGCTGGGCCGCGAGCTGGACTGGTTCCCGCAGTGGTGCGTGCAGCGCGAGTTCGGCGTGCAGTGGACGCACGCGCAGCAGGCCGCCTGGCAGCGCGTGCGCCGCCTGCTCATAGCCAGCGCGCTGGCCCAGCCGGTGGTGGCGGTGCACGCCGACTGGATGCCGCGCAACCTCATGCTCACCGACGCCGGCCCCGGCATCCTCGACTTCCAGGATGCCGTGGCCGGCCCCGTCACCTACGACCTGGCCTCGCTGCTGCGCGACGCCTTCATCTCCTGGGACGAGGCGCAGGAGATCGATTGGGCCGTGCGCTGGTGGGAGCAAGCGCGACGCGTCGGCCTGCCCGTGCACGCCGACTTCGGCGAGTTCTGGCGCGCGCTGGAATGGATGGGCCTGCAGCGCCACCTGAAGGTGCTGGGCGTGTTCTGCCGCCTCAAGCACCGCGACGGCAAGCCGCACTACGCCACCGACCTGCCGCGCTTCTTCGCCTACGCCAACAAGGTGGCCATGCGCTACGCGCCGCTGGCCCCGCTGGCGCGGCTGCTCGCCCCCTTGTCGGGCACCCCCGTGCAAGCGGGCTTCACCTTCTGAGCGCCCCCAGGGCCGGCCGAGCCGGCCCGCCCCCCGTGGGGGTTCAAGCAAAGTGGCGGAGCCACATTTGCTTGAGACGAGCGCACACGTGCGAGGCGCCGTTGCGCCGACAATGCGCGGCCATATGGACATCCTCATCTTCCTCGTCGACTTCATCATCCACGTCGACCGCCACCTGTCGGATTTCGTGCAGGCCTACGGCGGCTGGGTCTACGCGCTGCTGTTCCTCATCATCTTCGTCGAGACCGGCCTGGTGGTGATGCCCTTCCTGCCCGGCGACTCCATGCTCTTCGTCGTCGGTGCGCTGTGCGGGCTGGGTCTGATGAACCTGCCCTTGTCGATGGCCTTGCTCACCGCGGCGGCCGTGCTCGGCAACCAGACCAACTACGCCATCGGCCGCCGGGTGGGGCCGCGCGTCTTCGCCTGGCCGCATTCGCGCTGGTTCAATCGCGCCGCCTTCGACCGCATGCACGAGTTCTACGAGCGCCATGGCGGCATCACCATCGTGGCGGCGCGCTTCATGCCTTTCCTGCGCACCTTCGCGCCCTTCGTTGCCGGGGTGGCGCAGATGACGCGGCGCCGGTTCACCTTCTACGACGTGAGCGGCGGCGCGCTGTGGGTGTGCAGCATCACGCTGGCGGGCTACCTCTTCGGCAACCTGCCCTGGGTGCAGGCGCACCTGAGCCACATCATCTGGGCGATGATCGGCATCCCCGGCCTGATCGTGCTCCTGGGCGCATGGAAGGCCAGGCGCGCCGCACGCCCGGCCTGAGCGCAGCCCAGCCCACGCTCGAGACCGCGTTGGAGACCATGGACGACACCTTCTTCCGCCTCGACGAGGCCGCGCCCGGCGTGGCCCACCTGCAGCTCTGCCGGCCCGAGCGCATGAACACCTTCGCGCCGGCGTTCTTCCCGGCGCTGCGCGATGCCGTGCGCGCACTCGATGCCACCGGCCACACGCGCGTGCTGCTGCTGTCGTCGACCGGCAAGCACTTCAGCGCCGGCATGGCGCTGGAAGTCTTTGCCTCGGGCGTGGGCATGCTCGACACCGGCAGCGCGCGCGCAAGGCTGGCGTTCCAGGACTCGCTGCGCCAGCTCATGCGCTGCTTCGACATGCTGGAGGAGGCCCGCTTCCCGGTGATCGCCGCGATCCAGGGCGGCTGCATCGGCGGCGCGCTCGACCTGGCCGCGGCGTGCGATCTGCGCCTGTGCACGGCCGACGCCTTCTTCACCGTGCAGGAGATCCACATCGGCATGGCCGCCGACCTGGGCGTGCTGCAGCGCCTGCCCAAGATCGTGCCGCCGGGCATCGCGCGCGAGATGGCCTACACCGGCGAGCGGCTCGACGCGGCCCGCGCGCTCTCCGCCGGCCTGGTCAACGCCGTGCTGCCCGATGCGCCGGCGCTGCAGGCCCACGCCCTGCAACTCGCCGCGCGCATCGCCGCCAAGTCGCCGCTCGCCGTGGCGGGCAGCAAGATGGCGCTGAACTACGCCATCGACCACCCCACCGCCGACGCCCTGCAGCAGATGACGCTGCTGCAAAGCGCGATCTTCGACCTCGGCGAGATGACGCAGGCCATCGCCGCATGGAAGGACAAGCAGCCGGCCGAGTTCGCGCCGCTGGCCACGGCAGCGCGGTAGCGCGGCCC
>DYOR01000134.1 GCA_020720385.1 Rubrivivax sp.
ACGGTGACGGCGTGAAAGCCGAACAGGACCTTGGTGCTCATCGCGCCGATGCTAGCCGCAGCCGGCATGCCGGCCGCGCCGCTGGACCAAGCCGAAGCTCACCACAGCCCGAGCGCGCGGCCGCCGAGCAGCGCGCCGATGAGCAGCGGTTGGTGCAGCATGTAGAACGACAGGCTCCAGCGACCCAGCGTGGCCAAGGGCCGCAGCGCCCGGGGCACGCCCCCCGCGAGCCAGGCGCGCCGGTGGCGCAACGCCCAGCGGCCGGCGGCCACGCCCCACAGCATCACCCCCAGCCAGGGCAGCACGGGCACGTAGTCCTCGGTGAGCGGCTTGTGCGTCACCAGGCCCAGCCAGCTGATGTAGCGGCCGTCGAAGAAGGGGTGCTGCAGCCCGAAGGGCGCGGCGATGGCCAGGGCCCCCAGCAGCCACAGCCAGCCGCCCAGGGGCGCGGCCACTCGCACCACGACGAGCATCACCGCCATGCCGTGGAGCACGCCGAAGAAGATCCAGCTGCGCGGGAACATGGTCGCCGAACCCAGGCTCACGAGCAGCGCGCAGGCCGCCACCTGCGCCCAGCGCCGCCAGAAGCGCGGCCAGCTCTGATGCGCCTCGTACGCCGCGGCCTGGCCCACGCCCGCGCAGAAGAGGAACAGGCTCACGATGCAGGTGCGCTGCGTCGTCCACAGGGGGTCGTGGTGGAAGCTCTGCACCGGGTGCATCAGGCCGAAGTGATTCAGGTCGAAGCCGAAGTGGAACAAGGCCATCCAGACGATGGCCAGCCCGCGCAAGGCATCCAGGCGGGCTAAGCGTTGGCCGGGGGGTCGGGGCAATGGCACGCCCTGACGATAGCTCAGCCTCGGCGCCTCACTCGGTCTTCTCGTAGACGTCGCTGAAGCGCTCGCCGTCCCAGGCGTAGAGCAGGTACGCGGCGTGCAGGCAGGCGCTGGCAGCACGCGGCTTGAACAGGCCCACGCACTGGCCACGCGCGTGGCGCACGCTGGGGTAGACCACACCGGCCGACCCGGCGGCGTGCAGCGCAGCGCCCAGGGCCTGCGCCGCGCCGTAGTGCTGCGCGTCGAGCACCGCGGCGTCCACCGCGCCGGCTGGGCGCAGGTCGTGCAGCCGCCCGTCCACGGCCACGTGGTACAGGCGCATGGGCAGGTGCATCGGCCCCTCGTGCGTGGCGGCGAGGAAGCGGCCGTGGTGGTGGCGCGTCTCGGCCAGCGCGGTGGCGCGTTCGCGCGCCGCGTAGAACACGCCGTAGGCGCCCGCCGAAAAGCGGCTGCCCAGCGGGTTGACGTGGGTGAAGGCGGCCATGATCGGCCCGCTGCCCGGGCCGAAGACGCGCTGCGCCCGCGGCACGCGTTCGACCTGGCCGAGTTCGTCGCGCACGCGCTCGTTGGTGAGCGCCTCCAGGGCGTAGAGGGCGTCGAAATCCGCGGCATCGGCGACGCGGTCGAAGAGCGTCACCGCCGGGTAGCGTGTGGGCACGATGCGGCACGCCTGCGGCCAGCGCACGCGGCGCAGGGCCGGCTCGCTCGCCGGGGCGCGCGCCACCGCCCCCGTCGTGCTCAGGACCAGCCCCCGCCGCGCACGCTGTCGAGGTAGCGGCGCACCAGGTTCAGGTCGCTCACGTTGCCGCCGAGCATGTGCTGCAGCGCGCTGCGCCCGCCGAAGAGCGCCGCGGCATTGGGCTTGCGCACCCAGGCGTCGGCCGCCTGCGGGTCGGGCAGGAGGATCTGCAGACTCTTGTAGATGCCCAGCAGGTTGGACAGGCGCTCCAGCGTGTCGCGCGGCAGCGCCGCGCGCTCGGGGTGTTTGCGCCAGGCGAAGAAGGTGGAACGCGGCGGCTGGCCGAGCAGGCAGAGCTGCTCGTCCACCGTCAGCCCCCAGGCCTGGGCGATGCGCACGAAGGCGCGCAGGCCGGCGGCGGCCATTTGTTCGCTGCTCGCGGCCGCGGCCGCAGGGGCGAGGACGGCACTCATGGCGCTCTCCCTGGATCATCCAGATATGGACTTCATGCCAATCTTAATCCATCGCCGGATGCATCGCCACGGGCCACCATGAACCCGGGCCGCGGGAGCGCCGCATCCCGCGGCTCAGCCCGAACCACGGAGGGATCGGGCCTTCGCGAGGCGCCAGGCCGCGCGCAGGCGCGCCCTGGCGCCCGGGCTCAGTACCGCCCGGCAATTCCGAAGGTACTGAGCGCCAGCCGCGAGACGCGGCCGGCCTTCGGGCAGTCCAAGTCCGCGCAGGCGGACTTGGAGCCGCGGCCCTCAGCCCCCTCGAGGGGACGCGAACGAAGTGAGCGTGGGGGTCGTTTCATTTCCGTCTCTCCGGCCCGCGCGCCGCGGGCCTGCCGGGGTTCACTTGTGGCGCAGTTGCCCGCGCACCGTCTGGTTGATGACGCGCAGCTCGGCCAGCGTGGCGTCGATGTGCGCACGCCGCGTCTCCAGTTCGCGAATCAAGGCATCGGTGCGCTCGACGACGAACTTCAGCTGCTGCATCCGGCCTTCGCCGTGGGCGCCGTAGAGGTCGAGGTAATGCTTGATCTCCGCCAGCGAGGCGCCGATGGCCTTGCTGCGCAGGATCAGCGCCAGCCGGGCGCGGTCGCGGCGCGTGTAGACGCGCGTGCCATTGACGCGGCGCGGGCCGAGCAGGCCCTTGTCCTCGTAGAAGCGGATGCTGCGCAGCGTGATGCCGAACTCGCGGCACAGCTCGGTGATGCCGAAGAGCTCGCCGGTGTCCTCGCTGCGGTGGGCGTCCACCACCTGCCGTGCCGTGGCGGCAGGCGGCCCCGATGCCGGGGGCACGGCGGCACTCGCGGCGCGGCGGGCAGGGGTCGTCTTCATGGGGTCGCCGGCATCGTAGCGAAGCGCAGGGTCGCCCGCATGCTCGTAATTACCAATATGGCATCACGTTGACGTTAACGTCACGCTATTGCCTAATGCGACACCTAGGCCCGCCCCGGCAAGGCGCGCTGAGCATGCCGCCGCGCGGCCCCGCCGCACCCACGCACCCCGCACCACGCACCCGCACATGACCGCTTCCTCCCTGCCCCGCCGCGACGCGCAAGAACAGGCGCGCCTGGACGCCGCCCTGGTCGAGCTCTTCGACCACAGCATCGCCTTCAATCGCACCCTGGGCCTGAAGATCCTCTCGGTGCACAGCGGCGACGTGCGCGCGCGCTTCGACATGCGGCCCGAACTGGTGGGCCACTACACCTACGGCCGCCTGCACGGCGGCGTGATCTCCTCGGCGCTCGATGCCATGGGCGGGCTGGCGCTGATGGTGGCCATCGCCGAGCGCCACCCGCAGGAGCACATGCCGCAGGTGATGCACCGCTTCGTCAAGATGGGCACGATCGACCTGCGCGTGGACTTCCTGCGCCAAGGCCTGGGCCAGCACTTCATCGCCAGCGCCGAGGTCACGCGGCTGGGCGGGCGCGTGGGCTCGACGCAGATGCGGCTGGTGAACGACGAAGGCACGCTCATCGCCACCGGCGCGGCCGCCTACATGATCTCGTAGCCGCCGCGGCGCGACGGCCGGGGCTTGATGCGGCACGCATCGCCCACATCTGGCACGATCCTGCCTGTCGTCGACGCCCAGCCGCGGCTCCTGCCACCCGCATGAAATTCCTCTTCACACCGAACAAGCTCACCGTCGCTGCGGCCGCCCTGGTGGGCGCGGCAGCGGCCTTCTTCGCCGTGCCCACGCTGGTGCAGAGCCGCCCCGAAGCCGCGCCGCGCGTGGTCACGCCGCGCGGGCCGCTGGGCGCCGACGAGGTGGCGAACATCGAGCTCTTCCGCAAGGCTTCGCCTTCGGTGGTGCACATCACCTCGCTGGCCGCGCAGCGCGACCTGTTCTCGATGAACGTGCAGCAGGTGCCCAGCGGCACGGGCACCGGCTTCGTCTGGGACGACCGCGGCCACATCGTCACCAACTTCCATGTCATCCAGGCCGCCAACGGCGCCAAGGTGACGCTGGCCGACCAGAGCAGCTACGACGCCACCCTGGTGGGTGCCTTCCCCGACCGCGACCTGGCCGTGCTGCGCATCGAGGCGCCCCAGCAGAAGCTGCCGCCGATCGCCATCGGCACCAGCCGCGACCTGCTCGTGGGCCAGCGCGTCTACGCCATCGGCAACCCCTTCGGCCTGGACCAGACGCTGACCACCGGCATCATCAGCGCGCTCAACCGCGAGATCGAGTCCTTCAACCAGCGCACCATCCGTGGCGTGATCCAGACCGATGCCGCCATCAACCCGGGCAACTCCGGCGGCCCGCTGCTCGATTCGGCCGGGCGCATGGTGGGCATCAACACGCAGATCGCCAGCCCCAGCGGCGCGAGTGCCGGCATCGGCTTCGCCATTCCCGTGGACGAGGTCAACCGCATCGTCCCAAGGCTTATCCGCGAGGGTCGCTTCGCGCGCCCCACCCTGGGCATCTCCGCCGCGCCCCCGGCGCTGGCCGAGGCGCTGAAGGTGCCGCGCGGGGTGGTGCTCGTGCAGGTGCGCCCCAACAGCCCGGCGGCGCGTGCCGGGCTGCAGGCCTTCCACCGCGGCAGCCGCGGCGAGGTCGTCTCCGGGGACGTGATCACCGCCATCAACGACGAGCCGGTGGCCGACCTGGACGACATGCTCGGCCAGCTCGAGAGCCGCTCCCCCGGCGAGAGCGTCACGCTGACGGTGTGGCGCGCCGGGAAGTCACGCAAGCAGGCGGCGGTGCTCGGCGCCTCGGAGTGACCTGGGCGGGGGCGGGTTTGCCCGCCTGCGCACGTCGCGCGGGTGACAGGCAAGCTGTGCGCCTGCGGCGATAAACGCCGCCTGGCCACGAGGAGTCCGCCATGTCCGCCACCGCCAGCGCCGACGAGCGCACGCACTACCGCATCTGCCCCTTGTGCGAGGCCTGCTGCGGCCTCGAGGTGCGGACCCGCGGCACGCAGGTGCTGGGCATCCGCGGCGCCGAGAACGACGTCTTCAGCGCCGGCTACATCTGCCCCAAGGCGGTGGCACTGAAGGACTTGCACGAGGACCCCGACCGCCTGCGCACGCCGCTCATACGCCGCGGCGCGCGTTTCCTGCCGGCGACATGGGACGAAGCCTTCGCCGAGATCGCCGAACGCCTGCCGCCGCTGCTGCAGGCGCACGGGCGCGACGCCGCGGCCGTGGCCGTGGGCAACCCCTCGGCGCACAAGATGGGCTTGCTGCTGTACTTCGGCCGCCTGGCCAGGGCGCTGGGCACGAAGAACGTCTTCTCGGCCTCGACGCTGGACCAGATGCCCAAGCAGTTGTCGGACGGCTGGATGTTCGGTCACTGGCTGAGCACCGCAGTGCCCGACATCGCGCGCAGCCACTATCTGCTTGTCATCGGCGCCAACCCCATGGCCAGCAACGGCAGCATGTGGACGGTGCCCGACTTCCGCGCCAAGGCCCGCGCCCTGCGCGAACGCGGTGGGCGGCTGGTGGTGATCGACCCGCGTCGCAGCGAAACCGCTGCCGTGGCCGATGCGCACCACTTCATCCGCCCCGGCGCTGACGTGTTCCTGCTCGCAGCCATGGTGCACACGCTTTTCGCCGAGGGCCTGGTGCGCAAGGGGCGGCTCACGCCGTACCTGAACGGCATCGACGAGGTGCGCCAGGCCGTGCAGCCCTTCGCCCCGGAGCGCGTGGCCGCGCGCTGCGGCATCGGCGCGGCCACCATCCGCGGCCTCGCGCGCGAGCTGGCCGCGGCGCCAAGCGGCGCCGTCTACGGCCGCATCGGCACCTGCACGCAGCACTACGGCACGCTGTGCTCGTGGCTCGTCGACGTGCTCAATGCCCTCAGCGGCCGGCTCGACGAGCCCGGTGGCGCGATGTTCCCCAAGGCCGCGGCGTTCGCCCAAAACACCCAGGGCGAAGCGGGCCGCGGCCGCGGCATCACCACCGGCCGCCATGCCAGCCGCGTGAGCGCGGCGCCCGAGGTCTACGGCGAACTGCCGATGACCTGCCTGGCCGAGGAGATCGAGACCCCGGGGCCGGGCCGGGTGCGCGCGCTCATCACCGTGGCCGCCAACCCGGTGCTCTCTGCGCCCGGCGGCCCGCGCCTGGCCCGCGCGCTCGACCAGCTCGAGTTCATGGTCAGCCTGGACATCTACCTCAACGAGACCACGCGCCACGCCGACGTCATCCTCCCCGGCCAGTCGCCGCTGGAACACAGCCACTACGACGTCGCCTTCCCGCAGCTCTCGTGGCGCAACCATGCGCGCTTCAGCGAGGCGGTGTTCGCGCCCACGCCCGACCACCCGCCGGAGTGGCAACAGCTCCTGCGCCTGGCGGCCATCGCCAAGGGTCTGGGCGCCCACGCCGACGTGCTCGCACTGGACGACGAGGCCGTGGCCGGCGAGGTGCGCAAGATCGCAGGCGCGCACGCCCCCTTGGTGATGCAGGCCCTGGCCGGGCTGCAGGGGCCGGAGCGGCTGCTCGAGCTGGCGCTGCGCAGTGGCCCGTATGGCGACGGCTTCGGCCTGAAGCCGGGGGGCCTGACGCTGGCCAGGCTGCGCGCCGCGCCCGGCGGCATCGACCTGGGCGAACTCGCCCCGCGCGTACCCGAGATGCTGCGCACGCCCAGCGGCAAGATCGAACTCGCCCCGCCGCCGTTGCTCGCCGACCTGCCGCGCGCCCTGGCCGACCTCGACGCGCCGGCGCCGGCGCTGGTGGTCATCGGCCGGCGCGACGTGCGCAGCAACAACAGCTGGATGCACAACCTGCCCACCCTGGCCAAGGGCCCGTTCCGCGGCACGGCGCTGGTGCACCCGCAGGACGCCGCACGCCACGGCGTGGCCGACGGGGCCCTGGCGGTTTTGTCCAGCGCGCATGGCAGCGTCGAGGTCACGCTCGCCCTCAGCGACAGCCTCATGCCCGGCGTGATCAGCCTGCCGCACGGCTGGGGCCACGACCTGCCCGGCGCGCAACTGGGCGTGGCCGCACGGCATCCGGGAGCCAACCTCAACGCCCTGCTCGACGACGCCGCGCGCGACCCGCTCTCGGGCAACGCCGTGCTCAGCGGCGTGGCGGTGACCATCGCACCGGCCTGAG
>DYOR01000135.1 GCA_020720385.1 Rubrivivax sp.
CGCCGTTGTACCAGCGGGCGATGAAGGCGGTGAAGACGTGGGTCAGCTTGGTGAAGGGAAACACCACCAGGAACAGGTTCACCGACAGGATGTGCAGCCCCAGGATCAGGGGATAGGGGTTGACCAGGCGGTGGTAGGCCAGGTAGCCGGTCAGTACCGGCAGGAAGGTCACTGCCCAGACCAGGTAGTCCTCGGGGGTGCTGATGTGCTTCTTCACCGGGTGCTGCGTGCGGTGGACCAGGGTCGCCACCAGGGCCAGGATTGTGATGGCCGTCACCGCGTCCACCACCGGGTTGGGCAACCCCGGCCAGGCGATGCCCAGGACCCCCCGGAACAACTCGATGTGGGGGATGAACAGCAGCAGGGCGGTGATGAAGCCGATGTGCCAGATCCAGCCGACCACCACGTTGAAGGGCGCCCGGGCAAAGGTCCCCGGGTCCGCCACGGTGCGGGTGAGCATGGTCTTGAAGCCCGGGCCCCACTCGCCGCCCTTGGCCTCGGCGTAGTTGGTCTTGCGCCCGAGGATGAAGATCTCCACCAGGCGCGCCAGCATCCCTAAGGCAAAGACGGCCAGGGCAAAGTTGAAGGCAGGGCCCTTGACCCACAGCAGAAAACCCATCGGATCGCTCATAGCTTCTGCTCCAGTTCTTCGACGGTGACCGGTTGCCGCTCGGCCACGGCGGTCGCCGCCCGGTGCTTGGCCAGGGTCGCCGCGACGCCGCCTATGACGACACCGGCCGCCCCGGCTGCCAGCAATGTGTTACCCGGGGTGCCCAGGGGTGCGGACAGCGGTTCATAGAAGCCGCCGGCATCCCAGAACTTGGGCTCGGAGCAGCCCAGGCAGGGGTGCCCGGACTCCACCGGCCAACTGGTCCCGGAATTCCAACGCATGGTGGCGCAGGCGTTGTAGGTGCTCGGGCCCTTGCAGCCCAGGCGGTACAGGCACCAGCCCTTGCGCGCGCCCTCGTCGTCGAAGGACTCGGCGAACAGGCCCTTGTCGTAGAAGGGGCGGCGGTAGCAGCGGTCGTGGATGGACTGGCCGAAGAAGGCCAGCGGCCGGTGGTACTCGTCGAGGTCCGGCAGCTTGCCGAAGACCAGGTACTGGGCCAGCACCCCGGTGATGACCATGGGCACCGGCGGGCAGCCGGGCACGTTGATCACCGGCTTGTCCTTGACGATGTCCATGACCGAGACGGCCCCGGTGGGGTTGGGGGCGGCGGCGGGCAGACCGCCGAAGGCGGAACAGGTGCCCACCGCGACCACCGCCTTGGCCCCCGCCACCGCCTCTTGCAGCATGGCGTAATTGCTGATGCCGGCGATGGTGGAGAAGCCTGGGTTCGAGTTCGGACCTGGGAGGGAACCATCGACTATGAGCAGGTACTCGCCGTGGTTGTCCTTCATGGCCTGCTCGCGGGCCGCCTCGGCCTGGTGGCCGGCGGCCGCCTGCAGGGTGTGGTGGTAGTCCAGGGAGATGACGTCGAAGATCAGGTCCTCCACCGTCGGCGAGTGGCTGCGGGTCAGCGACTCGGTGCAGCCGGTGCACTCCTGGAAGGACAGCCAGATCACGGAGGGTCGTCGCGCCTTTTCCAGGGCGGCGGCGATCACCGGTCCCATGGACGGCGGCAGGGCCATCATCGAGGCGGTGGCGGCGCAGAACTTGAGGAAGCCGCGACGCGACACCCCATGTTCCCGCAGGCTCTCGCCCAGGGTCTTTCTTGCAGCCATTCTCCCTCCTACGCGGTTGTCGGGGATGGATTACGAGGTGCCCGCCGGGTCGGCGATGCAGGCCTCGAGTCGGACTAGAGCGTCGTCGATGTCCTCCCGCTGGGAGCGAAGGATTTCGGGGACGCTGGAAATCTCGATGTGCAGGGCGAGGCGCTCGTCCTCGGTGTTGCGGTGGTCCACCAGCCAGACGCCGGGGAAGCCGGTCTCCCAGATGCGGGTAGGGCCCAAGGCCTGGATCTGTGCCTCGACCTCGCCGCGGCCGAGCAGGTCGAACAGGCGGCCCTCGTCGCCGGGCCCGAAGGGCAGGGCGTGCAGATCGATGACGGTGGTCTCGCCGGTCTCCCGCAACTGGCGCAGGCCATGCCCGACCTCGTGCAGTATGGGCAGGGCGTTGCCCCATTCCGCGGGGGCCGCCTCGCCGTCTTCGACCTTCACTCCGATCTCTTTCAATCTGCTCACGGCATAGCCTCGATGCAAAATACCAAACCAGTCTAGGCGGTCTTGACGACTTCAGGGGAGTCTGACCCTGCCTGGCGTGACCTGTCGCCCGCGACGGCCTGTGAGCGCGCGACTGGCACTGTCCTGCTGACCTTCAACCAGCCAAGCACGAAGCCCAGCACCTGGAGTGGCTGATCGAGATCGAGCAGAGGCAGGTCTCGGGCCATCGGGAAGGGCGCGTCGCAGGCCACCGCGACGACATGGGGGTCGCTCGGGTGGATCTGCGGGAGGCCGAGGGCGGGTCGGTAGATCTCGATCTTGGGGATGGGGGCGTGCTTGAAGCCCTCGACCAGGATCAGGTCCAACTCATGCCCGACGACCCAGGGCAGGACCTCGGCCAGTTGCGGGTCGCGAGTCGGATCGGCCCGCTCCTTGATGACCGCCAGGCGGCGGCTGGAGGCGATCAGCACCTGATCGGCCCCGGCCATGCGCAGCGCGTAGCTGTCCTTGCCCGGGTGATCGATGTCAAAGCTATGATGGGCGTGCTTGATCACGGCCAACCTCAGCCCCTCGCCCCTGAGCAGGGGGATGAGCCGGGTCAGCAGGGTGGTCTTGCCGGTACCGCTGTAGGCGCAGAAGCCCAGCAGGGGGATAGGGCAATCGGTGCTCAAGGGGGCGACTCCGCTTGCAGGCCGGCCGCGTCCGCCTCGGTGTTGACGTTCGCGAAGCTTCCGGGGCGGTCGCCGAGGTCAGCCAGGGCGACCCGGTGGCGGGCGTACCAGAGGTCGATCTTGCGCTCCCCGGCAGCGAGAAAGGCGTGCAGGCTGGGTGCCAGACGGACTGGGATCAGCGCGTAGACGGGCTGAAGGCGCTGGCCGTCGCTTGCCACCGCAATCTCTGCGCCCTCCCCGATCAGGGCCGCGCCCAGGCGCGCCACCAAGTCTGGGGCGAGGAAGGGGCCGTCACAGGGGGCGGTGACGATCCAGGGGGTCGAGACTGCGGCCATGGCCGTGGCGAAACCTGCGAGCGGTCCTTGGAAGCCCTCGAGGCCGTCGGGGATCACCGGGTAGCCGAGGGCCCCGTAGGCATCCAGGTTGCGGTTGGCGTTGATGACCAGCACTGCGACCTGGGGTGTCATCGCCGCAATGACCCAGGCGACCAGCGGGCGACCGCGGAAGGGGACCAGGCCCTTGTCCCGGCCGCCCATGCGTTGCCCCTGGCCACCCGCCAGGATGACGCCCGTGATCGTGTCGCGGCCGGGTGGGGGGCTGCGAGTGTCGTTCAAGGTATTGGCTCCAAGTTCTTGGCCCGGTCGGCGGTGGCCGGGGCCGTCGGCCGGTGAACGCTACGCAATTCGGGTGCCAATGGCCGCAGGTGCGACCACGCTGGCCGGCAGGCCCGCCCGGGCGCTGCCTCGCCTTTGATCTCAGCGGTTCCGCCAGCCTTCCGGTTGCGGCGAATTGGCCCGGTACGGGCTCGTTGTGGGACAAAATGTCCTTGCGGATCGCTTCTGACTGGACAATCGGTTACATTGTTCGGCGTAATGAGCCTTCCGCTGGTCCAGAGTCCGCCGGGACTTGGGTTCGATGCCCCAAATCGTAGGTTGAGATCAAGAACATGGCTGTCCTCCGTCAGCCCCGCTGCTGAGAACCCCCGGGCATGGAACTGGAGCCCCTGGCGAGCGGGCCTGTGTCCGACCCCCTACTGTCCACCGTCTTGCGCCCGCCGGCCAGGGCGGGGGCATCGGTGCTGATTCTCGAACCCGAGACGGCCCTCCGTGGCCTGGTGCAGCGGACCCTCGGCCGGCACTTCGCCCTGGTGGAGACTGCTGCAACCCGATCAGAGGCGGAGGTCCTGCTCCGTCGCTGTCGCTTCGACCTGCTGGTTGCCGATACGGGGCCGTCCGGTACCGATGGGCTTGTCTGGGTCGAAGCCCTGGGCCCCCGGGGCCGCGGGATGGAGCTGATCCTCGTCGCCTCCTCCCCGGACGTGCAGGGGGCTATCGGGGCCCTGCGCGCCGGCGCCTGCGACTTCATCCCGAAACCTTTTTCCGTCGACCAGGTTCTGGCGGCCGCCCGGCGCGCGGTCCAGGGCCGGGGTCTCAGGCGCGATCCCCTCATGTTCTCGCCCCAGGTCGCGCGAACCCAGGCCCCAGGAGCTGGCCTGGCAGGCCTGGTGGGGGACTGCGCCTCCACCCGCGAAGTCTGCGCCATCATCCAACGCATCGCGCCTACCCCCGCCACCGTCCTGATCGAGGGCGAGTCCGGCACCGGCAAGGAGCTGGCGGCCAGGGCGATCCATGCCCGCAGCGGACGCACCGGCGGTTTCGTTGCCATCGACTGCGGCGCCGTCTCCTCGGAGCTGTTGGAAAGCGAGCTGTTCGGTCACGTCAAGGGCGCCTACACCGGGGCCCATCAGGCCCGCGAGGGGCTGTTCTGCTTCGCCCGCGGGGGCAGTCTGTTCCTCGATGAGATCGGCGAGATGCCGCTCCTCATGCAGGCCAAGCTCCTGCGGGTGCTGGAGGAGAGAACGGTCCGCCCGGTGGGCGGTAACGAGCTGGTGCCCGTGGACGTGCGCATCATCGCCGCGACCAACCGCACCCTGGCGCAGGAGGCGGGCGCCGGACGCTTCCGCAAGGATCTGTTCTACCGCCTCAACGTGGTGAGCCTGCGCCTGCCGCCCCTGCGGGAACGGCGAGAGGACGTGATTCCGCTGGCGCGCCACTTCCAGGAGCGACTGTCGGCGGAGCTCCGCCTACCGGCGCCCGAATGGGACCCCTGGGATCTGGACGAGCTGCGGCGCTATGCCTGGCCCGGCAATGTGCGGGAGCTGCGCAACGTCATCGAGCGCAGCCTGCTCCTCGGCCGCCGCCCCGGGCGCTGTATCTGCGAGCCCGAGGCGGGTCAGGCGCCCCAGGAGGGCGCCCCCGAGCTGTCGCTCGCTGCGGTGGAACGGGCCCACATACTGCGGGTGCTGGAGGTCGCGGGCGGCAACAAGTCCGAGGCGGCCCGCTGCCTTGGGGTCTCGCGCAAGACCCTGGAGCGCAAGCTCAAGGCCTGGGACTGCGACGCCGGGCCCGAGTGAGCCGCAGCCGGCGGGGAGGGGCGCCGCAGATCGGGCAGGGCAAGCACGAGCAGGGCAGGGCCGCCGCTCACCTCATCCCACAGCACCTTCCCGGAGTAATCCGCGCAGACCCTGCTGGATTCGTCCACCGCTGCTGCCGATACTTGCAGGCCACGCGGTTCCTGGTCGTATCCGGGTAGCTAACCGCAGTTGTCGGCCAGGAGCGGTCCCTCAGCACGACAGATCGAACGATTTGAGCATGGCCCGTTTCCCCGATCTCGGAGCCGATCACCTGCTCCCAGGGGAATCCCGTCGACGCGCTCGGCCAAGGGACCCAGAGGTCCGCACCGCCGCCAGGGAGGATGAAGGCCGTCCTAAAAGCCGTTGGCCCTCGGTAGTCCAAGTGCCCCCGCATCGGCTGACAGGCCATCGCCGTGTAGGGGTGAGCGAAGCGGGGATGGCGGGCGCTGCCGATCCACTCCGCGACGGTCCTCTCAAACGCCTCACCGGTCATCCCGGCGTGGGTGGTCATAAAGGCCGCGTTAGGCCCTCGCTGGCCTGCGGTACCAACCGACGCCTGACCCGGAACCGCCCGCGTCAGAACCGGAGCTTCGCGGCCAACAGGGGACCGCTGAAGCTGATGTCGTCGACCTGGCTGTCTGAGCCGAAGTCCCATTCGATGTGCCGGTAGACCAGCACCACATCGCCCCAGTTGAACCGGTAGGCCAGGCCCGCGGATACCTGCCAGGTGAGATCCGATTCCCCGGTCCCGACGTCGATGTGGTAGGGAAAGTACCATCTTGGGTTCAGGTCGGCGTGACCTTTGATCCCGATGACGGCGTCCCACACGTCGTCAGATGCGGAGAACTCGCGTGATGCGGCGAAGGGTCCGACGCCGAGGCCCAGACCGAAGTCAAGCTTGAGATCCAGGTAGCGGGCGCCGGCCAGCACATCGAGCTCGGCCTGGGGCGTGCGCCACAGGCTGTATCCACCGATCAGATTCAGCAGCCAACCCTTGGTCTTGACGCCCGCACTGACGCCGACGTCGACCGTCGATCCGAGAGCGATGGGTACGGGGACCTTGCCGCTATCGTTGGCCCCGACATTGAGGTAGACAAGGTCGGCCAGCAGCGACCACCCAGCCCTGCGCGCCTCGAAGCTGCCCATGAAGGCCATGTTGAGGTTTTCGATCAGGGTGTCGAAGCCGACGGTGACGTCCGCCCCACCGGCGGTCGTGCCGTTGATCCCCGCTCCCCACAGGTAAATCGAGGCGCTGTATTCCCAGTCGTAGCCAGCGAGGGGGGCGTCCGCCCCGGCGTTTGCGTTGAAGGGGCCGGCGGCCAAGACCCCAGCGCAGAGCGCGAGCATCCAAGCCTTGGGAAAGAAGCATGCTGTCATCACCTTGTCGAACTCTGCCTTCATTGAATCTTCTCCAGTTCGGCCAATTTCGGCCACGCGCCCGAGAACGATGAGTGTCACCTCAGCGCGGGAAGCAGCAAGTCGGGGTCGATGCGATGATGGCACGCCGGCGTGCTGAGCAACTACTTCAACAAGCTGGGGCCAGTAAATTCGCGGGCCGGCCCGTGCCGGACTGGCCAGCAGACTGGCCCGCGTGATTCCCAATCGTTTAGTCGGCCAGGGCCCTTTTCATTTGCAAGCGCTCGGCCGAATCCTCCTCGGCCTTGACGGCAGCCCCGATGGGCTGCACATCCACGGTGACTTCGAGAATTTTGCCTGTGAAGCCGTTGTCGTATTCCTTGTAGTCGCTGGTGACCGGCGTGGCGTCATCTATGCCCACGCCCGCCGTCTCGTCAGCAGAGAAGATCATCGCTTGCGTACGTTCGA
>DYOR01000136.1 GCA_020720385.1 Rubrivivax sp.
GGCCGCGCTTGCCGCGCAGCGCGAACGCGCGCTGTCCCTGGGGGCAAAGGACTAGCCTTCAGCCGCGGCGCCGCCACAGCGCCGCGAGTCGCGGCAGGAGCAGCGCCGCGACGACGATGGCCAGCAGCACTGCCGACACCGGCCGGTGCAGGAAGATGCCCCAGTTTCCTTCGCCAATGGACAGGGCGTTGCGCATCTGCGCCTCGGCCAGCGGACCGAGGATCATGCCCACCACCACCGGCGCGGTGGGGAAGTCGAAACGCCGCATGACCACGCCGACGAGTCCGATGCCGAGCATGAGGAAGAGGTCGAACGCGCTCTGGCGCATGCCATAGACGCCGATGGTGGCGAAGATGAGGATGCCGGCGTAGAGCGGTGGGCGCGGGATCTTCAGCAGCTTCACCCACATGCCCACCAAGGGCAGGTTGAGCACGAGCAGCATGACGTTGCCGATGTACAGGCTGGCGATGAGGGCCCAGACGAGGGCCGAGCTGGTCTGGAAGAGCTGCGGCCCGGCGTTGATGCCATAGCTCTGCAGCGCGCTGAGCAGGATGGCCGCCGTCACCGAGGTCGGAAGTCCCAGCGTGAGCAGGGGCACCAGGGTGGCGGTGACGGCGGCGTTGTTCGCCGCCTCCGGGCCGGCCACGCCCTCGATCGCCCCGGTGGTGCCGAACTCCTGCGCATGCCGGCTGAGCTTGCGCTCGACGCCGTAGCTCAGGAAGGTGGGGATCTCCGACCCACCGGCCGGGATGGTGCCGAAGGGAAAACCAATGAAGGTGCCGCGCAACCACGCCGGCCACGCGCGCTTCCACTCGGCACGGGTCATGTGCGCCGAGCCCATGCGGTTGAGCTGCTGCTCGCTGCGCCCTTCATAGAGGGCGGTGTAGAGGCACTCACCCACGGCAAACAGGCCCACCGCCACCAGCACCACCTCGATGCCATCCATGAACTCCGGAACCCCGCCGGTGTAGCGCGCCTGCCCGGTGATCTGGTCGATCCCCACCAGGCCCGCGGCCAGCCCGATGAACAAGGCCGTCATCCCGCGCAGCATGCTCTTGCCCAGCACCGCGCTCACCGTGGTGAAGGCCAGGAGCATGAGCATGAAGTACTCCGGCGGCCCGAGCTGCACCGCGTAGTTCGCCACCACCGGCGCAAACAGGGTCACCAGGATCGTGGCGATGGTGCCGGCGACGAAGGAACCGATGGCGGAGGTCGCCAGCGCCGCGCCGGCGCGGCCGCTCTTGGCCATCTTGAAGCCCTCCAGCGCCGTGACCATGGTGCCGGTCTCGCCCGGGGTGTTGAGCAGGATGGAGGTGGTGCTGCCGCCGTACATCGCGCCGTAGTAGATGCCGGCAAAGAAGATCATGCTCGCCGTGGGCTCCACCTGCGCCGTGATCGGCAGCAGCATGGCCACGGTCACCGCCGGACCGATGCCCGGCAGCACGCCGATGGCCGTACCCAGGGCGCAGCCGACGAAGGCCCACATCAGGTTGATCGGGGTGCCCGCCGTGGCGAAGCCGGAAAGCAGTTGGGACCAGATGTCCAGCGTGCCCATCTCAGTACCGCCCGGCCGTTCCGAAGGTACTGAGCGCCCCCCGGGGGGGCAGCGAACAAAGTGAGCCTGGGGGTCTCATCTCAAATCCACCCGCTGTGGGTCAGACCCGGCAGGTTGATGGCCAGCAACTTGGTGAAGAGCCAGAACGCCGGAGCGGCTATGAGCACGCCGGTGACGAAGTCGAGCACCAGCCCGCGCCGCCCGCCGTGCGCCTTGCCCTCGGCCATGCGCAGCCCGCGCACCGCCAGCATGAAGCACAGCGCGCAGCTGAGGACGAAGCCGATCACGTTGATCAGCGCCGCGTTCACCACGATGCCGGCCGCGACCCACGCCAGGGCGCGCCAGTCGCCTTGTGCGCCGCCCGAGGGCGGCTCCATGTCGCGCCACCCACCGCGCCAGGCGTGAGCGATGAGCCACAGGCCGCAGGCCACGAGCGCAGCCGCGACCACCCAGGGCAGGAAGTTCGGGCCCACGCCGGCATAGCCTGCCGCCGACGGGATGGCCACCGCGCCCGCGGCGATGAGCAGGCCGACGAGCAGCGTGCCCGCGCCGATGAGGGCCTGCTGCCGTCTCGCGGGTGGGGTCGCGGACATGGAACTAGATCAAGCCGGCCTTGAACATGGTCGCGCGCAACGAGGCCAGGTCGTTGTCGACGAAGTCGTCGAAGGCCTTGCCGGTGAGGAACGCCGGGGTCCAGTTGTTCTTCGCCAGCGACTCGGCCCAGCTTTTGGTCTTGGTCGCCTTGGCCATCATGTCCGCCAGGGCCTTCTTCTGCGCGTCGCTGATGCCGGCGGCGCCGTACACGCCGCGCCAGTTGCCGATCTCGACGTTGATGCCCTGTTCCTTGAGGGTGGGCACATTGATGCCCTTCACGCGCGTGCCCGAGGTCATCGCCACGGCCTTCATCTTGCCGCTCTCGATGTAGGTCTGGAACTCGCTGTAGCCGCTGCCCCCGACGGTGACGTTGCCGCCGAGGATGGCGGCGGTGGCTTCGCCACCACCACGGAAGGGCACGTAGTTGATGCGCGTCGGGTCCATGCCGATCTCGCGCGCGATCATGGCGATGGCGATGTGCTCGGTGGAGCCCGCCGACCCGCCGCCCCACTTCACGCTGGCCGGGTCCTTCTTCATCTGCGCCACCACCTCGCCCATGGTCTTGAACGGCGAGTTCGCGGGCAGCACGAAGACGTTGTATTCGGTCGTCAGCCGGGCGATCGGCGTGACCTGGGTGATCGACACCGGCGGCTTGTTGCGGATGATGCCGCCGAGCATCACCGCGCCCATCACCATGAGCGCATTCGGATCGCCCTTGCTGGCATTGAAGAACTGCGCCAAGCCGATGGCACCGGCGGCGCCACCCTTGTTCTCGTAGGTCACCGACGTGGCCACGCCGGCTTCCTGCAGCGCCTTGCCCAGGGCGCGGCCCGTGGCGTCCCAGCCACCACCCGGGTTGGCCGGAATCATCATCTTCAGGTTGGCGGCGGCGCGTGCCGTCAGGGGCAAGGTACCGGCGGCGGCGAAGGCGGCCAGGCTCTTGAGAAAGGTGTCGCGACGCATGTGCAGTCTCCTTGAAATGGCTGGGGTCCCGGCGGGATGATCGGCGGCGTGGCTGTCAAACGGCTGTCGTTCACCCCCGGGGAATCACCGAGACGGGCGCACCGATAATTCGCTGCCCCATGAAGCTGCTGCTCATCGAAGACAACCTCGCCATGCAGACCACGCTGCAGCGCAGCTTCGAGCGCCGCGGCATGCAGGTCGTGCTCTGTGGCGACGGCCACCGGGCGCTGGACCGCTGGCGCGCCAGCCTGCCCGACGTCGTCCTGCTCGACCTGAGCCTGCCCGGCCGCGATGGCCTGAGCGTGCTCGCCGCGGCGCGTGCCGAGGGCTTGACCACGCCGGTGCTCATCGTCACCGCGCGCGGCACGGTGGGGGACCGCGTGCTCGGGCTGGACGCCGGCGCGGATGATTACCTCGCCAAACCCTTCGATCTCGACGAACTCGAGGCGCGCGTGCGCGCGCTCGCCCGCCGCGGCGGCGGGGTGCGGGCCACCGAGCCGGCGGCTGCCGAGTTCTGCGGCCTGCGCAGCGACAGCGCCAGCGGCGCGGTGTACCTCCACGGCCAGGCGATGGAGCTCACCGCGCGCGAGGCGGCGCTGCTGCGTGCCCTGCTCGCGCGCCCCGGCCATGCGGTGACCAAGGAGCGCCTGAGCGACCTCGTCTTCGCCGGCGAGTCCGACGTCCTGCCCGACGCCATCGAGGTGGTGGTCTACCGCCTGCGCAAGAAGCTCGCCGGCACGGCGCTGCAACTGGTCACGCTGCGCGGCCTGGGCTATCTGCTCGAGGACGGCTCTTGAGCGTCCTGCGGCGTCCCGCGTCCCGCCCCTCCCTGCGGCGCTTTCTGCTGCTGGGCATCCTGGCCCCGGTGCTGGCGGTGGTGGGCATGAACACGGCCACTCTGTACGTGCAGGCCCTGGCGGCCGCCGATACCGCCTACGACCGCACCTTGCTCGCTTCGGCCAAGGCCATCGGCGAGCAGCTGGAAGTGGCCGTCGACCAGGGCCAGCCGCGCCTGCACTCCACCGTGCCCTACAGCGCGCTCGAAGCCTTCGAGGCCGACAACCGCAGCCGCATGTACTACAAGGTGACGGGGTTCGGCGGGGAGATGGTCTCCGGCTTCGACGACCTGCCCGCATCGCGGCCGGATCGCGGGGGCCCTGGCGTCTACGCCGCGCTGGTGCACTTCTACGACGACGAGTACCGTGGTCAGGAGGTGCGCATGGCGGTTCTGCTGCAGCCGGTGGCGGGCTTCGCCGGCCAGGGCATAGCGACGATCCAGGTGGCCGAGACGCTGGAGCTGCGCCGTGCGCTGGCCCGGCAGCTGCTCGCGCAGACCCTGTGGGAGCAGCTGCTGCTGCTGGGGGTGATCGCGCTCGTCGTCGTGGTCGTCGTGCAGCGCGCCACGCGCCCGGTGCGCGAACTCAGCCTGCGCCTGCAGTCGCGCCCGGCGACCGACCTCTCGCCGCTGCCCACGGCCCACGCCCCGCGCGAGCTGCAGCCCATCGTCGAAGCCACCAACGCGGTGATGGCCCGCCTGGCGCACCTGCTGGAGGACCAGAAGCGCTTCGTGCGCGACGCCTCGCACCAGTTGCGCACGCCGCTGGCGGTGCTCCGGGCGCAGGTGCAGTCCGCGCGGCGCCACGACGTCGAGCCCGAGCAGGCGCTGGCCGAGATCCACACCACGGTGGAGCGGGCCACGCAACTCGCCAACCAGATGCTTGCGCTGGCCAAGGTGGAGCAGTTGCGCCAGCAGGGCGATGCGCCGGTGACGTCATGGGACCGCACGCTGCGCGAGGTGGCGCTGGACGTGTCGGCCCTCATCGCCCAGGGGCGCATCGACTTCGAGATCGCCACCGTGCCCGCGCCGGTGCGGGCCCACGAATGGGCGCTGCGCGAGCTCTCGCGCAACCTGCTGCACAACGCCATCCAGCACACGCCGCCGGGCGGCCTGCTCGCCGTGCGCCTGCGTGTCGAGGCGGGCCAGGCGCAACTCACCGTGGCCGATGGCGGCCCGGGCATCCCGCAAACGCAGCGTGCGCGCCTGTTCCAGCCCTTTGCCGTGGGCGGCGGCCACGGCGGATCGGGCCTGGGGCTGGCGATCTGCCACGGCATCGTGCAGTCCCTGGGCGGGCGCATCGAACTCGTCAACCGCGAGGCACAAGGCCAGGTGCGGGGCCTGGACGCCTGCGTGTCATTGCTCCTGGCGGACAGCCCATGAACGGGGAACGCGTGCGGCTCGACAAGTGGCTCTGGGCGGCGCGCTTCTACAAGACGCGCGCCCTGGCCGCGGCCGAGGCCGGCCACGGCCGCATCAGCGTCAACGGCCTGGTCGCCAAGGCCTCGCGCGAGGTCAAGCTCGACGACCTGGTGCAGCTGCGCCAGGGCCCGGTGCAGCGCACGGTGGTGATCCTTGCCACCTCCGTGGCGCGCGGGCCCGCGCCGCTGGCCCAGGCGCTGTACGAGGAGACCACCGAGAGCATCGCCACGCGGCAGCAGGCAGCCGAAGCGCGCCGGCTCGCTGCCGAGCCCGCCGCGGCCATCGAGCAAGGGCGCCCGACCAAGCGCCGCCGCCGCAAGCTCGCCGACTGGCAGCGCTGGAGCGCGAGCGTCGACGAGGGTTAGCGCACGCCTGCGGCGCCGGCTGCCGGCATGGGCCACAGCGGGCTCCCGCGAGCGCTCTTGAATCCCGCGCATGTGGCCCCAAGTGCGCGCGTGAACCTCCATTTCCAGCCATGACCCAGACCACCGACCCCACCCCGGAATCCACCGCCACTCCACTCGACCCCGCCCGCCAGGTGCCGCTGGAAGCCCAGCTGGCGGAATTGCAGGCCCGCCACACCGAAGTCTCCGACGCCTTCCTGCGCGCCAAGGCCGAGGCCGAAAACACGCGCCGGCGCGCCGAGGAGGACATCGCCAAGGCGCGCAAGTTCGCCATCGATGCCTTCGCCGAAAGCCTGCTGCCGGTGAAGGACAGCCTGGAGGCGGCCATTGCCATCCAGGCGGCCACGCCCGAGCAGCTCACCGAGGGCGTGCACGCCACGCTGCGCCAGCTGTCGCAGGCGCTGGAGCGCAACAAGGTGCTGCCCATCGCCCCGCCGGCGGGCACGAAGTTCGACCCCCACCAGCACCAGGCGATCAGCGTCGTCCCCGCGGACCAGGAGGCCAACACGGTGGTCATGGTGCTGCAAAAGGGCTATCTCATCGCCGACCGCGTGCTGCGCCCGGCCCTGGTGACGGTGGCGGCGGCCAAATAGCGCGTCCCAGGGGCTTGCGCCCTTGAAAGCCGGCCACCGGGCCACAACTCCCACACAAGCAAATCCACTCCACAGGAGCCAAGACACATGGGCAAGATCATCGGCATCGACCTCGGCACGACGAATTCGTGCGTGGCCATCATGGAAGGCAACACCACCAAGGTCATCGAGAACAGCGAAGGGGCGCGCACCACGCCCTCGATCATTGCCTACCAGGACGACGGCGAGATCCTCGTCGGTGCCTCGGCCAAGCGCCAGGCGGTGACCAACCCGCGCAACACGCTGTATGCCGTGAAGCGCCTCATCGGCCGCAAGTTCACCGAAAAGGAAGTGCAGAAGGACATCGGCCTGATGCCCTTCACCATTGCCACAGCCGACAACGGCGACGCCTGGGTCGAGGTGCGCGGCAAGAAGCTCGCGCCGCCGCAGGTCAGCGCCGAGGTGCTGCGCAAGATGAAGAAGACCGCCGAGGACTACCTCGGCGAAGAGGTCACCGAGGCGGTGATCACGGTGCCCGCCTACTTCAACGACAGCCAGCGCCAGGCGACCAAGGACGCCGGGCGCATCGCCGGGCTGGACGTCAAGCGCATCATCAACGAGCCCACCGCCGCGGCCCTGGCCTTCGGCCTGGACAAGC
>DYOR01000137.1 GCA_020720385.1 Rubrivivax sp.
ATCGGTTCAAGGAAATATTGAGCTCACGCGATCACGACGGACGAATTCATTCTAGTCCGCCGACCCCACGCGCGCTTGCGCCGGAGTTCACAGCAAGTGCCCGTCGTCGCCCAGTGCGGCGTCGACGCGGCGCAGCAGTTCGTCCAGGTCGACGCCGCCCTCGCCGAGCGTGGCATCGGGCGCCGCGACGGCGCTCGCCGCGGGGCGTTCGGCAAGCTGGTAGGCGACGTTCAGCGCAGCCAGGACGGCGATGCGCTCGCGCGCCTTGACCTTGCCCGAATCGCGGATGGAGGTCATTTCCCGGTCGACGCTGGCCACGGCGCTGGCGAGCAGGGCCTCGCCGCCCTCGGGGCAGCCCAGCATGTAGACCTGGCCGAGGAGGGTCACCTCCACCTGTTTCATGGTCATGGCGTGCCGCCTTTCCTGGCCGGCGTGCCGCCATCGGCAGGCAGCCGTTCGAGCAACGCGTCGATGCGCGAGCGCGCCGCGGCCAGCCGCGAGCGCAGGCTGTCGCGCTCGGCGGAGACGGCGGCGAGTTGCTGCTCCATGAGCGCACTCGTGCGCTTGAGCTCCTGGTGGCGCAGCACGAGGCGCTCCACCCGTTCCGCGAGGTCTTCGAGCTTGGCCATCTCAGCGGGTCTCCCTCGCCGGCATTGTAGAAGCGCCCTGGTCGCACCAGCGGCGCACGGCGCAGGTGGCGCAAAGCGGTGCCCGCGCCAGGCACACGTAGCGGCCGTGCAGGATGAGCCAATGGTGGGCCTCGACGCGGTAGGCGGCGGGCACGCGCTGCAGCAGGCGCTGCTCCACCTCGGCCGGCGTGCGCCCCGGAGCCAGGCCGGTGCGGTTGCTCACGCGAAAGACATGCGTGTCCACGGCCATGGTGGGCTCGCCGAAGGCCACGTTGAGGACCACGTTGGCGGTCTTGCGGCCGACGCCGGGCAGCGCCTGCAGCGCCTCGCGCGAGCGCGGCACCACGCCGCCATGTTCGTCGACGAGGATGCGGCAGGCGGCCAGCAGATTGCGCGCCTTGGTGCGGAACAGGCCGATGTGGCGTATCAGCTCGGTGACCCGCGCCTCGCCCAGGTCGAGCATCTTCTGCGGCGTCGGGGCCAGGGCGAAGAGCTGCCGGGTCGCCTTGTTCACGCTGGCGTCGGTGGCCTGCGCGGAGAGCAGCACGGCCGCGAGCAACTCGAAGACGCTGCTGTACTCGAGTTCGCTGCGCGGCTGCGGGTTGGCTGCGGCGAGCGTGGCGAAGAACGATTCGACGGCCTCAGGCGTCATCGTCGCTCGTGCCCGGCGTGCGCCGGGCGCGCTTCAGTGCGGCCTCGACGACCGCGCGCTTGGCGGCCAGGGCCTGGGGGTCGGTGATGCCGGAGTGGCCGGCCAGATCGGCCAGCTTGGCCTGGGCCTTGGCGGCCATGCGCTCGTCGTCCTCGCGGCGTTCGCGCTCCAGGCGCTGGCCATGCATGGCATAGCGCGTGCGCGCCGTGTCGGCCTGCGCCGCGCTCCATGCCTGCCAGCCCGTGGCCGCGCCCGTCACCGGCCGCATGGCAATGCAGTCCACCGGGCATACCGGCACGCACAGCTCGCAGCCGGTGCACAGCGGATCGATCACCGTGTGCATGAGCTTGGATGCGCCGACGATGCAGTCCACCGGGCAGGCCTTGATGCACAGCGTGCAGCCGATGCACCAGTCCTCGTCGATCACCGCCAGCGCACGCGGGCCCTCGGTGCCGTGGGCCGGGTCCAGCGGACGGACAGGGCGGCCGGTGAGCGCGGCGAGCCGATGGATGCCCTCGGCGCCGCCCGGCGGGCAGCGGTTGATGTCGGCCTCGCCCGCGGCCATGGCCTGGGCGTAGCCGCGGCAATCGGGGTAGCCGCAACGCGTGCACTGCGTCTGCGGCAGGGCGGCGTCGAGGCGGTCGGCGAGGTCGGTGGGGGCGGGCGCGCGGGTCACCGCCCGATTATCGGGCGCGGGCCTTGCGCAGCGTTGGCGGCGGGGCCTTGGCGGCGCGGGTGGGCGCGGCGCGGTCGTGTCGGGCGATGAAATCGCGCACCTGCGGGTACACGTTCTCGCGCCAGCGGCGGCCGGAGAAGATGCCGTAGTGGCCGGCACCCAGGGCGTCGTAGTGCAAGCGCCGGGCTTGCGGGATGCCGGTGCAAAGCTCGTGCGCCGCGCGCGTCTGGCCGGCGCCGGAGATGTCGTCGAGCTCACCCTCGATGGTGAGCAGGGCGCTGGTGGTGATGTCCTGCGGGCGCACGGCCTGGCCACCCACGACCCAGCTGCCGTTGACGAGGGCGAAGTCCTGGAACACCGTCTTGATGGTGTCGAGGTAGTACTCGGCGGGCATGTCGAGCACGGCGTTGTACTCGTCGTAGAACTGCCGGTGCGCCTCGGCGCTGTCGTCGGCGCCGCGCATGAGGTCGGCGAAATAGTCGTAGTGGCTGCTCAGGTGACGGTCGGGGTTCATCGCCACGAAGCCGGTGTGCTGCAGAAAGCCCGGGTACACGCGCCGCCCGGCGCCGGCGAAGTTGGACGGTACGCGGAAGATGACGTTGGCCTCGAACCAGGCATGGCTCTTGTTCATCGCCAGGTTGTTCACCGCGGTGGGGCTCTTGCGCGCGTCGATGGGCCCGCCCATCATCGTCATCGTGCGCGGCGTGGTCTCCCCACGGCTGGCCATCAGCGAGACCGCTGCGAGCACCGGCACGGTGGGTTGGCACACCGAGATCACATGCACCTCGGGGCCGATGTGGCGCATGAACTCCTGCACGTAGGCGACGTAGTCGTCGAGGTGGAAGGGCCCTTGCTCGAGCGGCACCATGCGCGCGTCGGTCCAGTCGGTGACGAAGACCTTGTGGTCGTGCAGCAGGCATTTCACGGTGTCGCGCAACAGCGTGGCATGGTGCCCCGACAGCGGGGCCACCACGAGCACCGTGGGCTGGGCCTTCATCTGCGCCAGCGCCCGAGGGTCGTCGGTGAAGCGCTTGAAGCGCAGCAGCCGGCAGAAGGGCTTGGCCAGCGCCACCTGTTCCTGCACCGCGATGTCGGTGCCGCCGACGCGCGCCGAGGTGATGGCGAAGGCAGGCTTCTCGTATTCCTTGGCCAGGCGGTGCAGCAGGCCGAAGCTGGCCGACATGCGCCCGGCCATGGGCGCCTGCGCGAAGGGCGACAGGGGATGACTGTAGAGCTTGGCCGACGCGCTGGCGAACTCGGAGAAGGGCGCCATCATGGCGCGCTGGGTTTCGTAGAGCTGGTACAGCATCGAAGGCCTCCGGTCTGGCGCCGCGGGCCCCGGCTCGCTTCTCGAACCGGCCCGTGCAGAGCAAGGCGGACTGTAGCGCGCTTCTTGCTGCGGCGCAGCAATTACGTCACATGACGCGCGCCAGCGCCGTGGCCACGGCATCGATGTTGCGCGAGTTCAGCGCGGCCACGCAGATGCGCCCGGTGTCCAGCCCATAGACGCCGAAATCGCTGCGCAGGCGCTGCATCTGCGCCTTGCTCAGGCCGGAGTAGCTGAACATGCCCATCTGGCGCGTGATGTGGTCCAGGTTGCCGCTCACGCCGGCGGCGCGCAGCTTGGACACGAGCGCCTGGCGCATGGCCTTGATGCGCTCGCGCATGCCGGCGAGTTCCTCCTCCCACAGGGCGCGCAGCGCCGGCGTGGTGAGCACGGTGGCGACGACCTGGGCGCCGTAGGTGGGCGGCGTGGAGTAGTTGGCGCGGATGACGATCTTCAGCTGCGAGAGCACGCGCGCGCATTCGTCGGCGCTCGTGCACACCACGCTCAGCGCGCCGACGCGCTCGCCGTAGAGCGAGAAGCTCTTCGAGAACGAGGTCGAGACGAGGAAGGACACGCCCGCGCGCACGAAGCACTGCACGGCGGCGCCGTCTTCGGCGATGCCCACGCCGAAGCCCTGGTAGGCCATGTCCAGGAAGGGCACCAGGGCCCCTTGCACGCACGCCTGGGCGACCTGTTCCCACTGGGCCGGCGAGAGGTCGAAGCCGGTCGGGTTGTGGCAGCAGGCATGCAACACCACCACGGTGCCGGCGGGGGCGGCGCGCAGCGCGGCGAGCATGGCCTCGAAGCGGATGCCCTGGGTTGCGGCGTCGTAGTAGGGATAGGTCTCGACGCTCGAGCCGGCGAGCGTGAAGATGGCGCGGTGGTTCTCCCAGCTCGGGTCGCTGATGAGCACCTTGGCGCCGGGGTTCAGGCGGCGCAGGAAGTCGGCCCCGACCTTCAGGCCACCGGTGCCGCCGAGCGCCTGGATGGTGGCCACGCGGCCGGCCTTGACGACTTCGCTGTCGGCACCGAAGACCAGTCCCTGGACCGCCTTGTCGTAGGCCGCCATGCCGTCGATGGGCAGGTAGTTCTTCGGCTTGGGCGCCTGGGCGAGGAGCTTCTCGGCCTCGGTCACACAGCGCAGCACGGGAAGCTTGCCCTCGTCGTTGAAGTACACGCCCACGGCCAGGTTCACCTTGGCCGGGTTGGGGTCGGCGTTGAACTGCTCGGTCTGACCCATGATCGGGTCGCGGGGGGCCAATTCGACGGCGTTGAAGAGCGAGGCGGACATGGGGCTTTCCTGGTGCGTGAGGGGGAGCGCGGCGCGTGCCGCGGCGGGCGGGGCATCGCTGCGCTAACCTGTCAGGTTGGCTGCGCCGCCGCGTCGCGCTGCGAGCCCGCCAATTGTAAATGCTAGCTGTCAGGGAATTCCCGCATGAGCGTCCTTGCCGAAGTCACTGCCCCGTCCGACCCGACGGCGCTGGGCGAGTTCGTCCTTTTCCCCGATTCGCCCTTCCAGCTCTTCCAGCCCTTCGCCCCGGCGGGCGACCAGCCCGCGGCCATCGCGCAACTCACCTCGGGCATCGCCGACGGCCTGGCCTACCAGACCTTGCTCGGCGTGACGGGCTCGGGCAAGACCTTCACCATGGCCAACGTGATCGCCCGGCTGGGGCGGCCGGCGATCGTCTTCGCGCCCAACAAGACGCTGGCGGCGCAGCTCTACAGCGAGTTCCGCGATTTCTTCCCGCGCAATGCCGTGGAGTACTTCGTCAGCTACTACGACTACTACCAGCCCGAGGCCTACGTGCCGCAGCGCGACCTGTTCATCGAGAAGGACAGCGCCATCAACGAGCACATCGAGCAGATGCGCCTGTCCGCCACGAAGAGCCTGCTCGAGCGGCGCGACGTGATCATCGTCGCCAGCGTCAGCGCCATCTACGGCATTGGCAACCCGGCCGACTACCACCGCATGGTGATGACATTGCGCGTCGGCGACCGCATGAGCCAGCGCGACATCATCGCCCAGCTCGTGCGCATGCAATACAAGCGCAACGAGATCGAGTTCTCCCGCGGTTCCTTCCGTGTGCGCGGCGACACCATCGACGTCTTCCCCGCCGAGCACAGCGAGCTGGCGCTGCGCATCGAGCTCTTCGACGACGAGGTCGAGACGCTGCAACTGCTGGACCCGCTCACGGGCCGCGTGCGCCAGAAGATCCCGCGCTTCACCGTCTACCCGAGCAGCCATTACGTGACGCCGCGCGAACGCGTGGTGGAGGCCATCGCCACCATCAAGGACGAGTTGCGCTCGCGTCTGGACGAGTTCGTGAAGGCGGGCAAGCTCGTCGAGGCGCAGCGCATCGAGCAGCGCACGCGCTTCGACCTGGAGATGCTGCAGGAGGTGGGCCACTGCAAGGGCATCGAGAACTACACGCGCCACCTCAGCGGCGCGGCGCCCGGCGAGCCGCCGCCCACGCTGGTGGACTACCTGCCGAGCGACGCGCTCATGTTCCTCGACGAGAGCCATGTGCTCATCGGCCAGTTCGGCGGCATGTACAACGGCGACCGCTCGCGCAAGGCCACGCTCGTCGAGTATGGCTTTCGCCTGCCCAGCGCGCTCGACAACCGGCCGCTGAAGTTCGAGGAGTTCGAACGCAAGATGCGCCAGGCGGTGTTCGTCTCGGCCACCCCGGGCAGCTACGAGCAGACGCATGCCGGGCAGGTGGTCGAGCAGGTGGTGCGGCCCACCGGGCTGGTGGACCCCGAGGTTGACGTGCGGCCCGCGCTCACCCAGGTGGACGACGTGCTGCAGGAGATCCGCGAGTGCACCGACAAGGGCGAGCGCGTGCTCATCACCACGCTCACCAAGCGCATGGCCGAGCAGCTCACCGAGTACCTCTCGGACAACGGCGTGAAGGTGCGCTACCTGCACAGCGATATCGACACCGTCGAGCGCGTGGAGATCCTGCGCGACCTGCGCCTGGGCACCTTCGACGTGCTCGTGGGCATCAACCTCCTGCGCGAGGGGCTGGACCTGCCCGAGGTGAGCCTGGTGGCCATCCTGGACGCGGACAAGGAAGGCTTCCTGCGCTCCGAACGCAGCCTCATCCAGACCATCGGCCGTGCGGCGCGCCACATCCATGGCCGCGCCATCCTCTATGCTGACAGGATGACCGACTCGATGCAGGCGGCGATCGGCGAGACCGAACGCCGCCGCCACAAGCAGATCGCGCACAACCTGGCGCTGGGCATCACGCCCAGGACGATCGAGAAGCGCATCCGCGACCTGATCGACGGCGTGGTCTCGGACAAGACCGCCAGGGACGACCTGAAGGCCGCCCGCGCCGCGGCCGAGGTGGAAGCCATGCCCGTGGGCGACCTGGGCAAGCGCATCAAGCTGCTCGAGCGGCAGATGCTCGAGCACGCGCGCAACCTCGAATTCGAGAAGGCCGCGCGCGTGCGCGACCAGCTGGCGTTGCTGCGCGAGCAGGCCTTCGGCGCCAGCGTGCACGATGCCCTCCCGCCGGCGCGCGAGGCCGCGCCGTGATCAAGCGGCTCAAGGGCTGGCTGCAGGGCGAGCCCGATGCCCAGGCCGTGAACCCGGATGCGCTGCCCGGCCGCCGCGTGCTCATGGTGTGCATGGGCAACATCTGCCGCTCGCCCACGGCCGAGGGGGTGCTGCGCGCCAAGC
>DYOR01000138.1:0-2600 GCA_020720385.1 Rubrivivax sp.
AGTTGACGATGCCCTTGCCCTGGATGCACTTCAGGCCGGCTTCGATGACGCTCCATTTGCTGGAGTCGATCATGATCGGCACGCGCGCGATCTCGGGCTCGCCGGCGACGAGCTTGAGGAAGCGCTCCATCGCCGCGGCGCTGTCGAGCATCGCCTCGTCCATGTTCACGTCGATCACCTGGGCGCCGTTCTCGACCTGCTGGCGCGCCACGGACAGCGCATCCTCGAAGCGGCCCTCGAGGATCATGCGTGCGAAGGCCTTGGAGCCGGTGACGTTGGTGCGCTCGCCGATGTTGACGAAGAGCGAGCCTTCACCGATGGTCACCGGCTCGAGGCCGGACAGGCGCATGGGCATGGACAGGAGCTGCGCGTGGGAGATCGCGGCGGGAAGTTCGGTGCTGGTCATGGTGTCTTCAGCGGCTGTGCGAGGTCATCCGCGCCAGCGGCCCCGCGGTGCGTATGCCCGGGCCGGCGCGCAGTGCGTCCGGCAGGGTGGCTTCCTGGGCAGGGCTGTCGGGCAGGCCCGCGCCCGCCTCCGGCGCGAGCGCGGGCAGGCGGTCCTGGCCCAGCCGCATGGCCACGCCGACGGCCAGGATGTCGATCACCAGCAGGTGCAGGATGCGGCCCACCATGGGCACCTGGGTGGCGGCGTCCTCGCCATGGTCGACGATGAGGGCCAGGTCGGCCTTGCGCGCCAGCGGCGAGTGGCTCGCGGTGATGGCCAGCACCTTGGCGCCGCGGCTGCGCGCCGCGTCGGCCACGGCGAGCAGTTCGTCGACACGCCCGCTGCTGCTGATGACCACGGCGACATCCTCGCCGCCCAGCACCTGCGCCGCCAGCAGCTGCAGGCGCGGCTCGGTGAAACTGACCGAGGGCACGCCGAAGCGCAGGAACTTGAACTGCGCGTCGTCGGCCACCACGCCATAGTGGCCGACGGCGTAGAACTCGATGCGCCGCGCGGCGGCGAGCATGTCGATGGCACGCACCAGCAAGTCGCGGTTGAGCTGCTCGCGCACCTGCAGGATGGCGCTGGCGGTGTTGCCCAGCACCTTCACGCCGAGCTCGAGCATCGAGTCCGCGCCGGTGACCTGGGTGTGCGTCAGCGGCACGGTGGTCGACAGGCCCGAGGCCATGCGCAGCTTGAAGTCGCTCAGTCCCTCGCAGCCCAGCGAGCGGCAGAAGCGGATCACGCTGGGCTGGCTCACCGCCGCGGCGCGGGCGATCTCGGCGATGGGGTCGGAGAGCACCGAGCGCGGATGCGCCAGCACATGGTCGGCCACGCGCCGCTCCGCCGGCGTGAGGTGCTCGCGGCTGCGCTGGATCTGGCCGAGCAGGGCCGAGCTCCCGTCCGCGCGCAGCGTGCGCAGCTGCGCGGCGAGGATCGCCGAGGCGCCCATGAAGGTGGCTTGCTCGGCCGTGACGACGTAGGTCGGGATGCCCTTGACGTAGTCGCTGAAGCGGCCCTTGTCCTCGAAGCGCTGGCGAAAGCCCGAACGGTCGAAGGTCTCGCCCAGGCGCGGCACGATGCCCCCGCCGATGTAGATGCCACCCAGCGCGCCCAGCGTCACCGCCAGGTTGGCCGCGGCCGTGCCGAGCATGAGGCAGAAGGCCTGCAGCGTCTCGGCGCACACGGCGTCGCTGCCGGCGAGCGCGCGGCGCGTGATCTCGGGCGCGGCCAGTGCCTCGGGCGCCCGGCCGGCGCGCTCGCACAAGGCGCGGTAGATGAGCTCCAGGCCCGGGCCGGAGAGCAGCCGTTCGTGCGAGAGATGCGGGTGCTGGCGCATGCCGTAGCGCAGGATGGCGATCTCGCGTTCGTCGCGCGGCGAGAAGGCCGTGTGGCCGCCTTCGGTGCCCAGGGCGACGTAACCGTCGGTGGCCGGAATGAGCCCGCTCACCCCCAGGCCCGAGCCCGCACCGAGCAGGCCCACGACGCTGTGCTCGCGCGCCGTGCCTGCGCCCACCTGGCGGCGCTGCCCCGGGGCCAGGCGCGGCAAGGCCATGGCCAGGGCGGTGAAATCGTTCACCACCACCAACGTGCGCAGGTCCAGGCGCTGGCGCATCTGCTCGATGGAGAAGCGCCAGTGGTAGTTCGTCATGCGCACCTCGTCGCCCTCCACCGGGTTGGCGATGGCGATGGCGGCGTGCTCGATGCCGCCTGCGGCGTCGGCCGGCAGGGCGGCCAGGTAGGCCGTCACCGCGGCATGGAAGTCGGCGTGTTCGGCGCAGCGCAGCGAGGCGGCATGCGCGAACACGCCCGGGGCGGTCTCCAGCGTGAAGCGGGCGTAGGTACCGCCGATGTCGGCGAGCAGTCGCGGGCTGGGAAACGGCGTCATGGATGATCCTGGGCGGCTGGCGGCCGCACGTGCCTGCGATTGTGCAAGAGGCCTGCCGCGGCCGACCGCAAGCCGGGACGAAGACCAACCTGTAGCTTGACTACAGGTCCACGCACCGATGGCCTAGGAGACGCGCCCATTCAACCCCGATCTTCGCGTTTGAACCGTTGTTCCTTCGTTGTAGTTTTGCTACCGTTGCCCAGAGTATGGAGATCCGGGTCGACCCCGGCAATGACCGTGCAAGAAACAAAGTGGCGGCCCGCCCCG
>DYOR01000138.1:2700-6935 GCA_020720385.1 Rubrivivax sp.
GCGACGAAGTGGCCCAGGTGGCCACGCTCAGCGCGGCCGACTACGCCGGCCCGGCGCAGGCGGCGCAGGCCTACCTCGCCGGCCTGGAAGAGGCCCTGGGCGCCGCCTACCGCGCACCCCGCGCCGGCGCCTTCGCCGTGGCCACGGCCGTGGGCGGCGACGCCATCGCCTTCACCAACAGCGGCTGGGAGTTTTCGCGCCAGGCCACCCGCGCGCAGCTCGGCCTGGACGAGCTGCTCGTGCTCAACGATTTCGAGGCGCTGGCGCTGGCGTTGCCGCACCTGCGTGCGGTGCAGCTGCGCGCCATCGGCCCGGTCCAGCCCGGGTGGCCCGACGCCACGCCACGCGGCACGCTGGCGGTGATCGGCCCGGGCACCGGGCTGGGCGTGGCCGGGCTGCTGCCCACGCCGCACGGTTGGGTGGCCATCCCCGGCGAAGGCGGGCACGCCAGCCTGGCACCGGTCGACGACTTCGAAGGCGAGTTGCTGCGCGTCGTGCGCCGCGAGTTTGCGCATGTCTCCGCCGAGCGGCTGCTCTCGGGCATCGGCCTGCCGGTGCTGCATGGCGCCGTGGCGGCGGTGCTCGGCCGCCCGGCAGCGGCGCTGGGCGCGGGCGAGATCGTCGAGCGCGGCCTGGCCCGCACCGACGAGGTCTGCAGCCGCAGCCTGGACAGTTTTTGCGCGCTGCTGGGCAGCTTTGCCGGCAACGTGGCGCTGGTCCTCGGCGCGCGCGGCGGCGTGTACATCGGCGGCGGCATCGTGCCGCGCCTGGGCGAACGTTTCTTCGCCTCGGATTTCCGCCAGCGCTTCGAGGCCAAGGGCCGCTTCCAGCCCTACCTGCAGGCCATTCCCACGGCGCTCATCACCGACACGCTGGTGGCACTGGCCGGCGCCGCGGCGGCGCTGGAGACGCGAGCGCTCAGCACCGCCCGGCCGTTCCGAAGGCGCTGAGCGCCCCAAGGGCCACGAAGGGGCCCCTGGCGGGCCCGGGGGGCAGCGAACGCAGTGAGCTTGGGGGTTTCATTTCAGCGCAGCGTGATCACCGGGCTGTCGTCCATCACCTTCGCACCCTGCGCGGAGCCGCCGCCGATGGCATAGGGCTGGGCCTGTGGCGCGAGAGCTCGGTAGCCGGCGTCGTAGTCCCAGGTGGTGACGTAGATCTTCGCCCCGGCCAGCGACGGCCCGGCGCCCAGCGCGGCCGCGGGCAGCATGAAGCTCACCGTGCCCTTCGCCTGGTCCACCGCGATGGCCGCTGCCGGCGTCAGCGGTGTGCCCTCTTGCGTGGCCGAGGCGCCGGCGGACGAGAACAGCGCATTCGACCAGCCGTGGGCGCGCAGCCGCAGGTGCCAGCGCATGCCCTCGGGCAGCCGCGCGTCCTGCAGCGGCATCACCGTGGCGCCACCCGGCGCGCCCGGCAGTTCGATGAACACGGTGAAGGCGACGTGGTCGAAGCCGTGCGCCGGGTTCCAGCTGCGCGTGAGCTCGTTCATCGTCAGCTCCAGGCGCAGCGCGCCCCCCGAACCCGAGATACGCACGCGGCGCAAGTCCATCTGCCGGTGCGCGCCCCAGCCGGGGTCGGTGGGATAGACGTAGCGGCCCGTCGCCCCGCTGTCGTCGCCTGGCGGGTCGGGGACGTCGGCCAGCTCGTGCCACGCGCGCACGACGTGGAAGTCGAAGGCCTCGGAAGTGGCTTGCCCTTCGGCCCACGCCACCAGGCGGTGGCGCGTGTCGGGGTCGACCATGCGGCTGGTGTCGACCACGGCCTGCCAGTGCCCGTCGGCCGCCGGCACGATGCGGCGCGCGGTGCTCAGGTCCCCGTCCACCACGAGCTGCAGCTGCGACACGCCCGCAGCCCGCCCCGCGACGCTGAAATCGCCCTCGCGGGCTGCGCCTTGCGCCGTGGCCGCCGCGGCGTCCAGGGTGAGGCTGGCGAGCGGCTCGACGGGCGCGCGGCGCTGGCCGGTCGCCCGCCACACCTGCCCGCTGCGCGGCGGCAGACGCAGGCTCAGGCGCCCGCCACTGCCGGCCACGAGTTCACCGGGCCGGCCCGCCAGGCCGTAGAGGCCCTCGAGCACGCTGCCCGCCGGCAGCCCGGTGTCCAGGTTCGCCAGCAAGGACTCGGAGTCGGCGGTGTTGAAGACGACGAAGGCCTTCTCGCGCCCATGCGTCATGCGCCAGGCCAGGGCGCCGGGCTGCGCGGCGTTGGCCTGCAGCAGCGTGGGCGTGCCGCGCGAGAACACGCGGTGTGCGCGGCGCAGCGCGGTCATCTCGGCGATGTCGCGGTACAGCGGCGCCGCCCGGTCGTAGTGGTCGCGCCCGCCCGAGCCCCAGCCGGCCTCGAACATCGCCGCGCGCGGCGCGGTGAGTCCCTGCTCGGTACCGTAATAAATGACCGGAATGCCCGGCAGCGTCATCAGCGTCAGCAGCGCCTGGCGCAGGCCGGCCTGGCTGCCGCCGGCGAGGAAACGGTCGACGTCGTGGTTGTCGACGAAGCTGGGCATGAGCTGCGGCCGCGCGTGCAAGGCCAGCCGCGTCTCGATGCGCCGCGCCAGTTCGGCCGGGGGCCGGCCGCGCGCAAAGACGTCGCCGAGCGCGCCGTAGAGCGGGAAGTCGAGCATCCCGGGCAGCAGCGGCCGGCCGCCTTCACCCGTCATGTAGCGCTCGATCTTGCGGCCCTGCGCATCCTCCCCGGGCCGGTCGATGCCGAAACCCTCGCCGAAGGCGAGAAAGTCCCTGCGCCCGGTGCGCCGCGCCACCTCGGCCATGCCCGGCGCCTGCGCGTCCTTGGCCGCCATGAAGTCGGCGAAGAAGTCCGGCGGCACGTAGAAGGCGGTGTCGATGCGAAAGGCATCCACGCCGACCTCGCGGATCCAGTAGCCGTAGCTGCGGCGCAGCGCGCGGCGCACGGCCGCGCTCTCGGTGTTCAGGTCGTCCAGGCCGGACATCTGGAAGTCCAACTCCTGGCGGCGGTCGTTGTAGTCGGCGATGTCGGGCGTCCAGTGGTACACGCCCAGGCGGCGCTGCGCGGGGTCGCGCGGGTCGTTGCGGTCGAAGGGCGGTTGCGAGGGCCGCGCCACCGGCGGCGTGGCGGCGTGCGCCTCCCAACCCCGTGCGGGGTCGCCGGGTGTCCAGCGGTCGCGGTAGGTGAAGTAGTTGCCGGTGTGGTTGACGACGATGTCCTGCACCAGAAACATGCCCGCCGCATGCAGGGCGTGCGACAGGCGCCGGTAGTCGGCGAGCCGGCCCAGGTGGCGGTCGACGCGCATGAAGTTCTCGGCCCAGTAGCCGTGATAGCCCGCGTGCTCGCCCGAGGGGTCCAGCCACTGATTCGCCACGGGCGGCGTGATCCACAGCGCCGTCGCCCCCAGGCCGCGGATATAGGGCAGGCGCTGCACCAGGCCGGCGAGGTCGCCGCCGTTGTAGCGCGTGCGATCGCCCGCCCGAAATTCGCCGGCCCCCTGGTCGTTGTTCGTCGCGTCGCCGTCGGCGAAGCGGTCGGTGACGACGAAGTAGATGACCTGGTCGCGCCAGTCGGGCGAGGGCACGTGCAGCCGCAGCCCCGCGTCGGCCGCCCCGGCCAGGGGCGCGGCAGCGAGAGCAAGAGCGAGGGCGAGGGCGAGGGCGGCGAAGGCGTGGCGGAGGCGGGCGTGGGGCATGGCCGGCGCAGTGTAGGGCGCGCCCCACGGCGCCCGCGATGACCTTGCGTTGCTTTTTTGCAATGTAGTTCAGCTACAAATGAACTTCTCGCCCGCGTCACCGCTACCCCCCGGAGCACAGGGGTGTTGGTGCGCTCCCTGCTCAAACTTGGGGCTGCGTGCGCCGCAGCGCGCCCCAAGAGGTCTCGGTGGTCGCACCGATCTAGGGTTTCCGAAGGTGTCCGCGCGATCTAGTTTTGGTACATATTGCCGGCCGCTTTCAAAATTCCTGTCGCCCGATCGGGGTGGGCCTGCTGCCCTTGCCGACGGCATGTGTTGACCCCGAAAGCCCGAGGAGACCTTCATGACAAGCACCACCCAGCGCCATCGTGCCCCGCGCGGCGCGCTGCAGACCACCCCCATCGCCGCCGCCGTCGCCGCGTTGCTGTGTTCGGCCACCCTGGCCCAGGCGCAACAGGCCGCGACCCCGCCGACCGCCACCGAGACCGTGGTCATCACCGGCATCCGCCGCGGCATCGAAAGTGCCATCAGCGTGAAGAAGAACGCTGATTCCATCGTCGAGGCGATTTCCGCCGAGGAC
>DYOR01000139.1 GCA_020720385.1 Rubrivivax sp.
GGGGGACGAGGAAACTTCGGAGCGGCCGTGCGTTTCCTCATGAGCCGCGCTACACCGCCCCCGCGCGGCGCAGCGTCGCCAGCACCGGGCTGCGCAACACGTCGCGCAGCCCCCACCAGCCCGCCGCCAGCGCGAGCAGGGCGCCGGCGGCCGGGCCGGCGAGCCATACCCAGGGTGACGGGCTCCAGCTGAACTCGAAGGCGTAGCGCGCCAGCAGCCAGCCCACGCCGACCGCAGCCCCCGAAGCCAGCACCCCCGCCAGCGCGCCCACGCCGAGCAGCTCGGCGCGCTGCACCTGAGCGAGCAGCCGCGCGCCCGCTCCCAGCGCACGCATGATGGCGAACTCGCGCGCGCGCTCGTCGCGCGTGGCGCTCACGGCCGCGAAGAGCACCACCAGCCCGGCCGCCAGGGTGAAGCCGAAGAGGAACTCCACGGCGCGGATGACCTGGTCGAGCACGCCCTGCACCTGGGCGATGGAGGCCGACACGTCGACCGCCGTGATGTTCGGAAACTCGCGGCTCAGGCGGGCGTCGAAGCCCTTCTCGGCCGGGGCGCGGAAGGCGCTGATGTAGGTCAGCGGCACGCCGTCCATGCGCGAGCGCGGGAACATGACGAAGAAGTTCACGCGCATCGAGCCCCAGTCGACCTTGCGCAGGCTGGTGATGCGCCCCCGCTCCACCTGCCCGGCGACATCGAAGCTCAGGCGATCACCGAGCTTCAGGCCGAGACGCGCGGCCAGGCCCTCCTCGACCGACAGCGCGTCGGCCTCCTCCGCGATCCAGCGCCCGGACACCAGCGCGCTGTGCGCCGGCAGCTGCGCGCCGTGGCTGAGGTTGAACTCCCGCTCGGCCAGGCGGCTGGCGCGCGCGTCGGCGAAGCGCGCCGGGTCGACCGGCCGGCCGTTGATGGCCACCAGGCGCCCACGGATCATCGGGTACCAGTCGTCGCCCTTCACGCCGGCGCGGGCGAGCACGGCACGGTAGGCGGGGGCCTGTTCGGGCTGCAGGTTGATGACGAAGCGGTCGGGAGCGTCGCGCGGCGTGGCGTTGCGCCAGCTGCTCACCAGGTCCGTGCGCAGCAGCACCAGCAGCACCAGCGCGAGCAGCCCCACGGCAAGCGCCGAGACCTGGAGCACGGCGAAGGCCGGGCGCGCGGCGATCTGGCGCGTGGCCAGCACCAGCCAGCGCGGCGCGCTGGCGCCCAGGGTCCACCAGCGCGCCCTGCCGATTTCGGGCATGGCCTGCCTGAGCAGCGCCACGGCGAGCCAGGAGAGCAAGGCGAACACGCCGATGGCGGCAGCGAAGCCGCCCACCGTGATAGCGCCCAGCGTGGTGTCCGCCGAGACCGACATGAGCAGCGCCACGAAGCCCCCCGTGCCGGCCACCAGCACGCCCAGCGACGCGGCCTTGGGTGCGCCCACCTCGCGCCGTATGACGCGCAGCGGCGGCACGCGCGCCAGCTGCAGCACCGGCGGCAGCCCGAATCCCAGCAGCAAGGTCATGCCCACCCCCATGCCGAAGAGTGCCGGCCAGGGCCCCGGCGGCGGCAGGGCGGTGTTCACCAGCCCCGCCAGCAGCCAGACGAAGACGTTGTGCACCGCCAGCCCGAGGAGCACGCCCGCGGCGCTGGCAAGCAGGCCGAGCAGCAAGAACTCCAGCGCATAGGCCCCGGCGATGCGCCGCTGCGACAACCCGAGCACGCGCAGCATGGCGCAGTCGTCGAGGTGGCGCGCGGCGAAGTCGCGCGCCGCGATGCCCACCGCCACCGCCGCCAGCAGCGCCGCCAGCAGCGCCACGAGGTTGAGAAACTTCTCCGCGCGGTCCAGCGTCTGGCGCATCTCGGGCCGTCCGCCCTCCAGGCTCTCCACGCGCACGCCGCGCAGCGGCACGGTCTTGATGCGCTCTTCGGCATAGCGCACGAACTCGCGCACCAGGGCCTCGCCGCGCGCGGCGCTCAGGCCCGGCGGCGCGGCCACCGCCAGGCGGTAGCTCACGCGGCTGGCCGGCTGGACGAGGCCGGTGTCCTCGAGGTCGGCCTGCGCCAGCATGACGCGTGGCGCAAAGCTGCTGAAGCCCGCGCCGCGGTCGGGTTCGACGACGATGATGCGCTCGATGGTGAGCTCGGCGTCGCCCAGCTGCAGCGGCTCGCCCACCCTGAGCTGCAGGGCGTCGAGGATGCCGGCGTCGACCCACACGCTGCCAGGTGGCGGGCCCGCCGCCACGCTCTGCACGGGCGCGTCGGGGGCCGCGCGCAGCTGCAGCGCGCCGCGCAGGGGGTAGCCCGGCCCCACCGCCTTGACCGCGGCCAGGCGCACCGCGCCGCCCAGTTCCTCGGGCGCGCGGGCCATGCTCGGGAAGCCGGCGCTGTGCGCCAGCACCAGGCCGAGCGCGCGCGCCTTGGCCTCCAGCTCGGGGGGCGTGGGCTGGTCGCTGCCGACCACGGCGTCGCCGCCGAGCAGCTGGCGCGCGTCGCGCTGCAGTCCGCCGCCGAGGCGGTCGGCGAAGAAACCCACCGCCGCCAGCGCTGCCACGGCCAGGGTCACCGCCACGGCCAGCAGGCGCAGCTCGCCGGCGCGCAGGTCGCGCAGCGTCTGGCGCCAGGCCAGGGCGACGATGGAAGGCGGGCGCGGTGGACTCATGTGTGCACGGTAGCCGAAAGCGCCGGTGCGCGATGCCGCGCTTTGAATTGACCGTGCAACTCATCTCCACATCCGCCGCAGCTCGGGATTGCGCATGGGCAGCGCAGGTCGAGGTGATGGGTCGAGCTGGCCCGAGCGTGCCGCGGGCTGCCCTTGGCAGGCCGCCACACCGTCTTCACACGGCCGTCACGCGGCCGTCGTTGCGAAGCAGTCGTCGAGCTCGCGCACCCAGCGTGCCTTGTCCGCCGCCGGCGCGAAGCTGGCTTCGAAGCTGTTGCGTGCCAGCTGGTAGGCCTGTGCCCTGCCGAGCTGCGGCAGGGCGTCGAAGGTGGCGATGAAGTTGTCGTTGAGGTAGCCGCCGAAATAGGCCGGGTCGTCGCTGTTGAGGGTGACGCACAGGCCGGCATCGAGCAAGGCGGGCAGGTTGTGTTCGGCCAGGCTGCCGAAGACGCGCAGCTTCACGTTGGACAGCGGGCACACGGTGAGCGGCACGCGCTCGGCGACCAGGCGTTGCACCAGTGCGGGGTCTTCCAGGCAACGCACGCCGTGGTCGATGCGTTCGACCAGGAGGGAGTCGAGCGCGCTGCGGATGTAGGCCGGCGGGCCTTCTTCGCCGGCGTGCGCCACGAGGTGCAGGCCGAGCTCGCGGCCGCGCGCGAAGACGCGCGCGAACTTCTCCGGCGGGTGCCCGCGCTCCGAGCTGTCCAGCCCCAGGCCGATGAAGTGCTCGCGGTAGGGCAGCGCCTGCTCCAGCGTGGCCAGCGCAGCTTCCTCGCTGAGGTGGCGCAGGAAGCACAGGATGAGCCGCGCGCTGATGCCCAGCTCGGCATGGGCACGGCGGGCTGCGTGGGCCAGGCCGACGATGATGGCCCGCATGGGCACGCCGCGCTCGGTGTGCGTCTGCGGGTCGAAGAAAACTTCCGCGTGCACCACATGGTCGGCCGCCGCGCGCTCGAAGTAGGCCCAGGCCAGATCGAAGAAGTCCTGCTCGTGCCGCAGCACGCTCGCGCCGGCGTAGTAGATGTCGAGAAAACTCTGCAGGTCGCCAAAGGCGTAGGCCGCACGCAGGGCCTGCACGCTCGGGTAGGCCGGCACCAGGCCGTTGCGCTGCGCGAGCCGGAAGATGAGCTCGGGTTCCAGCGAACCTTCGATGTGGATGTGCAGCTCGGCCTTGGGCATCGCCCGCAGCAGGGCGTGCAGGCGTTCGCGCGAGAGCTCTGCCATGAGGTCACCCTTCAGCGCATGAAGCGGCCCTGGTGGGTGATGATGGTCGGGTCGACGTAGGTCGAGCCGATGCGCTCGCCCGGCCCGTAGCGCAGGCGGAAACCGCCCAGGTCGACCTCGCCCAGGTCTTCCATCGCCTGCACCAGCGACGCCGGCGTGAGATCGTGACCCGCCTTGGCCAGCCCCAGCGCCAGCAACTTGCCGGTGGCGAACCCGTAGAAGCCGGCGTAGGACAGCGGCGCCTTGGTCTTCGCCGCAGCCGCCTCGTACTCGCGCGCCAGCGGCGTGGCGGCGGAGAACGGCGAGGGCATGACCTGCATGACGATGGCGCCGCGCGCCTGGTTGCCCAGGGCCTTGATGTACTCGTTGTTGCTCGTGTTGGACAGCGAGATGAAGGTGGCGATGCCCCCCTGCGCGCGGTAGCCCTGGATGAAGTTCGCCGCCGCCTTGCTCGAGACGATGAGCATCACCACCTCCGGGTGCTTGGCGCCGATGGTGCGCACGGCCTCGGCCACGTCGGGCTTGCGGTTGTCGATGCGCGCCACGGCCAGCGGCTCGATCTTCAGCTCGCGCATGGCGCGCGTCATGCCCTCCATGACGTCGCGGCCGAAGGCGTCGTCGGCGAGCAGCATGCCGAAGCTGCGCACGCCGATCGAATGCTGCTGCTGGATGGCGCGTTCAGCCTCGCGCTGGTAGCTGGCGCGCAGCGTGAAGAGCTCGCGCTTGGGCGGCTGATTCACGAACGAGGCGCCCGTCTGCGGGCCGATCACCGGGATGCCGTGCTTGAGCACGCCCGGCATCAACGATTCCATGGACGGCGTGGTGCGCGGCATCATCAGCGCGAGCAGCTTCTTCTCGCTGACCAGTTGCGCGAACAGGGCGGCGGCCTTCTTCGCATCCTGCGCATCGTCGAGCGACACCATCTGCACCGGCCTGCCCTTGATGCCGCCGCGCGCGTTGAGCTGGTCCAGGTACAGCCGCGTGCCTTCCAGGGCTTCGCCATTGGAGCCAGCGAGCACGCCGCTGAGCGGCCCGATGTGGTGCACGACGATGGGCGGCCCCTCGGCGGCCGGCGCCGCGGCGGCGATGGTCGTGGCCGCCACCAGCCAGCCGGCCAGCACGCGCGTCAGGATTCGAAACATTTAGCCACCACTTCGGACTGCAAATAAGTGGCGCCCAGTATGCACGCTGTGGCCCCGTCAAAGGGCGCGGGATTCGCCTAAGCCACCCCCGTCACGCCCGCCGCATGCGCCTGCGCGTCGGCGTGGTAGCTGCTGCGCACCATGGCGCCCACCGCGGCGTGGGCGAAACCCATCGCCGCGGCCTCGCGTTCGAACATGCGGAAGGTGTCCGGGTGCACGTAGCGGCGCACCGGCAGGTGGTGGCCGCTGGGCGCCAGGTACTGGCCGATGGTGAGCATGGTGATGCCGTGCGCGCGCATGTCGAGCATCACCGCCAGGATCTCCGCGTCGGTTTCGCCCAGGCCCACCATGAGGCCGCTCTTGGTCGGCACCTCCGGGACGATCTGCTTGAAGCGCTCGAGCAGGTTCAGGCTGAAGGCGTAGTCCGCACCCGGCCGCGCCTGCCTGTACAGGCGCGGGATGGTCTCCAGGTTGTGGTTCATGACGTCGGGCGGCGCGGCCGCGAGGATCTCCAGCGCGCGCTCCAGGCGGCCGCGGAAGTCGGGCACGAGGATCTCGATGCTTGTGGCCGGCGAGAGCTCGCGCGTGCGGCGTATGCAGTCCACGAAGTGGCCCGCGCCCCCGTCGCGCAGGTCATCGCGGTCGACGCTGGTGATGACCACGTACTTCAGCCTCAGCGCGGCAATCGTGCGCGCCAGGTTTTCGGGCTCGGTCGCGTCCAGCGGGTCGGGCCGGCCATGGCCGACGTCGCAGAAGGGGCAGCGGCGCGTGCACTTGTCGCCCATGATCATGAAGGTCGCGGTGCCTTTGCCGAAGCACTCGCCGATGTTCGGGCAGGTGGCTTCCTCGCACACCGTGTGCAGCCGGTGCTCGCGCAGGATCTGCTTGATCTCGTAGAAGCGCGTGCTCGGGCTGCCGGCGCGCACGCGGATCCACTCGGGCTTCTTCAGCACCGCGCCCGCTTCGACCGCCTCGACCTTGATCGGGATGCGCGAGGTCTTGGCCTGCGACTTCTGCTTGGCACTGGCGTCGTAGGCGGCGGGAGGGGTGGAGCTCATCGGGAACCTGTGGGGAGCGGGGCGCGCAGGAGTTTAACGGCCCCCCTGTTTCCGCCCGCACCGCAGGGCCTGGGCCCCGGCGACCGCATCAGGCCAGGCGGCTGCGCAGCGCCGCGGCCAGGCGTGTGGCCGCTTCCTCCCACGTCACCTCCACGCCCAGCGTGCGCAGGTCCACCGTCGCCAGCCCGGCGTAGCCGCAGGGGTTGATGCGGGTGTAGGGTTCCAGGTCCATGGCCACGTTCAGCGCCACGCCGTGGGTGCTGCGGTGGCTGGTGACGCGTATGCCCAGCGCCGCCACCTTGCCCAGGCCGGCGAAGGGGGCGTCGGGCACAGGCTGGAGCACGGCGTGGCCGAAGGGGTCGTCCAGGCGCACGTAGATGCCCGGTGCGCCGCGCACGCGGTGGCCGGTGACGCCGAAGTGCGCCAGCGTGTCGAGCACCGCCTCCTCGATGCGAAAGACGTACTCCTTGACGTAGTAACCGCGCCGGCGCAGGTCGAGCAGCGGGTACGCCACCACCTGGCCCGGGCCGTGGTAGGTGACCTGGCCGCCGCGATCGGTGCGCCGCACGGGGATGTCGCCGGCGGCCAGCACATGCGCGTCGCGTCCGGCCAGGCCCTGCGTGAACACGCGCTCGTGCTCGACCAGCCAGAGCTCGTCTTCGGTCTCTGGCGTGCGCGCGGCGCTGAAGGCGCGCATCGCGGCCTCCACGTCGGCGTAGGGCCGAAGGCCCAGCTTGAGGGTGCGCATGACGCGGCAAGTCTAGC
>DYOR01000140.1 GCA_020720385.1 Rubrivivax sp.
GCGCGCGGCCTCGAGGATCTCCTGCCAGGTCGTGCCATCAACCGGCACACCCTGGGCCTTGCGCTGCTCGCGCGCCGCGCGCTCGGCATCGCCGGCCATCTGCACCGGGCCGAAGCCTTCGCGCAGCGGGCTCGCCTTGACCCAGTCGATGAAGGCCAACGCCTCGGACTCGAAAGCCTCGCGCCCGCCCAGCGCGTCGGGATCGACGAGCACGCTGAGCATGCCGTTGAGGATGCGCATCTTGTCGCCCTCGCGCACGCGCTGCGTCATGCCGGCAGCCAAGGCGCCACCGAGCAGTTCGCACATCGCGGCCATGCCGTAGCCCTTGTGGCCGCCGAAGGCCAGCAGGGCCCCGAAGGGTGGCTTGAACATGTGCACCGGGTCCTCGGTGGGACGACCCTGGCTGTCGATCAGGCAGCCCGGCGCCACCTGCTCGCCCTTGTTGTAGGCCACGCGCGTCTTGCCCTGGGCGATGACGCTGGTGGCGAAGTCCAGGATCACCGGCGGCCGGCCCGGCAGCGGCACGCCGGCGCAAAACGGGTTGGTGCCGAAGCGCGCATCGGCACCGCCGTAGGGGGCGACGAAGGGGCGCGAGATGACGTTGACGAAGTGCATCGAGACCAGCCCGGCGGCGGCCACCTGCTCGGCCCAGGCACCGATGCGGCCGAGATGGTGCGCATCGCCCAGCGCGACGATGCAGCTGCCGTGCTCACGCGCACGCGCGCTGCCCAGCGCCATGGCCTCGCGGCCGATCACCTGTCCGAAACCCGCGTCGCCCGCCAGGCGCAGCAGCGTGCCCGCGTCGTGCACCACGCGCACATGCGCGTTGACCTTGAGGTCGCCCTGCAGGTAGGCCTGCGCGTAGCGCGGCAACATGCCCACGCCGTGCGAGTCGTGGCCGCTGAGGTTGGCTTCGATGAGGTTGCCGGCCACGGCCTGCACTTCGTCCTCGGCGCTGCCGAAGCCGCGCACGACGAGTTCGATGGCCTGTTGCAGGCGCGGCAGGGCCAGGGTGAGATCGGCACTCATGCGTGCAGGAGGTCGCGCCGCCGGCGTCACGGCTGGCCGACGATGGCCGCGGTGGCCACGAGTTCCTCGAACAGCGCCATCGACACCGAGCCCGAGACCGCGTAGGGGTCGAGCACCGCTCGCTCCGAGTACTTGAGCAGCAGCCCCGGGTTGAGGCGCGACATGTTCACCTGCCCCATCGACCACGCGGCGAAGCGGCGCTCGCTGATCTCCTCGTAGCTGAGCAGTTCGACGTCGGTGTGGCGCGGGTCGCCGGCAATGCGGTTGTAGAGCCGGTTGACGGCGCTGCGGCCACCCTCGAGCACCTGCAGGAAGATGCCTTCGCTGAAGCACAGCACGCCGGTGACGCCCTGGGCCGAGTTGCCCGCGGCGCTGCTGCGCTGGATGGCCATGAGGGCGTCGAGGTCCACCGACGGCACGGCGCGGCTGGCGTACATCAGGCGAACGAGCATGGGCGGGACTCCTTCAGGCGTTCCTGCGCGGCAGCAGCGAGAGGAATTCGCGCCGCAGGTTGGCGTCCTTGAGGAAGGCGCCGCGCATCACGCTGTTGACCATCGCCGCGTCATTGTCCTTCACGCCGCGCCAGTGCATGCAGAAGTGGTCGGCTTCCATGACCAGCGCCAGCCCGTCGGGGCGCACGCGCTCCTGCAGCTCGTTGGCGAGCATGGTCACGGCTTCCTCCTGGATCTGCGGCCGGCTCAGCACCCAGTCGGCGATGCGCACGTACTTGCTCAGCCCGATGAGGTTGGAGTGCTCGTTGGGCAGGACCCCGATCCAGACACGGCCGATGATCGGGCACAGGTGGTGGCTGCAGGCGCTGCGCACGGTGATCGGGCCGACGATCATGAGCTCGTTGAGCTTGCCCACGTTGGGGAACTCGGTCACCGCGGGCATGGGCACGTAGCGCCCGCGGAAGACCTCGTCGACGTACATCTTGGCCACGCGCTGCGCCGTCTCGTTGGTGTTGTGGTCGCTCTCGGTGTCGATGACCAGCGTGCGCAACAGGTCCTGCACCTTGGCCTGCACCTCGGCTTTCAGCTCCTCGAGCTCGCCCTCGCGCACGAAGTCGGCGATGTTGTCGTTGGCGTGGTGGCGGCGCTCGGCGGTCACCAGGCGGTAGCGGATGCGCTCGGACGCGGGCCGCAGCGCGAGTTCCTCTTCGCTGCGCAAGAGGCGCGCCGTGGGCTCAGGCGTGGATGGGGGGCTGGCCATGCGTCGAGGTCTCCGTGGCGGGGGCCGAATCGAGGAGCGGACATTGTGCGCCGGCGGACCTGCGCACGCCGGGGCGGCGGCTAGACTGCGGCCATGAGCGGGGCCATTCCATCCACCCCAGCGAACGCCCCGGCGGCCGGGCCCGCGCTGGCCCAGCTGCTCGAGCACACCGCCGACGCCGTGCAGGCGGTGCGCGCCGGGCGCTCGCTCACCGAGGTGCTGGCGCGCGTGCCCGCGGCGCTGCGCCCGGGCGTGCAGGCGCTGAGCTTCCACACCCTGCGCTGGCTGGGCAGTGCCACCGAAGCCCGTGCCCAGCTGGCGCCGAAGACGCCCGCGCCGAATGTCGACGCCCTGCTCGTCACCGCGCTGGCCCTGCTCTGGCCCGGCGAGCCCCTGCCCTACGCCGAGCACACCCTGGTGGACCAGGCGGTGAGCGCGGCGCGCGTGCGCGTGCCGGCAGCCGCGGGGTTCGTCAACGCCGTGCTGCGGCGTTTCCTGCGCGAGCGCGACGCCGTGGTGCAGGCCGCGGGCCGCTCCGCGCTGGGCGCCTACAACCACCCGCTGTGGTGGGTGGACCGGGTGAAGCGCGACTGGCCGCAGGCCTGGCAGGCCCTGCTGCTGGCGGCCAACCAGCGCCCGCCGATGACGCTGCGCGTCAACGCCCGGCGCGGCACGGGCGCGTCGTACGTCGCCGGCCTGGCGGCGCTGGGGCGCGCCGCCCTGCTGCTGCCCGACCCCGCGCTGGGCGGCCAGGCGGTGGTGCTCGCCGCCCCCTGCCCGGTGCAGCAGCTGCCCGGCTTCGCCGAGGGCGAGGTCTCGGTGCAGGACGCCGCGGCGCAGCGTGCGGCCCGGCTGCTGCTGGGCAGCGCGGACGAGGCCCTGCGGCCCGGGGCGCGCGTGCTCGACGCCTGCGCCGCGCCCGGCGGCAAGACCGCGCACCTGCTCGAGCTCGCCGATCTGGACCTGCTGGCGCTGGACAGCGACCCGCTGCGCCTGGCGCGCGTGCAGGAAACGCTCAACCGGCTGCAGCTGCCCGGCTCCACCCGCGTCGAGCTCAAGGCGGGCGACGCGCGTGCCCCGCGCGGCTGGTGGGACGGCCGACCCTTCGACGCCATCTTGCTCGACGCGCCGTGCACGGCCTCGGGCATCGTGCGCCGCCACCCCGACGTGCGCTGGCTGCGCCGCGCCGACGACATCAGCGCCCTGGCGCGCATCCAGGCCGAGATGCTGGATGCCCTGTGGCCCCTGCTGGCCCCGGGCGGCCGGCTGCTCTATGCCACCTGCTCGATCTTCCTGGCCGAGGGCCGGCAGCAGATCGACGCGTTTTTGCAACGCCTGCCCCCCGGCGCGGCACAGCTGCAACCCCACTCGCCCGGTCACCTGCTGCCGCTGGCCGACAATGGCAGCCTGGGGGCGGACGGCCGCGGCGCGCTGCTGCAGGACGGCTTCTTCTACGCGCTGATCCGCAAGACCTAGCCCACGACCAACCGCCATCCATGCACCCCCCGCCGGTCCGCCGCCTCATCATGCAGGGCCTGCTGCCGGCGCTGGTCGTGCTGTGCGGCCTGGCCTTCGCGCCCCTGGCGGCCGCGGCGCAGGGCGTGGAGCTCGTCACCCTGCGCGCCAGCCGCGACGAGGGCGCGCTGAACCTGGAATTCACCGCACGCGTGAACCTGCCGCGCACGGTGGAGGACGCCCTGCAGCGCGGCGTGCCGCTGTACTTCGTGGCCCAGGCGCAGCTGCTGCGCGAGCGCTGGTACTGGCGCGACAAGCGCGTGGCCCGCGTCGCGCGCTCCTGGCGCGTGGCCTACCAGCCGCTCACCGGCAACTGGCGCGCCGGCCTGGGCGGCCTGAACCAGACTTACGCCACGCTCACCGAGGCCCTCACGGCGGCCTCGCGCAGCGCCGGCTGGAAGCTCGCCGACCTGGCCCAGCTCGACCCCGACAAGAGCTACTACATCGAGTTCAGCTACCGCCTGGACACGACACAGCTGCCCGGCCCGATGCAGTTCGGCCTCACCGGCCTGGGAGGCCAGGGCGAGTGGAGCGTGGGCGCCTCGCGCCTGCTCAAGGTCGAGCCGGCGCCGTGAACCCGCAGCCGGGGCCCGCGGCACGGGCACGCGAGGAGGGGCGGTGATGGCGTCGGCGCGCTGGGGCTGGCTCGTCGCCGTCACCGCCGCCACCGGCGCGGCGCTGGTGCTGGCCTTCGTGCTCTCCTTCGGCACCCAGGGCGGGGGCTTCTACGAGAAGCACTTCGTCTGGCTCTTCTGGGTCAACGTGGCGGTGGCCGCCCTGCTCAGCCTGGTCATCGCCGTGGCCGCGGTGCGCCTGGCGCTGCGGCTGCGCCGGGGCAAGTTCGGCAGCCGGCTGCTCGTCAACCTGGCCGGCATCTTCGCCCTCGTGGGGCTGCTGCCCGGGCTGGTGATCTACACCGTGTCCTACCAGTTCGCCGGCCGCAGCATCGACGCCTGGTTCGACCTGCGCGTGGCCGGCGCCCTGGATGCCGGCCTGGCACTGGGCCGGGGCACGCTGGAGACCCTCACCGGCGACCTGCTGGCGAAGACGCGCGTCGCCGCGGAGCGGCTGGCCGACGGCGGCACGGCCGTGGCGCCGCTCGCCCTGGAGCGGCTGCGCGAACAGATGGATGCGAGCGAGGCCTCGCTCGTCGGACCCGGCGGCCAGGTGCTCTTCACCGCCGGCGGCAGCGCCGCGGCCGGCCCCACGGAGCGCCCTGGCGCGGCGCTGCTGCGCCAGGCGCGCAGCGCCGGCTGGGCGAGCCAGGTCGAGGGCCTGGACGACGAGTCCCTGGGGCCAGGCAGCCCGGGTCCGCGCGTGCGCGCCCTGGCCCGCGTGCCGCGCAACGAGATCACGCTGGCGGCGAGCGAAGAGCGCTTCCTCATGGTGGTGCGGCCGATGCCGCGCGCGCTGGCCGTCAACGCCCTGGCGGTGCAGGCCGCGTACAGCGAGTACCAGCAGCGCGCGCTGGCCCGCGACAGCCTGCGCCGCATGTACATCGGCACCCTCACCCTGGCGCTGGTGCTGGCGGTGTTCGCCGCGGTGCTGCTGGCCATCGTCCTGGGCAACCAGCTCGCCAAGCCGCTGCTGCTGCTCGCCGACGGCGTGCGCCAGGTGGCCGCGGGCGACCTCACCGCCAAGCCCGTGTTCGCCAGCCACGACGAGCTCGGCGGCCTCACGCGCAGCTTCGCGGCGATGACCGCGCAGGTGGCCGATGCGCGCGAACAGGTGCAGCGCGGCATGTTCCAGCTCGAGGGCGCGCGCACGCGGCTGCAGACCATCCTGGACACGCTCACCGCCGGGGTCATCGTCTTCGACCGCGAAGGCCGCATCGACACCGTCAACCCCGGCGCCACGCGCATCCTGCAGCGCCCGCTGTCGGCCTGGCAGGGGCGGCGCCTGTCGGAGCTGCCCGAGCTGCAGGAGTTCGCCCACGGCGTGGAGCAGCGCTTCGAGCTGCTCGCCACCAGCCCCGAGGCCGGCGAGCGCGACCAGTGGCAGGAGTCCTTCGATCTCGTGCGCGGCGACGGCACCACGCTCACGCTGCTGGTGCGCGGTGCCACGCTGCCGGACGCGAGCCCCCAGGCCGCGGCGGCGCCGCGACCGTCCCCCGAGGCGGGCGCGGCGCCTGCGGGCGGTCGTGCGGCGACGGCGTCCCGGCTGCTGGTCTTCGACGACATCACCGAGGTCGTCTCGGCGCAGCGCAGCGCGGCGTGGGCCGAGGTGGCGCGGCGGCTGGCCCACGAGATCAAGAACCCGCTCACCCCGATCCAGCTCTCGGCCGAGCGGCTGCAGCACCGCCTGGCGGAGAAGCTCGAAGGCCCCGACCGCAGCTTGCTGCAGCGCTCGGTGCACACCATCGTCGACCAGGTGCAGGCGATGCAGACCCTGGTCAACGAGTTTCGCGACTATGCGCGGCTGCCCGCGGCGAAGATGGCGCCGGTGGACCTCAACGTGCTCGTGGCCGAGGTGCTCGCCCTCTACGGCCAGGCGCTGGACAACGGCTTGCTCGTGGCCCGCGCGGGCGCGGCATTGCCGCCCATCATGGGCGACGCCACGCAGTTGCGCCAGGTGATCCACAACCTCGTGCAGAACGCGCTCGACGCCGTTGCCGACCGCCCCGACGGCCAGGCCGAGATCCTCACCAGCGCCGCCCGCGGCGAACACGGCGAGCTGCGCGCGGTGCGCCTGACGGTGATCGACAACGGCCCGGGGTTCGCCGACAAGGTGCTCAAGCGCGCCTTCGAACCCTACGTCACCACCAAGGCCAAGGGCACCGGGTTGGGCCTGGCGGTGGTGAAGAAGATCGCCGACGAACACGGCGCGCGGCTGCGCGTGGCCAACCTGCATGCGGGCGACGAGCCCGACGGGCCGGTCACGGGGGCGCGCGTTTCGCTATCATTTTCCAACTTTGCCCTCACCCCGGCCGGCGAGACCGGGCGTGCCGATGCGGGCAACGAACAACAAGCCGCGGGCAACACGTCACACTAGGGGCCGCACGAGGGCCGCA